>NZ_LIQZ01000150.1 GCF_001418655.1 Streptomyces phaeochromogenes | reverse complement strand
CCCACCACCTGCGCAGTCCCAGACGCCTCCACGATCACAGCCACAGTGATCGCCGCCCCCACAACAGGCATCAGCACATGCCGCCACCACACCACAGCCCCACCCCGCCGCCGCACGACGAACCACCCCACGACACTCGCGTGCAACAACGTGAACGCGGTCAACGCCCCGATGTCGACCACCGACACCAGATGGTCCATCCCGTCGTCACGCCGAGCGGCCCACACCGCGGCCACCATCGTGATGACGGCAGCACAGAGCAGCGCCACCCGAGGCGTCCCGGAGTCAGTCCGGGACAGAACCCGCGGCAGCCGCCGGTCCCGGGACATCGCGAACAGCAGCCGCCCGGCCGCCGCCTGCCCGGCCAGCGCCGCGAACGCCGCCCCGATCGCCTTGCTGACGGCCACCAGGTCGTGCAGCCACGTCCCGACGGAGACGTCCACGGCGTCGTAGAACGCCGACCCCTGCTTGACCGGATCGGCGGCGAGCTCCGCGGACGACAGCGGTTCGAGCAGGGCGATCAGATACGTCTGCGCGATGAACAGCACACCGGCGAGGGCGAGACAGAACAGCACGGCCCTGGCCACCTTCTCCGAACTCCCCGTCACCTCCTCGGCGAAGGAGGCGATCGCGTCGAAGCCGAGATAGGAGAGCACGGCGATCGACACGGCCCCGACGACGGCGGACAGCGCGAACGCCCCCTGGGAGCCGTCCCCCGACAGCGGCGACAGCCACCCCCGCTCGGCCCCGTCGCGCGCGAGGACGACGACCGCCGACACGACGAAGACAAGGAGGACCACGATCTCCATCGCGAGCACCAGGAAACCGACGCGCGCGGCGGCCCGTACGCCCCACAGGTTGAGCAGTGTCGTGACGACGACGGCGAGTGCCGTCCACACCCACCGCGAGATCTCCGGGACCAGGGCGTTCATCGCGATCCCGGAGAAGAGGTACGCCACCGCCGGGATGAGGAGGTAGTCCAGCATCGCCATCCAGCCGGCGATGAACCCAGCCTCTTTTCCGAGTGCCGCGCGCGCGTAGGCGAACACCGAACCCGCCTGGGGGACCACGCGCACCATCTGGGCGTAGCTGAAAGCGGTGAACGCCATCGCGACCGTGGCGACGACGTAGACCAGCGCGACCGCCCCGTGCGACTTGGCGTCGAGGGTCCCGAAGATGCCGACCGGCGCCATGGGGGCGATGAACAGCAGCCCGTAGACGACCAGATCGCGGAAGCCGAGATTGCGCCGCAGACCCTGTTCGTCGTCGGCCGCGTGGGCCGAGGTCTCCGTGCCGGACATCCGTACCTCCCGAGAGTCGCGCCTGGCCCCACCCCTCCCAGCCTCCCCGGCTGCCCGACCAGTCTCCCCATCTCCCCAAGGCGGCGATCTTTGACGCGCCGGGCGCGGCCTTACGATGGGATGCATGACTGCTTCGACTGGCCGCCGTGTCCTCCTCGCCGCCCCTCGTGGCTACTGCGCGGGAGTCGACCGTGCCGTGATCGCCGTCGAGAAGGCCCTGGAGCAGTACGGGGCCCCGATCTATGTCCGCCACGAAATCGTCCACAACAAATACGTCGTGCAGACCCTGGAGAAGAAGGGTGCGATCTTCGTCGAACGGACGGCGGAGGTCCCCGAGGGGTCCATCGTCATGTTCTCGGCGCACGGCGTCGCCCCGGTCGTCCACGACGAGGCCGCGGCCGGCAAGCTCGCCACCATCGACGCGACCTGCCCCCTGGTCACCAAGGTCCACAAGGAAGCCGTCCGCTTCGCCAAGGAGGACTACGACATCCTCCTGATCGGGCACGAGGGCCACGAGGAGGTCATCGGCACGTCCGGCGAGGCGCCCGAGCACATCACGCTCGTCGACGGCCCCGAGGACGTCGCCAAGGTCGAGGTGCGCGACCCCTCCAAGGTGGTCTGGCTCTCCCAGACCACGCTGTCGGTCGACGAGACCATGGAGACGGTCGACGCCCTCAAGGACAAGTTCCCGCAGCTCATCTCCCCGCCCAGCGACGACATCTGCTACGCCACGCAGAACCGCCAGATCGCGGTGAAGAAGCTCGCCGAGGACGCCCAGCTGGTGATCGTGGTGGGCTCGAAGAACTCCTCGAACTCGATCCGCATGGTCGAGGTCGCCCTGGACGCCGGCGCCGCCGCCGCGCACCTGGTGGACTTCGCCGCCGAGATCGACGAGGCCTGGCTGGAGGGCGTCACCACGGTGGGCCTGACCTCCGGGGCCTCGGTCCCGGACGTACTGGTGGACGGCGTCCTGGAATGGCTGGCCGAGCGCGGCTACGGGGACGTGGAGACGGTCAAGACGGCCGACGAGTCCATCACGTTCTCCCTCCCCAAGGAACTGCGCCGTGACCTGCGCGCGGAGGCCGCCGCCCTGGTGGCGGACCGCACCGCCGGCACCCCCTCGGCGGAGTGACTGTCCGTCGTACGACGTAACGTAGAGCCATGCAGATCTTCGGTGTGGACATCGGCGGCTCAGGGATCAAGGGCGCTCCCGTGGACCTGGACGTGGGCGACCTGGCGGAGGAGCGCCACAAGGTGCTCACGCCGCACCCCGCGACCCCGGACGCGGTGGCGGACGGCGTGAAGGAGGTCGTCGGCCACTTCGGGTGGACGGGCCCGGTCGGGATCACCTTCCCGGGCGTGGTCACCGGCGGCGCCACGATCCGTACGGCCGCCAACGTGGACAAGGACTGGATCGACACGGACGCCCGCGCCCTGCTCGGCGACCGGCTGGGCGGACTGCCGGTGACGGTGCTGAACGACGCGGACGCGGCGGGCGTCGCCGAGATGCAGTTCGGCGCGGGCCGCGACCGCCAGGGCACGGTCATCCTGCTCACGTTCGGTACGGGCATCGGCAGCGCCGTCTTCGTGGACGGCGCCCTGGTGCCGAACACGGAGCTGGGCCACCTGGAGCTGAACGGCCACGACGCGGAGAAGCACGCGTCCACCAAGGCCAAGGAGGACCACGACCTCTCCTGGGAGCACTGGGCCCACCGCGTCCAGAAGTACCTCGCCCATGTGGAGATGCTCTTCTCGCCCGAGCTCTTCATCATCGGCGGCGGCGTCAGCCGCAAGTCCCAGAAGTTCCTGCCCCTGATCGAGGGCATCAAGGCGGAGATCGTCCCGGCCCAGCTGCAGAACAACGCGGGGATCGTGGGCGCGGCGATGCGGGCGGCGAAGGCGGACTAGCGGACCGACCTGCCCGGGCAGTCCCTGGTCTCAGGCGGCTGCCCGGCGCCGCTGCGCGGCACGACGGCTCATCATCCGCACCTTGCGCACAGTGACGATGAGTCCGGCGACCAGCGTGCCCCCGTACAGCCACCCCGCGTGCAGCGCGAGAGCCGTGACCAGCCCCATCACCCGCCCGAAGAATCCTCCGCTGCTGTCGGCGATCGGCAGCAGCCCGACGGCGAAGGCGATCGGCACGGCGACGACCGCCGTGACGAGGTCGGCCCGCCGCACCCACACCGCCGTCAACGCGCACACGGGCAGGAACAGCACCCCGTAGACGACGAGCGAGGACCCGAACAGCAGCGCGTCCAGACAGGCCAGCGCGAACATCGACGCGGCGCAGAACAGCCCACTGCCCAGCCCGGTGAGCCGGGGGTTGGGGAACCGGCGGACGGCCTGCACCAGCGGTGACACGGCCGTCGGGGTCTTCGGGACACCGGCCCCGGCCCCGGTCTGCCGGGCCGTACGGGTCCCACCCCGTCCGGCCTGCGGGGGAAGGGGCGCGCCGCGTCGCACCGGCGGTGACTGAGGGGGACGAGTTCTGTGTTGCTCCACAGGTCCAACTTAGGTCGGGTTATGTGTGGAATAGGCCCTGGGACACGCGCTTTGGCCGACCTTGAGCAAGCGTTCGATACGTCGCCGGTGCGGGGCGCGGAACGCCGTAGACTGGTGGATCGTCTGGATCGTCCTCCACCCTTACGTACGGGAAGTCGCAACGTGTCGCTCACGATCGGAATCGTCGGTCTGCCGAATGTCGGCAAGTCGACCCTGTTCAACGCCCTGACCAAGAACGACGTGCTGGCGGCCAACTACCCGTTCGCCACGATCGAGCCGAACGTCGGCGTGGTCGGCGTCCCCGACGCCCGGCTGACCAAGCTGGCCGAGATCTTCGGTTCGCAGAAGATCCTCCCGGCCACGGTCGACTTCGTGGACATCGCGGGCATCGTGCGCGGCGCGAGCGAGGGCGAGGGCCTCGGCAACAAGTTCCTCGCGAACATCCGTGAGTCGGACGCGATCTGCCAGGTCATCCGTGCCTTCAAGGACGAGAACGTCGTGCACGTGGACGGCAAGGTCTCGCCGAAGGACGACATCGAGACGATCAACACCGAGCTGATCCTCGCCGACCTGCAGACCATCGAGAAGGTCCTGCCGCGCCTCCAGAAGGAGTCGCGGATCAAGAAGGACGTCGTGGCGAAGGTGGCGGCGGTCGAGGCGGCCAAGGAGATCCTGGACGGCGGCCAGACCCTCTTCGCCGCGGGCATCAAGCAGGACTCGGACCAGGAGGCCCTCCTCCACGACCTGCACCTGCTCACCGTGAAGCCGTTCCTCTACGTCTTCAACGTCGACGAGGACGAGCTGACCGACGACGCCTTCAAGGCCGAGCAGAGCGCGCTGGTCGCCCCCGCGGAGGCGATCTTCCTCAACGCCAAGCTGGAGGCGGACCTCGCCGAGCTCGACGACGAGGAGGCCCTGGAGCTCCTCCAGTCCGTCGGAGTCGAGGAGCCCGGCCTCGCCACCCTCGCCCACGTCGGCTTCAACACCCTCGGCCTGCAGACGTACCTCACCGCCGGCCCCAAGGAATCCCGAGCCTGGACCATCAAGAAGGGCGCCACCGCCCCCGAGGCCGCAGGAGTCATCCACACCGACTTCCAGAAGGGCTTCATCAAGGCGGAGGTCATCTCCTTCGAGGACCTCGTCGAAACGGGTTCAGTAGCCGAGGCCCGAGCCAAGGGCAAGGCGCGCATGGAGGGCAAGGAGTATGTGATGCAGGACGGGGACGTGGTGGAGTTCAGGTTCAACGTCTGAGTCCCACAATGTCGTTGACCCGGCAGGGCTCCCTGGTCGCCCTGAACCCGCAGGCGCGGGTTCAGGGGCGCAGGGAGTGCAGCATGTCGCCGATCTTTGCCGCGACCGTCTCGGCCGAGCCCCGGGCGTACTGCGAGTCCATCGCCTCGCAGGTGATCCGGGCATAGCTCTGTGCCTCGGCCATGTTCTTCGAGCCGCCCTCGAGCATCGACGTGACGGCGGTGTGCGGGAACGGCGAGTGTTTCTTGATGGCCAGCGCGGTGTCGGTGGACAGCTCCGGTGCCACGCCCACGAATACGCCGTTGCCGACCTGCAGGATCCAGACCGGTACGTCGGCCGTGCCGGTCGGGGCGAAGTCGTAGGTCTTCGTCGGTCCCGTCGGGTGGCCCATCGGCATCGTGTCGACCGTGACGGAGTCGGTGACGAGACGCACCGTCGAGCCCGGGCCGCCGCGGAGGTCCTGATGGTCTCGCTGACCCGGACGGCCTCGGTGCCCAGCCGCTCGCCCTGCACCGTGAGAAGCAGCCAGCCGGCGTCCTGGGCGTCGGTCCGGGACCACTTCTTGTCCTTGTCGATGGTGTACCGGTTCGACCTGAACGCCGGTGACTGGTCCGCGCATGAGCCGACCAGGAAGAACCCGACGACGTCGCCGTCGTACTGCTTCTCCACGTGCCGCACCGCCGCGTCGGCCAGGTCGGCCGTGATCGGCAGGTCGCCGCTCGCCATGACCGACTCCATCATGACCGAGGACTGGACGCCGTAGTTGACGAGGACGGCGATGGGGGTGCCGTCCAGGTCGTCGAAGCGGGTGACCCCCACGCTCTTGTCCGACGAGCCCGCCTCACCGGTGCCGAGCCACCAGCCGTCGATCGTGCGGACGTCCCGGTTGACGTTCACATCGCACGTGCCCGTCCCGAACCCGACCCGCGCCGGCCGCAGGCCCTCGACCGCCGCCGCGATCGCGCTCGCGGTGGCCTTCACGATCTGCCGTACGTACTGAGCCGCCGCCGTCGACGTGGTGGACGCCTGCACATGCGGGGCGGAGAAGGTGTGCGTCACGGTCACGACGATGTCGGCCGGCGCGATGCCGGACGCCTTCGCGATGGTCGTCCTCATCAGGGTGAGCGCCTCCGCGCCGACCGACGTCAGGTCCAGGACGGCCAGGGCGACGCGGCGGGACCCGTTCTCCAGCAGAAGGATCCGTACGTAGAGGTCGTCGTGGACCGTGGCGAAGCCGTCGAGCGGGAGGAGCGAGGACGGGATGCCGATCGCCGCCCGGCCGGCCCCCACCTTCAGCCCCGTACTCGTGACGGACCCCGCCTTCGGCCCCGCACCCGTGGCCGCGTCCGCCGTCGTGGCACCGCCGAGGGACGTCGTCACCGCCGCCGCAATCGAGCCACCCAGGAACGACCGCCGCAAGAGCTACCCGATGGTCCTGTTCATGCACGACGCGAGCGTGGTCAACGTCGCTACGGAAGGCCCCCTGGTCCAGGGCCTCGGCGCCGTCTGCTGGGCGAGCCCGGAGGACCAGGCCCGGCACGCGTCCTTCGTCCTGGCCCCCGAATACGGCTCCGTGGTGATCGACGACAACTACGAGCCGTCGAGGCTGTTCGAGGCCACCGCGAACCTCGTCCGGTCGGTGACGGAGGAGTACGGCATCGACCCGAACCGGCTCTACACGACCGGGCAGTCGATGGGCGCGATGATGTCGCTGGGCCTGAACATCAGGTATCCCGAGCTGTTCGCTGCCGCGTTCATCGTCGCCGGCCAGTGGCCGGAGAGCCAGGCCGTGCCGCTGGCCGAGAAGAAGCTGTGGATCCTCGTCTCCGCGGACGACACCAAGGCGTACCCGGGTGAGCAGGCCATCACCGAGGTCATCCGGGACCAGGGCACACAGGTCGGCACCGCTCTGTGGGACGGCCGGTCCACGGCCGCGGAGTTCGCCGCCGACGTCCGGAGCATGACGGCACAGCGGACCCCGGTGAACTTCGCGGCCTTCGAGACCGGCACCGTCGTACCGGCCGGCTCCACCACCAGCGCACACATGGCCACCTGGCAGGTCGCCTGCACCATCCCCGGCATCCGCGACTGGATCATGCGTCAGTCCCGGTAGACCCCGGTCCCTTCCACCCGCTGTCCGGCCGGGTGCGCCCGTACGACGCCTTGGTACGCGACATGCTCGCCGTCCCCGGAACGACCTCGGACACCCCACTGGTGGCGGTCTCCCGCCGTGGGGTGTCCGATGGTCTGCGGCTCGCCGCGCACTGGGGGCTGCCGTACTGACGTGGAGTACTAGCGCGGCGGGACCGGGCGGTCGTAGATGTTCTTCGGGGTCACGATTTCGGTGATCTTCTGGGCGAGGACCGAGGACGGCTCCTTGCCCTCGTAGGAGATGTCCGTGTTGAGGAGGACCACCAGGGTGGCCTTCTTCGACGGCAGGTAGACGGTCACGCTCTCGTAGCCGGGGATGGAGCCGTTGTGGCCGATCCAGCCGTCGGACTCGAAGATGCCGAGGCCGTAGTTCGTGCCGGGGAAGCCGGTCGGCAGGGTCTTGAGCCGCTCCTTCTGGGTCTGCGGGCTGAGCAGCGTCCCGGTGGCGACGATCTTGGCCCAGCGGCGCAGGTCGTGCAGGTTCGAGATCATCGCCCCGGCCGCCCAGGCCCAGCTGGGGTTCCAGTCCGTGGAGTCCTCGACGTCGCCGCTCAGCGTCTGGTTGGTGTAGCCGCGCGGGTGCGGCTCGGGGAACTCGGCGTCCAGGGGGAACAGCGTGTGGCGCAGGTGGGCCGGGCGGAGCACCCGCTTGTCGATGAAGTCGACGAGGTTGTGCCCGCTGACCTTCTCGATCACCAGGCCGAGAAGGACGAGGTTGCTGTTGGAGTACTGGAACTGCTTGCCCGGCTTGAAGGTGTTCTTGTGCTTGAAGCCGTACGCGAGCAGCTCCCGCGGGGTGAACGAGCGGCTCGGGTCGCTCAGCAGATCGTGCTCGAAGTCCGCGTCGGCGCTGTACGGGAACAGGCCGCTGCGCATCTCGGCGAGATGACGCAGCGTGATCCGCTTGCCGCCCGGCACGCCGTGGATGTACTTGGAGATCGGGTCGTCCAGGCGGATCCGTCCGTCGTCGACGAGCTGGAGCAGCGCGGTGACCGTGAACGTCTTGGTCTCGCTGCCGATCCGCATGTACGGGTCGGTGGTCATCGGCCGACCGGTGGCGGTGTCGGCGACCCCGGTCGCGCGTACGTAGCTTCCCTTGCCCGGCATCCACAGTCCGACGACGACACCGGGGATGTCGGCCTTCCGGCGGACGTCCGCGATGGCCTTGTCCAGCCGGGCGGTCAGCTTGGGATCGAGACCGTTCGACGGGCACTCGTCCTTGTCGTGCCGGTCGCCGCCGCGCCCGTTGACGCCATGAGGTCCGGCGCCGTGCGGGCCGCCGCCGTGCGGGTCGGCGCAGTGCCGGTTGCCGTCGTACGGGCCGCCGCCGTGCCGGTCGACGCCCGCGGCGTTGACCGCCGTGGCCGGAATCGCTGTCATCGGCGCCAGCACCGACGCCACGAGGAGCGCCGCGGTGAACAGCCGGCGGGAGGGGGTACGTCGCATGTCGGGGCGCCTCTTCCAGGTCAGGGCTCGGACGGCAACGTCACCACCCGGACCCCGGGCGGAGGCCCCTGTCCGGTAATCGTTCCGGCGAGTCCACTCGTTCGGAGCCACCGGGGATTCCGGGGCGGCGGCCTCGGTACGGGTCCCCGCGGGCTTCGGACGGGGCTGGTCCGGTCAGGCGTCGGCCCCCTTCGAGTCGGCGCGGGTGCCGGTACCGGTGCCGGTGCCGGTCAGGGCGAGGGCGAGGGCGCGGGTGAGGGCGTCGGCCGGCGTGGAGCAGGTGTCGCCGGGGGAGTGGGCGGCGGAGGGGCCGGCTCGGCGAGGGTGTCGAGGATCGCTCTGCGGACCGCCGCGATCCTGGGGTCCCGGCGGTATCCGTTGTGCCGTTCCAGGGGCCAGAAGACGGGCTGGGCACGGGTGCGCGCATGCGACCGCTCGGCGTCGGGGTCCATCGGTGCCACCCCGTCCTTCCACTCCTGGTCCACACCGCCGACGCCGGTCGGGCCGGCCAGCAGGTCGGTCTCGCGGTGGATGCTGACCCACGTCCTGAGCAGGCGAGTCCTGTCCGGGGTGCCGCCGTCCTCGCCGTCGTCGCCGTCCTCGTTGTGGACCAGGGCGTCGAGGGACTCGGCCGTGACATAGCCGGGGTAGTGGCGGGCGAACACCGCGCCGATCGGGCTTCCCGTCGTCAACAGGCCGATGCGTGGACGCAGTTCGGGCGGAATCTGCCACAGCGCGGCCACGGCGATCACCGACCCCATGGACTGCGCGTGCAGCAGTATCCGCGTACGGCTGTCGGAGTCCAGCAGATGCTCGATGCGGTGGACGAGTTCGGGAACGGTCCGTACGGTCCAGGCCGCCGGGGCGAAAGGGTGCGCGGCGCGCGGCCAGAACACGCCGAAGGCCCAGGCGATGCCCGTGTTCCTGCGCATCTCGGGACGGAGCGCGACGGCCCGTACGGCGAGCACCGCCACCGCCACGAGGGCGATCAGGGCGAGGGCACCGAGGGTGGTCAGCTGCTTGACCGTGTCGTTCGTGGTCCGGCGGACGCTCGTCGTCAGGGAACCGTCGCCCACCCAGTTCGCCAGATACAGGGTGAGGACCAGGGCCACGATGAGGGAGGCCAGCGCGGCGAGGCCCTGGTCGTACCAGTTCAGGCCGTCCTCTCCCAGTTTCCGGGCCCAGTTGATCTCGCTGCGGTGCTTCCTGTCCTCCTTCTCCTCCGCCGGATGCGCCGGGGCCGCCGGCCTGCGCCTCCACAGTTTCCACAGGGCGTTGGCCACGGCCGCGAGCCCGCCCAGCACCATTACCAGCGGGAAGGCCGCGGCGATCACCCGCACCGCCCTGGGGAGTTCGGTGGCGTACGGGTCGCCGTCCGGGGTGAGCCAGCCCTGCGCCCACAGGGAGAACGCCGCCGTGTAGAGCCACCCGATGAAGCAGGACACCACCGCGACCACGGGCCCCAACAGCCCGTACAGGGACGTCCTTTCCGCACGGTCGCGGTCCCTGAGGCACATCACCAGACAGGCGACGATCATCAGCAGCACGCCGACGCCCTGGGCGATCACGACGTCGTTGGCCTCCTCGCCCATTCCCGGCAGCATCCGGGAAGTCCCGCGCGCCGCGAGCCAGTCCCGCTCGGGGAGCGCGCAGTAGAGCATGGCGGAGACCGTCACCCCGAGACACACGCCGAGGGTGGTCCGCCGGTGATTGGGCGGCCACCGCCTCGCCCACGCCACACTTCTGAACCAGGGCCCGTCGGCGACCATCAGCGCCGCCAGCACCAGAATCAGCACGAACAGCGCCAGCCCGACGACCGTGCCGTCCCGCCGCAGGTCGTACTGGAGCCCCGGAACGATCACCAGCATCGCGACGGTGAGCAGACCCGCACACCGATGCTGTGAAGTGAGGCCCTCGGCCCGCCAGTTGTACTCCCAGAAGCCGCGCACCTCCAATGGCCGCCGTACCTTGCCGTTCTCCCGGGCCTGCTGTTTGTCCTCCCGGTCCAGGCGCCGGTACTCCTCGCCCTCCACGGTCTTCAGGACCGGCCGGTACTCCTTCTTGGCGTCCCGCGCGCTGAACGCCATCACGGCTCCGACGAGCAGCGGCACCACGGCCGCGAGCGTCAGCCCGAGTCCCGTGCCGCCTCGACCAACGGGTTCTCCGCACCGCAGGCGGTGTGCGCGGGCGCCCCGCACTGCCACACGACCTGGTCCATGGCGGCCTGCCCGAACACGCCCACCAGCATCACCGTCAGCGACAGTCCGAGCAGCCGGGCCCCGAAGTCGTACAGCCAGCCCGACACCCTGCTGTGCCGCGGCAGCCGGGGCTGCATCCACGTCACCAGGTTGATCAGCAGAAAGGGCAGCAGGAGCAGCCACATCGCCCGGCCCGCGCCGCCGATCGTGAGCCGGTTCCAGTCGTAGACCTGCCGTTCGACGAGCGGCTCGGCGTCGTCCTCCGCCACCGCTCCGTACCAGCCGGCGGCCTCGTCCCCACTGATCCGGTGGACGGCCGGTGGCTCCAGTGCCTCCGCGCGGTCCACCGGACCGATACCGGGCACGACCAGCTCGACCAGGCGGGTCTCCCGGGCATGTGATCCGTTGTCCATGGCAGATCACAGTGAGGTCATGGGCGCACGATCACAATGCGTAAAAAGTACGAGACCGAGAGTGGTCACCACGATTCCGCTTCGCCCGGCCATGGGTGGGAACCGGGCGGAGCCTTCCGTGCGTTGAGGAGTACACGAGGGAAGCCAGGAGGTTCTCATGGCGTACGGGCCGTACGGCGTGGCAGTTCCCGCGCCGGCGTCGCGCGGTGAGCGGGTCAAGAACGCGGCCCTGCTGGTGGGCGGCTGGGTCGCCCTGCTCTGGGTGCTCGAAGCAATCGACGTGGCGACCGGCCACGCCCTGGACACGTTCGGCATCACGCCGCGCGAGTTCGGCGAGCTGCGGGACATCGTGCCCGCCGCCTTCGTGCACTTCGGCTGGGACCATCTCGCCGCGAACAGCGTGCCGTTGCTCCTCCTCGGCTTCCTGGCCGCGCTGTCCGGGATCCGCCGCTTCCTCGCCGTCGTCACCGTGACGATCCTCGTCAGCGGCCTGGGCGTCTGGCTCACCGCGTCCGAACACTCCATAACCGCGGGCGCGTCCGGCGTCGTCTTCGGCCTCTTCGGCTATCTGCTGGTCCGCGGCTTCGTGGACCGCCGGATCGGTGACGTGGTCATAGGGCTCGTCGTCGGCGCGGTCTACGGCTCGATCCTGTGGGGCGTACTGCCGACGACGGCCGGAGTCAGCTGGCAGGGACATCTCTTCGGCCTCATCGGCGGGGTGGCCTCGGCGTTCGTGTTCCGCCGCCCTCGCGAAGCCCGCGCATAGCCGAAGTGCCTCGGCGGACCGGGCGGGCGTTGGGCCCGCCCGTCGTCCGGCCCGACTGTCGGTCCCCCGTGGAAGGATGTCCGCTCATCGCGGCGTACGGCATACGAGGGGCGTCATGGCGGAGGGTGAGGGGGCGGTCGACAGCCCCGTACCGGTGGGGCGGAAGACCCGTACGGTCGTCGGGCGGGCCGAGCGGCTGCGCGGGCTCGCCCGAGGAGTGCTCGACGATCACGCGCGGGCCGTCGACCAGGTGCGTACGGCCCTCGCGCCGGTCCTCGCCGAGCTGGTCGCCCAGGAGCTGGAGGGCATCCCGGTCTCGCGCCTGAAGGACGTCACCGAGGGGCGGCTCAGGCTCGGGGCCCTTGAGGCGGCGGGGCTCGGATCGGTGCGCGGCGTGTTCGACGCGAGCCGGTACGAGCTGCGGCAGATACCGGGCGTCGGAGCCCAGACCGCCGACCAGGCACTCGCCGCCGCCCGGCAGATCGCCCGCGCGGTCGAGGAGACCGTGTCCGTACGGATCGACGTCGACCACCCCGAACCGCGGACCACCGCCCTCGTCATCGCGCTGCGCCGGCTCGTCGAGGCCGGACCCGAACTGCGGCGGGCCGTGGACGCCGCCACGGAGCTCGACCGCGGGTTCAAGACGCTTCTCCCGGCCGCCCGTCCGGCCACCGGGCGGTTGCGGATGGCCCTCACGGGCAGGGCCAGGCGTGAGAGTGCCCTCACCGCCGTCGCGGAACTCCGCGCGCTGACGAGCGACGCCGTGGCCAAGGGCGTACCGATGCTGCTCACGCAGGCGTCCACCGACCTGCTGCGGGAGTCCGCGTCCGACGCCGAGGCGTGGGTGGACTTCGAGCTGCGGTCCCCGGAGTACTACAGCCAGCTCGCCGAGATCGCCGGGAGCGCGCCCGACGTCGAGGCCGCCGAGGGGTTCCTGCCTGCCGAGGTCGCGGACCGGGTGCACGCGCAGGGGCTCGACGACACCCACCGGCGGGTCTCGCTCCGCGGATACCAGTCCTTCGGCGCGCGGTTCGCGCTGGCCCAGCGCCGGGTGGTGCTCGGTGACGAGATGGGGCTCGGCAAGACCGTCCAGGCCATCGCCGTGCTCGCGCATCTCGCGGCCGACGGACACAAGCACTTCCTGGTGGTGTGCCCGGCGAGCGTACTGATCAACTGGACGCGTGAGATCCGCTCCCGCAGCACCCTGCGCGCGGTCCCCGTGCACGGCCCCGACCGGCAGGACGCGTACGCCGAGTGGCGCGAGCGCGGCGGCGTCGCGGTGACCACTTTCGACGTGCTGCACAGCCTGCCGGACCCGGCGAAGGGGGAGAAGGGCGGGAAGGGTGCGAGGGGCCCGGCCGGGATGCCCGCCGCTCTCACCGCCCCCGCCGCGCTCGTCGTCGACGAGGCCCACTACGTCAAGAATCCCGACGCCCGCCGTTCCCGGGCCGTCGCGCGATGGACGGACCGGTGCGAGCGCGTCCTGTTCCTCACGGGCACGCCGATGGAGAACCGTGTCGAGGAGTTCCGCACCCTCGTCCGCTACCTCCAGCCCGAGCTGGTCCCGAAGATCCAGGGCAGCGACGCGGTCGCGGGCCCGCACACGTTCCGCAAGTCCGTCGCCCCCGCCTATCTGCGGCGCAACCAGCAGGACGTACTCACCGAACTGCCCGCGCTCGTCCAGGTCGACGAGTGGGAGGAGTTCAGCGCCGCCGACCAGGACGCCTACCGCGAGGCGGTCGCCGCCGGGAACTTCATGGCGATGCGCAGAGCCGCGTACGCGCACGCCGAGAAGTCGGCGAAGCTCCAGCGGCTGCGCGAACTCGTCGCGGAGGCCGCCGTGAACGACCTGAAGGTGGTCGTCTTCTCCTACTTCCGGGACGTCCTCGCCACCGTCCAACAGGCCGTCGGTGAAGGGGCGTTGGGGCCGCTGGCGGGCGGAGTGCCCGCCACCCGGCGGCAGCAGCTCGTCGACGAGTTCACGTCCGCGCCCGGGCACGCCGTGCTGCTCTGCCAGATCGAGGCCGGCGGTGTCGGCCTCAACCTCCAGGCCGCGTCCGTCGTGATCCTCTGCGAGCCGCAGGTCAAGCCGACCCTGGAGCACCAGGCCGTCGCCCGTGCCCACCGCATGGGCCAGGTCCGCTCGGTCCAGGTGCACCGGCTGCTCGCCACGGACAGCGTGGACGACCGGCTGCTGCGGATCCTGGAGAGCAAGTCCCGCCTCTTCGACGCGTACGCCCGGCGCAGTGATGTCGCCGAGGCGACGCCGGATGCGGTTGATGTGTCGGACGGGACGATTGCTCGGCGGATTGTGGAGGAGGAGCAGGAGAGGTTGGCGGAGCGCCCCGCGGGGTGAAGAGGGGGTCGGTGGAGGGCGTTATTCGAGTGCGGGCCGGTCGTGGTCGGAGTGCGCGGTTCCCCGCGCCCCTAGAAGATGAAAGCCAGGGGTGCGGCCCCGTATTTCAGGGGCGCGGGGAACTGCGCACTCGGCCACACACCACCCGCACCCGAGTCACTACCCGAGGTCCCTACGAATCCGCGAGCCCCGTTTTCAGGCCCGCCCCGCACAGGGGCACGACAGCTGTGCGCGCGCCAAGCGCCCCCTCCCGTACCGCCGCCCAGCACGCCACCCCCGTCGACTCCACGTACAGACCCTGTGAGGCCAGGTCTCTCTGGGCGTGGCGGAGTTGGTCCTCCGTGACGGTGAGGAAGGTGCCGCCGGAGTCCCGGACCGCGCGCAGGATCTGCCGGGCCCGGGGCGGCCGGGGGATCGCGATGCCCTCGGCGAACGTGGGGGCCGCCGGGGTGACTCCGACCAGGTCGTCGGCGCCCTCGTGCCAGGCGTGGGCGAGCGGGGCGACGGCGGCGGACTGGACCGCGTACAGGGCGGGCCGGCGGTCGATCATTCCGGCCGCGTGCAGCTCGGCGATCGCGAGGGACGCGCCGAGCAGGAGCGTGCCGTTGCCGACGGGGACGACGATCACGTCGGGGAGCCGGCCGCCGAGGTCCTCCCAGAGCTCGTGGACGTACGTCTTCGTGCCGTGCAGGAAGTACGGGTTGAAGACGTGCGAGGCGTAGAACGTGCCCTCCTCGTCCGCCGCCTCCCGGGCCGCCCGCGCGGCTGCCTCCCGGTCGCCCGGGACGACTTCGAGGCGGGCCCCGTGCGCCCCGATCTGCTCCAGCTTCTTCGCGGACGTGCCGTCGGGGACGTAGACCGTGCAGGGCAGTTGGGCCCTGGCGCAGTACGCGGCGACCGCCGTGCCCGCGTTGCCGCTACTGTCCGCGACGACCCGGCCCGGCCGCAGCCGCAGGGCCAGCTCGGCGAGCAGGACGGCTCCGCGGTCCTTGAAGGAGAGCGTCGGCATCAGGAAGTCCAGCTTGGCCGAGACGCCGTCCTTGAGCGGGACCAGCGGGGTGCGGCCCTCGCCGAGCGACACCGACGGGGACGACAGGGGCAGGCACTCCGCGTACCGCCAGAGTGAATTCACCCTGCCCGCGAGGGACTTGAGGGAGGCGGGCGTGGGCGCGAAGTCCAGGTCGAGCGGGCCGCGGCAGACCGGACAGCACCACGCGAGCGAACCCGTGGGGACGCGCGTGCCGTCCACCGGGCAGAAACAATCCGGCAATGGAGTCATGTCGGCAGGTTAGATGCACCGATTGGTGACGGAGTGTCATGACTGGCATATGGCACCTGCGTTACGTCTGCGCAGGCCTCTTGTGCAATTCCTGTGGAAGCCGCAATCTTTCGGCTGAGCGCAGGGCGAACCGGCCAGTTCGTTGACATGACCCTGCCGTCTTCCTGTGCGTACGACCGCACCACCCCCCACCACCAGCGCACCACCGATTGAGGAGGATCCTCAGATGGCAGTGATGCGTCATGCCCGGCGAAGACTCGCCGGTATCGCGGGTATCGGTACGGCGGCCCTCGTCGCCGGTCTCGTCTCCGCCCTCCCGGCGCAGGCCGCCGCGGGCCCGGGCCCCGAGGGCCGGATCCAGTACGCCGGCGCGCCCGACACGATCGCGAACAGCTACATCGTGACGCTCCACCCGGACGCAGCGAAGTCCGGCTCGGCCGAGGGCAGGGCCCTCGCGAAGGAGTACGGCGCCACGATCGAGCGTACGTACAAGAAGGCGCTGAACGGTTACGCCGTCGAGGCCACCGAGGCCGAGGCGAAGAGGTTCGCCGCCGACCCGGCCGTCGCCTCCGTCGTCCAGAACCGCGTCTTCTCCATCGAGACGACCCAGCCCAACCCGCCCTCCTGGGGCCTCGACCGCATCGACCAGGCGGCCCTTCCGCTCAACCAGAGCTACACCTACGACGACACCGCCGGTGAGGGCGTCACCGCCTACGTCATCGACACCGGTGTCCGCATCACGCACACCGACTTCGGCGGCCGGGCCTCCTACGGCTACGACGCCGTCGACAACGACAACACCGCCCAGGACGGCCACGGCCACGGCACGCATGTCGCGGGCACGGTCGCCGGCACGTCGTACGGCGTCGCCAAGAAGGCGAAGGTCGTCGGCGTCCGCGTCCTCAACAACGCGGGCTCCGGCACCACCGCCCAGGTCGTCGCGGGCATCGACTGGGTGACGACCAACGCCGTCAAGCCGGCCGTCGCCAACATGAGCCTCGGCGGGACCGTCGACACGGCGATCGACACCGCCGTACGCAACTCCATCGCCTCCGGTGTCACCTACGCCGTGGCGGCGGGCAACGAGACGACGAACGCCTCGACCCGCTCGCCCGCCCGCGTCACCGAGGCCATCACCGTCGGCGCCACCACCAGCACCGACGCCAAGGCCAGCTACTCCAACTACGGCACGGTCCTCGACCTCTTCGCCCCCGGCTCCTCCATCACCTCCGCCTGGGGTACGGGCGACACCGCGACCAACACCATCTCCGGTACGTCGATGGCGACCCCGCATGTCGCCGGGGCCGCCGCGCTCTATCTGGCCGACAACCCGACCGCGACGCCGGCCGCCGTGCAGACCGCGCTGGTCAACTCCGCCACGACCGGGGTCGTCACCAGCCCCGGTACGGGCTCGCCCAACCGGCTGCTGAAGGTCGGTGGCGGCGGTACCACTCCGCCTCCGACCGGTGACCTCTTCGAGAACACCGCGGACTATGCGATCGCCGACAACTCCACCGCGAACTCGCCCGTCACGGTGAGCGGCGTCACCGGCAACGCGCCCGCCGCGCTGAGCGTGCCCGTGAACATCGTCCACACCTACATCGGTGACCTCCAGGTCCAGCTGATCGCTCCCGACGGGACGGCCTACACCCTGAAGGCGTACGGGACCGGGGGCTCGACGGACAACATCAACACCACGTACACGGTGAACGCCTCGTCCGAGACCGCCAACGGAACGTGGACGCTCCGCGTGAGCGACAACGCGTCCCTCGACACCGGGTACATCAACTCTTGGGGGCTGCAGTTCTGATCGTCCGTAGGTAGTCCTTCTCCTCGCCCTCGCCCTCGTGGCATGGCTCCGGGTCCTCGACCTGGGCTGCCACGGGGGCGAGGTGCGTTGGGTTTCGCCCCCGCCGCCCCTACCCATTCCCGTCCCTTTTCGGGGGC
>NZ_LIQZ01000015.1 GCF_001418655.1 Streptomyces phaeochromogenes | reverse complement strand
GGGCGGTGGCAGGGGCGGAGCGCTGGTCGGGAACGCGGGACGCGTGGTCGGGTCCGGGTCCGAATGCGGCGGGGGGATCGGTGTGATCCTGGGGGGCGGGTATCGCCTCGTACGTCATGGCCGACGTCGCGGTCGGCCCGACAGGAGCAGGTCCGGCGTGAGCGGCCCCGGTATGGGTGGCCCCGACATGAGCGGCACCGGCATGGCGGGCGCTGGCGCCGGGAGCGTTGCCATGAGAGGCGTCGGCAGGCACGGACCTGGCGTCGGTGGGGTCGCCGTAGGCGTGGCCGCCGTCAGGGGAGCCCGCGTGGCGGCCGAGCGTCTCCGTGGCTCCGGTGTCGGCTCGTTCGGTGTCGGAGACGGTCTCGTCGGTCGGGGGTATTCGCTGCCGCGTCGTGGCGTCGGCGCCCTGCGCGGGCCTGCCGACGGGGCGCAACGCGGCCAGGCGGTGGCCCTCGGGCCCCTCGGGCGCCTCCTGCTCGCCGCCCGTGGGCGGTTCCGGCGGCTTGTGCGGCGTGAACCAGCCGCCCCCGCCGCTACCCCCTGAAGTGCCGTTGTCGGCCGACGTGGTGGTCGGAGCGTCCATGTTGTGCCTCGCCTCGAACATCTTTCGGTCGGTCTGCGCACTTCCTCGATCGGAAGATGCCTGCTTTCCCCCGCAGACTGCTTGCCTTCCCCGTTCCGCCCCGTCGCCCCATGGCGGCCACATTGAACTCGGAATCCCGCACCCTACGGACAAGTAAGCCGAGAGTGTGACATTGGCCGCACTACCGCCATCGCAGCGTCTCACCCTGTACCAACACCCCGGTCATGTAACCGGAAATGCGGGTCTTCGATCTCTCTGTCCCGTTAGGCTGCATTGCCCTTTGTTCGCCCTGGCGGGATGTACGGACATCACACCGGACACGAACCGGAGTCGACCATACCGGCCGCCGTCCGGCACACAAGTCCCCTCTTCCCCACGTCGGGAATCGAAGGGGGACCGGACCGTCGATTCCTTCAATTACCGGGCAGTGCGCACCAATTCATAGGCATCCCGCAGATCCCGCCCCATGTAGGAGTGGGTGGCGAGACCTTCCAGATGCAGATCCGCATTGACGGCGACGGATAGCGGAACCACCCCGAACAGGTCCCTGTCCGACATCGAGTCGCCGTACGCGACGCAGTCGGCCCTCGTCACTCCGAACTCCGCGCAGAGCCGGTCCGCGATCCCCACCTTGGCCGCCGCGCTCAGGAGCCCGACAGGATCCACCGGCTCGGTGAACGGCACCGCGGGGAAGCGCGATCCGTACGCCGCGTGCGCGCCCCAGCCCGTCAGCCGTTCGACAAAGAACGAGGGTGAGAGCGAGACGACGGCGCAGTAGTCGCCGCTCCCCCTGACCTCCGCCCAGACGTCCTGGATGCCCTCCAGCCACGGCGCACGCGCGAAAGCGGTCGCCACATGGGCCTCGGTGAGATCCCTCCAGAGGGCGTGTACCCGCGTCGCGTACTCCGGCGGGCCTATGAGTCCCGCTCCGATCGCCTCGTCGAGCGCCTTGGTCTCAGCTTCCAGGCCGAGCTGCCGGGAGATCTCCACGGGCGCCGAGGTGCCGTGCAGCAGGGTCCCGTCCAGATCGAAGAGATGAAGTCTCGCCATGTACGCCGAGGCTAGTACGTGGGGTTACTCCCGCCAGCAGACGTACTCTGCGCTCCCGCCCGGCACGGTGTTTCACGTGAAACTAAGCCGCCCCGCACGCCGGGCCACCCTCGTCGTCCATGTAGCCGCCTCCGCGGGCTGGCTCGGGCTCACGCTCGGGCTGCTCGCTCTGGGGATCACCGCGACCACCACAGGGGCCGCGGTGACCGTGGAGGCCTCCGTCCGCGCCATGAAGCTGTTCGCCGACTGGCTCCTGCTCCCCGTCGCGTTCCTCACGCTCGTCAGTGGTCTGGTGCTGTCCCTGGGCACGCCGTGGGGGCTCGCGAGGCACCGCTGGGTCTACATCAAGTTCTGGCTGACCCTGGCCACGATCACCGCCACTGTCTTCGCGCTGCGCCCTGGAGTCGGTTCCGCCGTCACAGCAGTTTCTGCGGGTGGCCCGCTTCCTGACGCCGGTGATGTTCTGTTCGGGCCGATCGTCTCGCTGTCCGCCTATCTCTTCATGACGGTGATCTCGGTCCTCAAGCCCTGGGGACTGACCCGGCGTGGACGAAGGCTGCGTGAGCAGAAGTCAGCCGGGCAGAGGTCGGTCAGGGAGAAGTCGCGTGGGCAAAAGATCAGTGCGGCTGCCCAGAAACCGGTGGACGCCGAGCGGGCTTCTCAGACAGCCTGACCTGCGTGTCGACTCCTTCCCCCGCCTTCCAGCCCATCCGCCGCCTGACGCCACGCGATCTCTCCGCCTGCGCCGATCTGTCCGAGAACCGCGGCTGGCCCCGCGAGGAGCACAAGTGGGGCCTCCTGCTCACGGCCGGCACCGGTTACGGCATCGACGACCCCGACGGGGGTCTCGTCACCGCCTGCGTCGTGACCTCGTACGGGCCCCAGGACCGTCCCGCCCTGGCCGCCATCGGCATGGTGCTGGTCGCCGAGCGGCATGCTCGCCAGGGCGTCGGACGCAGGCTGATGCGGCATGTCGTTGCCCAGCTGGGCACCACACCGGTGACGCTGCACGCGACGCCGTACGGGCGCCCTCTCTACGAGGAGCTGGGGTTCAAGACCACCGGACGGGCCGAGATGGTCCGCGGCCACTTCGTCCCGGGCGGCCCGGAATCCGAGGTCGCCACGCGTGCGGCCACCGCCGAGGACCTCACCGCGATCCTCCGGCTCGACGAAGAGGTCTTCGGTACCGACCGCACGCACATGATCACGCGTCTGCCCGCGTTCGCC
This sequence comes from Streptomyces phaeochromogenes, assembly GCF_001418655.1. Lineage (GTDB taxonomy): Bacteria > Actinomycetota > Actinomycetes > Streptomycetales > Streptomycetaceae > Streptomyces > Streptomyces phaeochromogenes. The sequence continues at coordinate 27,699 of NZ_LIQZ01000015.1, read as the reverse complement.
GACCAGCTCCGTGTCGCCGAGGAGGACGGCCGTGTCATCGGCTACGCGGCTGCCTGGCCCAACCTGGACAACCATGTCGTGGGTCCGCTGATCGCCCGGGACACGGAGACGGCCAAGGCGCTCATCGCCTCGCTGGCCGCCCACGTCGACGGGCCTTTGCGCACCGACATCGACGTACGGCACGAGGAGTTGCTGGCGTGGGTGAAGGAGCGCGGGCTCGCCCCCACGGCTTTCAACGCGGTCATGACGTACGGCATCGCGGAGTTGCCGGGCGACTGGACGCGACGGTTCGCTCCGCTCACGGTGGCGGCGGGCTGAAGGGCCGAGAGTGAGCTCGGCGGCCGAGAGCTGAGCCTCTGAGAACTCCGCGGACGAGCTCGGCGGTCGACAGCCGGCGGCATACCGAAACGCCTGCCCCATCCGGGGCAGGCGTTTCGGTATTTCCTGGCGCCAGGGCGCTTTCGAGCGCTCCTAGGCGAGTGTCTTCAGCGCGGCGGTGGCGAAGCCGTGGTCCTGCTCCGGCGCGCCGCCGCCGACACCGATCGCGCCGATCAGACGGCCGTCGCGGTGGACCGGCACACCGCCCGCGATGAAGAGCAGCGGGCGGTCGAGGGCGGTGGGCAGGGTGTGGAAGAGGCCACCCGGCTGCACGGCGTCGACGAGGTCGGCGGTGGGGGTGTCCAGCTGCAGTGCCGTGTAGGCCTTGCGGGTGCTGGTCTCACCGGAGATCAGTACGGCCCGGTCGTCGCGCCGGAAGGCGAGCAGGTGGCCGCCCGCGTCGAGGACCGTGACGCTGACCTTCACGTCGGCGGCCTCCGCGGCGCGACGGGCGGCCGTGACGAGAGCCTCGGCGTCCTGGATGGTCAGCGGGGTGACGGTGGTGGTGCTCATGAGCTTGTTTCTCCTTGATGGGTGGTGCTGTGTGGGGGTGGTGGCCTGCGAGGAGGCCGGTCCATTGAGGTGCAGGTGAAGACTTGCTCGGGGCCTCGGTCGGACGCCGGGACAGCTCTGGCCCAGCGGCCGACCACGCCGGGCGGATACGACCGCCCAGGCAGCGGGTCAGTGGGGAACAGCGGCCTTCTGCGGCCCGGACTCCGTCGACGCTGCCCCGGCCCCGATCTCGGTGGCGATCAGGCCGTCGGCGGTGTTGGCGGCGTCGGACCGGCGCTCCAGAGCGGCCGAGAGGACGGCCAGCACGAGGGCGGCGGCGGCGAGGATCGCGCCGACCCAGTTCGGGGCGGTGTAGCCGAGGCCGGCCGCGATGACGAGGCCGCCGAGCCAGGCGGAGAGGGCGTTGCCGAGGTTGAAGGCGCCGATGTTCACGGCGGAGGCGAGCGTCGGGGCGCCGTGCGCCTGGTCGAGCACCCGCTTCTGGAGCGGCGGCACGGTGGCGAACCCTAGGGCACCGATCAGCGCGATGGTCACGGCCGCCGCGATCTTGTTGTGTGCGGTGACTGTGAAGAGCGCGAGTACGACCGCGAGGGCGCCCAGGGAGACGTACAGCATCGGCATGAGGGCGCGGTCGGCGAACTTGCCGCCGACGAGGTTGCCGCCGACCATGCCGAGGCCGAAGAGGACGAGCAGCCAGGTGACGGAGCCGTCTGCGAAGCCGCCCACGTTCGTCATCATCGGCGCGATGTAGGTGATCGCCGCGAAGACTCCGCCGAAGCCGAGGACGGTCATCGCCATGGCGAGCAGCACCTGGACGTTCTTGAACGCGGCCAGCTCGTGGCGCAGGCGCACACCTTCCGCCTTGGGCATGTCGGGGACGAGCTTGGCGATGCCCGCCAGGCCGAGGACACCCAGGGCCGCGACGATCGTGAACGTCACGCGCCAGCCGGCGGACTGGCCGATGAGGGTGCCCAGCGGTACGCCGACGACGTTGGCGACGGTCAGGCCCGTGAACATCATCGAGATGGCGCCGGCCTTCTTGTCGGGCGCGACGAGGTCCGCGGCAACGACGGCGCCGATACCGAAGAAGGCACCGTGCGCGAGCGAGGCGACCACGCGGCCGATCAGCATCACGGTGAAGTTGGGAGCGACGGCGGAGAGCAGGTTGCCGACGATGAAGAGCCCCATGAGAAGCATCAACATCCGCTTGCGGGTCACCTTGGTGCCGAGGACCGTCATGAGCGGCGCACCGAACATGACGCCGAGCGCGTAGCCGGTCACGAGGAAGCCCGCGGTGGGGATGGAGACACCGAAGTCACCCGCGACGTCGGGCAGCAGGCCCATGATCACGAACTCGGTGGTTCCGATTCCGAAGGCCCCGATCGCGAGGGCAAGAAGCGCGAGAGGCATGGGGGAGAACCTTCCCAGACGATTGCAGGAGCGCTTTACGTGCGTTGACAATACTTGCAGACGCCGACTAATTGCAAGCGCGGACTATTGCGGCAGTGCTCTATCCTGGTGTCAGCCGCTCCGGTACGGAGGAGAACGCCATGACAGCGACCGACCCCGCGCTCACCGCCCTCGCCCAGGGCTGGTGCGCCCTCTCCCTGCTGCACGGGAGGATCGAGGCGCACATCGAACGGGCCCTGCAGACGAAGCACGACCTGAGCGTGCGCGAGTACTCGCTGCTCGACGTCCTCAGCCGTCAGCACGACGGCGACGGCGGCCATCTCCAGATGAAGCAGGTCGCCGACGCGGTCGTCCTCAGCCAGAGCGCCACCACGCGACTGGTGACCCGGCTGGAGGACCGCGGGCTGCTCTTGCGCTACCTGTGCCCGACTGATCGCCGCGGCATCTACACGAACGTCAGCGAGGCGGGCCTCAAGCTCCTCGGCGAAGCCCGGCCCACCAACGACGCCGCCCTGCGCGAGGCACTCGACGCGGCGGCCATGAACCCCGAGCTGGCTCCGCTGGTCCGCGTCGTCGAGTCGGCGAGCGTGCCGACGCCCGCTTAGCGAGCGCGGCTGCGCTGCGCGCGCCGTGACGCGTCAACCTCGGAGCACGTCAGCGTCGCGTCACGTCTGCGTAGGGGCACGTCAGCGCAGTGGCACGTCTGCGTAGGGTGCTGCCATGGGAGATCTTGAGATACGACCGGCTGTCCCGGACGACGTCCCTGCCATCGTCGCGATGCTCGCCGACGACCCTCTGGGAGCGCAGCGCGAGTCACCGGACGACCTGAGCCCCTATCTGGCCGCCCTGGAGCGCCTGCGCAAGGATCCGAACCAGCACCTGGTCGTCGCCGTGCGCGAGGGCCGTGTCGTCGGCACGCTCCAACTCACGATCATTCCGGGGCTGTCCCGCAAGGGCGCGACCCGCTCGATCATCGAAGGCGTACGCATCCATGCCGACGAGCGCGGCAGCGGCCTGGGCACCCGCTTCATCGAGTGGGCCATCGACCGTTCCCGGAGCGAAGGCTGCCAGTTGGTGCAGCTGACCTCCGACGTCAGCCGCACCGACGCCCGCCGGTTCTACGAACGAATCGGCTTCACGGCATCCCACGTCGGGTTCAAGCTGCAGCTCTGAGGCAGGCGGATCCCGGCCGCCGGGTCGGTGCACAAGTCCGCGCACGGCGGGGGGGCGCCCTGTTTCACGTGAAACATCACGCCCCCGCCCCTGCAGCTCACCCATCGCAGGGCGGCTAGCGGATCCCGCGCCACCCCTCAGGATCCACACCACCCGGCACGGAAGCCCCCTCCTCGTACGGCTGCCGGGTGAACACGAACGACCCGAGGTCCAGGTGGTCCACTGATCCGTCGGGGCGCCGTAGGGCCCTCAGGGCCTCGCCGGCGTAGTAGCCGTCGAGTCCTGTCCAGGTCCCGTCTCCGGTGGCCCGGAAACGCGAACGCCTGCCGTTGCCGGACAGGGGCCCGAGCGAAACACCCCCGTCAGCCGTCAAGCGCAGCGCGAAGGCGTGAGTTCCCCAGTACCACGGTCCTGCCAACTCCAATACGGAGCGGTCGACCTCGGGCAACGGCCGCCACGGCTCGGGGATCCGAGGCTCGGCCTCGGCGACGATACGTACGAGATCGGCGGCGACCGCGAACACCGGTGGGCCGGAGGTGCAGTTGGCGAGCACGACGGCGGCCAGGTCGTCCTCGACACTGATCATGAAACCGGCGAGGAAACCCGGAAGGGAACCGGAGTGCCCCGCGAGCATCCGGCCGTCCCGGTACTGGACCTGCATACCGAGGCCGTACGCGCTGCCGGCCTCCACCTCTTCGGCTTCGGCGGGTGCGGCGGGCGTACGCATCTCCCGTACGGACTCGGCGCTCAGCACCCGGTCGTCGCCCTTGGCCAGGAAGACTGCGAAGCGAGCCAAGTCACCTGTGGTCGACCAGAGTTGGCCTGCCGGTGCCATCCGGCCCAGGTCCTCGACGGGCTCCGGCAGCATCACGTCCGCCCAGGGATGCACGGCCCAGCCGCCCGCGTGCGGTGCTTGAGGCTCCGCACCCGTGCGGTGCAGCCCCAGCGGTTCGAGTACCTCGTTCCGTAGGGCCTCCTCCCACGGGACTCCCCTCAGCTCCTCCACCAGCGCGCCCAGCAACGTATAGCCGGGGTTCGAGTAGTGGAACCGCCGTCCGACGGGATGGCGGTGCGGCTGTTCGCCCAGCACGTCGGCGAGCTCGGGACGCAGCGATCCGGGGGTGCGCTCCCACCAGGGAGAGGGTGATTCGGCTGCCAAACCGCTTGTGTGCGCGAGGAGTTCAGCGATCGTCGCCTCCCCCGCGCCGGTGCCCGGGAGATGCTTCTCCAGCGGATCCCCCAGGTCCAGGACGCCTTCGTCGCGCAGCCGCAGCACCAGGACAGCGGTGAACGTCTTGGTGATCGAGCCGATCCTGTACTGCACGTTCTCGTCCGGCCCGTGCCCGTCCACCGAGGTGCGGGAACCGTGCCACACCGTCTCTCCACCCCTGACGACCGCCGCCACCAGTGACGGCGCCCGCCCTCCGGCCTGAGCGGTGGCGATTCGGTGCAGCAGGGCCCGTCGTGTGGCGGGGAGCAGTTCTTCCGCAGGTGTCGTCATGACCCAAGTCCATCTGCCCCGGTGTCCCGCGTCGAGCGCATTTGAGCCCGACGCAGGATCCAGCGGCCCACGGATCACGGGTCACGGGTCACCGCAAGCGTTGCGCACGCAGGACGGTGTCGTGGGTGTGGTGGGTGCCGGCAGGTGCGGGAGCGGTTCGTGGGCAGGTTTCGTTGATCAGGACAGTCCAGTCGTCGTCGAGGAGTTCGCCGATGTCGTCGGGCTGGTAGTAGTCGCCGGGGTCGAAGCCCTGCTCCGGGCGTGGGGACAGGTCGGCGAGGTCGTGGCTGGCGAAGAGCAGGGTGCCGCCAGGTGCAACGGCGTTCAGCAGGCCGCGCAGGGCAGCGTGATCCGGCTGGAGTGAGAGCGGGAAGTACTGAACGGACACCAGGTCGAACGCGTCGGCCGGGGGTGGCGTGATGTTCAGGTCGGCCCGTGTCCACGCCACACGGCCCTCGATGTCCACGGCAGCGGCTGCCGCGCGCCGCAGGGCGGTCGTCGAGATGTCGACCGCGGTGACCTGCCAGCCGTGCCGGGCCAGCCAGATGGCGTCGGCGCCTTCACCGCATCCGACGTCGAGCGCCTGTCCCGGCGGCAGGCCGGTGACCTCGGTGACGAGCACTCCGTTGGGGTCGCCGCTGAAGACCTGGTCGCGGCTGCGATACATCTCGTCCCAGAACTGTGCGTCCATCGCCTGTGCATCCATTGCCCGTGCCTCGCCTAAGTGCCTAGTGGGTCGGATGCCATGGCGCCGGTCGCCCATGGCCTGCCGCCAACCTGACCTCGCCCATGACGAACCGACAAAGTTCTTTGCGAAAACTGCAAAGCCGTGGGCACGGTGAACGCATGAGCGACGAGTTCGACACCGTGCTGGCCGCGGTCGGGCCGCGGCTGCGCGAGTTGCGGCGCCGCAGCGGGGCCACCCTGACCGCCCTGTCGGAGACCACCGGCATTCCGGTCAGCACCCTGTCCCGGCTGGAGTCCGGGCACCGCAAGCCGGGCCTGGAACTGCTGTTGCCCCTGGCCAAGGCCTATCAGATGCCGCTCGACGAACTCGTCGGCTCCCCGCCCGGCCTCGACCCTCGGGTATACCCGCAGCCGTTCACCCGCAACGGCATGACCGTCATCCCGCTGACCCGCAAACCCGGCGGTCTTCAGGCGTTCAAACAGATCCTCCCGGCCGGCCCGACCGACCGCGAACCCGATCCCCGCTCGCACGAGGGGTACCACTGGCTGTACGTCCTCAACGGACGACTGCGCCTCGTACTCGCCGGCCAGGACCTCGTCCTCACCACGGGCGAGGTCGCCGAATTCGACACCCACCTCCCGCACTGGTTCGGCAACGCCGACGAGCGGCCGGTGGAGTTCCTGAGCATCCTCGGCCCCCAGGGCGAACGCTTCCACATCAGGGCCCGCTACCGGCGCGACTGACCGCCGCGCCCGACCACCGTCCGGACGGACGACACCGCCCGGCTGTCACGGCTGTCGGGACGGACGACGATCAGGTCTGTGCCATGTCCACGAAGCGGGAGTAGTGGCCCTGGAAGGCGACCGTGATCGTGGCCGTCGGGCCGTTACGGTGCTTGCCCACGATGATGTCCGCCTCGCCGGCGCGCGGCGACTCCTTCTCGTACGCGTCCTCGCGGTGCAGCAGGATCACCATGTCCGCGTCCTGCTCGATCGACCCGGATTCACGCAGGTCGGAGACCATAGGCTTCTTGTCCGTGCGCTGCTCGGGGCCACGGTTCAGCTGCGACAGCGCGATCACCGGCAGCTCAAGCTCCTTGGCGAGCAGCTTGAGGTTTCGCGACATGTCGGAGACCTCCTGCTGTCGGCTCTCGGACCGCTTGCCGCCCGACTGCATCAGCTGCAGATAGTCGATGATCACGAGCTTCAGGTCGGCACGCTGCTTCAGGCGACGGCACTTGGCGCGGATCTCCATCATCGACAGGTTCGGAGAGTCGTCGATGTAGAGCGGCGCGGCCGAGACGTCCGGCATCCGGCGCGCGAGCCGGGTCCAGTCCTCGTCGGTCATCGTCCCGGAACGCATGTGGTGCAGGGCCACACGCGCCTCGGCGGACAGCAGACGCATCGCGATCTCGTTGCGGCCCATTTCGAGCGAGAAGATCACGCTCGGCATGTTGTGCTTGATCGAGCAGGCTCGTGCGAAGTCCAGCGCCAGCGTCGACTTACCCATGGCGGGACGGGCGGCGATAATGATCATCTGGCCCGGGTGCAGACCGTTGGTGAGCTGGTCGAGGTCGGTGAAGCCCGTCGGCACACCGGTCATCTCCCCCGACCGCGAACCGATCGCCTCGATCTCGTCGAGCGCGCCCTCCATGATGTCGCCGAGCGGCAGATAGTCCTCGGTGGTGCGCTGCTCGGTGACCGCGTAGATCTCCGCCTGGGCGCTGTTGACGATCTCGTCCACGTCACCGTCGGCCGCGTACCCCATCTGCGTGATGCGGGTACCGGCCTCGACCAGGCGGCGCAGCACGGCCCGCTCGTGGACGATCTCCGCGTAGTACTCGGCGTTCGCCGCCGTCGGGACCGTCTGGACCAGGGTGTGCAGATACGAGGCGCCGCCGACCTTGGTGATCTCGCCGCGCTTGGTGAGCTCGGCGGCGACCGTGATCGGGTCGGCCGGCTCACCCTTCGCGTAGAGGTCGAGAATCGAGCCGTAGATGGTCTCGTGCGCCGGCCGGTAGAAGTCGTGGCCCTTGAGGACCTCGACAACATCGGCGATGGCGTCCTTCGAGAGCAGCATGCCGCCGAGAACGGACTGCTCGGCGTCCAGGTCCTGCGGCGGCACTCGCTCGAATGCCGAACCTCCGCCGTCCCAGGCTCCGTTGTCCGAACCGCGGTCGTGCTGGTCGTCTCTGCCCCGGCCACCGTCGCGGCGCTGGCGGGAGGCGGGCAGACGATCACTGGGACCGCTGTCGGCCCACGGATCGTCCAAGGGCTCGGAAATACTCACCGGGCCACCTCCTCCCGTCCGCCGAGCGGACCTCGCCGTGCCCCTCATTCCTACGGCACGACACTGACAAATGAGATGCCCAACTCCGGTTCTGACGCGTCGGTTTTGTGAGGTTTCCGAGGACGGAGAAGCGAGCGGGTGCCGCACCACGGTAGGCCCGCGGGCACCGTCAGCCAATCTGGTTATCCACAGGCCATGTGGACGACGGCCCCGATGCTGTGGAGAACCCGGCAAAACCTGTGCACGACCCGGTGGACAGGCCTGTGAACAAGCACTCAGCATCATTTCCGCACCCATCCTGACCTGCGAATATCCCGTCCACCGGCTGTGCAGAAGAAAAACTTTCCCGGTCGGATCAAGATCGACGCGAATGGCGCCAGGCAGCGCATCCCACGAGATTCAAGGTAAGGGTCATTGGACACTTGCATCTCTTACCTGTGGAAGATTAGATTGATGCGCATGACACAGGCTCCCGCGGCACCCAAGGCCGCCCGGCGACGGCACGACCGAGAGATCGTCGCGCTGGCCGTTCCGGCCTTCGGCGCACTCATAGCCGAGCCTCTCTTCCTCATGGTCGACACCGCGATCGTCGGCCATCTCGGCACCGCGCAACTCGCCGGTCTCGGCATCGCCTCGGCTCTCCTCGTCACAGCCGTGAGCATCTTCGTCTTCCTCGCGTACGCCACCACGGCCGCCGTCGCCCGGCGGGTCGGGGCGGGCGACCTCCAGGCCGCGATCCGCCAGGGCATGGACGGCATCTGGCTGGCCCTGCTGCTCGGCGCCGCCGTCATCGCCGTAGTGCTGCCCACCGCGCCCGCCCTGGTGGAACTTTTCGGCGCCTCTGACACCGCCGCCCCCCACGCCACCACCTATCTGCGCATCTCGGCCCTCGGTATCCCCGCGATGCTCGTCGTCCTCGCCGCCACCGGCGTCCTCCGCGGCCTGCAGGACACCAAGACACCTCTCTACGTCGCCATCGGGGGCTTCGTCGCCAACGGTGCCCTCAACGCTGGCCTCGTCTACGGCGCGGACCTCGGCATCGCCGGCTCCGCCTGGGGAACCGTCATCGCCCAGTACGGCATGGCCGCCGTGTACCTCGTCGTGGTGGTCCGCGGAGCACGGAAGCACGGGGCATCCCTACGACCGGACGCCGCCGGGATACGCGCCTGCGCCCAGGCCGGCGCACCGCTGCTGGTCCGCACCCTCTCGTTGCGCGCGATCCTGATGATCGCCACCGCCGTCGCCGCCCGCCTCGGAGACGCCGATGTCGCCGCGCACCAGATCATCCTGTCGCTGTGGAGCCTGCTCGCCTTCGCCCTCGACGCCATCGCCATCGCGGGGCAAGCCATCATCGGCCGCTATCTCGGCGCCGGAGACACCAAGGGAGCCCGCGAGGCCTGCCGCCGCATGGTGGAGTGGGGCATCGCCGTCGGCGTTGTGCTCGGCGGGCTGGTGATTGTCAGCCGCCCCCTGTTCCTGCCGCTCTTCACCAGCGACTCGGTCGTCCATGACACCGCACTGCCCGCCCTGCTCATGGTGGCGCTCTCCCAGCCGATCTGCGGGATCGTCTTCGTCCTGGACGGCGTGCTGATGGGCGCGGGAGACGGCCCGTATCTCGCATGGGCCATGATCCTCACTCTGGCGGTCTTCGCTCCGGTGGCACTGCTCGTGCCTGTATTCGGCGGCGGGCTGACCGCCGTTTGGGGAGCGATGACTCTCATGATGACCGTGCGGATGCTGACCCTGTGGCTGCGCACTCGGTCGGGCCGCTGGATCGTCACAGGCGCCACGCGCTGAGCAAACCTGCTCCGGCGTCGCGGAGGTACGTGAGGCCGCTCGGTTTCACGTGAAACAACGAGCATTCCGCCGCGTTCCCCGACGACGGATTCGCCTTGTTTCACGTGAAACACCCGCCGCCCGTGAGTCCTGCCGGAGGCGCGCTCCCTTCCCGCAGGCCCAGAAAAACAGCGAGGGCCGCACCCTTGGGGTGCGGCCCTCACATGTACTGCTAGCGCACCGCTTACGCGGCGACGACCTCGATGTTGACCTTGGCGGCCACCTCGGGGTGCAGACGCACAGACGTCTCGTGAGCGCCCAGCGTCTTGATCGGCGAGCCCAGCTCGATGCGGCGCTTGTCGACGTCGGGGCCACCGGAAGCCTTGATCGCCGAGGCGACGTCAGCCGGAGTGACGGAACCGAAGAGACGACCGGCGTCGCCGGAGCGAACGGCCAGACGGACCTTCACACCTTCGAGGCGGGCCTTGATCTCGTTGGCCTGCTCGATGGTCTGGATCTCGTGGATCTTGCGAGCACGACGGATCTGCTCGACGTCCTTCTCGCCACCCTTGGTCCAACGGATTGCGAAGTTCCGCGGGATCAGGTAGTTGCGAGCGTAGCCGTCCTTGACGTCGACGACGTCGCCCGCGGCGCCGAGGCCGGAGACCTCGTGGGTGAGGATGATCTTCATTAGTCGGTCACCCTTCCCTTATCGCGCGGTGGAGGTGTAGGGCAGCAGCGCCATCTCACGGCTGTTCTTCACAGCCGTGGCGACGTCACGCTGGTGCTGCGTGCAGTTGCCGGTCACGCGGCGGGCACGGATCTTGCCGCGGTCGGAAATGAACTTCCGCAGCATGTTCGTGTCCTTGTAGTCCACGTACGTGACCTTGTCCTTGCAGAATGCGCAGACCTTCTTCTTAGGCTTGCGCACAGGCGGCTTCGCCATGTGTGTTTCTCCTGTGTGATCAAGAAGTGTGGGTACGGCCCACCCTCAGCCCGTGGGCTAGAAGGGGGGCTCGTCCGAGTAGCCGCCGCCGGAGCCGCCGGCAGCGCCGCCGGAGCTTCCGCCCCAGCCGCCGCCACCGCCGCCGCCCTGCTGGCCGCCGCCGAAGCCACCGCCACCCTGACCGCCACCACGACCACCGGGGGTCTTGGTGACCTTGGCAGTGGCATAGCGCAGCGAGGGGCCGATCTCGTCAACCTCGAGCTCCACGACAGTCCGCTTCTCGCCCTGCTGGGTCTCGTACGAACGCTGCCGCAGTCGTCCCTGAGCGACGACGCGCATACCACGCGTCAGCGATTCGGCGACGTTCTCTGCGGCCTGACGCCAGATCGACGCACGGAGGAACAGCGCGTCGCCGTCCTTCCACTCGTTGGTCTGGCGGTCGAACGTTCGAGGCGTCGACGCGATCGTGAAGTTCGCGACGGCCGCACCGGACGGGGTGAAGCGCAGCTCGGGGTCGTCGGTTAGGTTTCCGACGACGGTGATGACGGTCTCGCCTGCCATGGGGGAACCTCTCGGCGGTTTTGCTGCGGGCTTGCTGCTACTCGAATCCCAAGAACCGCTGAACTAGGAAGTTCAGTGGGTCTCGGGACGGAGGACCTTGGTCCGGAGGACCGACTCGTTCAGGTTCATCTGGCGGTCGAGCTCCTTGACGACCGCAGGCTCGGCCTGCAGGTCGATGACCGAGTAGATGCCCTCGGGCTTCTTCTTGATCTCGTACGAGAGACGACGACGGCCCCAGGTGTCGACCTTCTCGACCTTTCCGTTGCCCTCACGGACGACGGAGAGGAAGTTTTCGATCAGGGGGGCGACAGCGCGCTCCTCGAGATCGGGGTCGAGGATGACCATCATTTCGTAGTGACGCATGTGGAACCCACCTCCTTTGGACTCAACGGCCACGGTCGTTCCGTGGCAGGAGGGTTGTGATGCGTACGCAACGGTATCGGCCGCCACTGACAATCGGGCCCACCGATCAGCGAACTGAGCGGGGGATCGTGTCGTGGCCCGGGCAGACACCGGTGCAGACGGTACAGACTACCTGCACACCGGCTTGCGGTTGAAATCCGGGGCCCGAGACCGTCAATCTGTACACATCGGGTGTGTATGGCGCTACGATGCGCCGCCTTCCGCAGGAGGTGCCACATGGCACAGGCATTGCGACCCAACTCCAAGACCGTCGGTTCCCTGTTCGCCACCGACCACAAGCCCCATCCGCTCCAGGACACCCTGCTCGCCGTGACGCTCGTCCTCGGAGTGACGGCCTTCGTCACCGCGATGTTCCACAGCCTCCATCTGCTCAGCTCGTGGACGGGACTGGTGGGCATCCTGACCGGGGCGGCCGGACAGTTCGTCTCCGTGACGACCCGGGAGCGCTTCGGGCTGATCCTGGGTCTCGGTGCCTCCGGCGTCGGCTTCTTCCTCGGCATGGCACACGGCGGCCTCTTCGGCGGCGTCATCGGCTGACGGCGCCCCGGCTCTCGGGAGCCGCCGGCCCGCGGTCTTCCCAACGCCCGGCCCCACGGCCGGACAACACCTCCGGGTGCCCCGGCCACGTATTGGTCGGGGCACAGGTTCCATACGGCCAGACGAGGCGCTCGCAGGGCGCAGTAGGCTTCGGCGCGAGAGCCGGAGCCCCTGTACCCATGGGGACACACCAGCCCGAGGAGCGCCCCGAATGAGCCTGACCCTGAGGACCATCAGCCGAGAGCAGCATCTGGCGTACATCCAGAGTCTGCCCGCGGCTAGCCACATGCAGGTCCCGGCCTGGGCAGACGTGAAGGCCGAGTGGCGCTCCGAGAGCCTCGGATGGTTCGACAACAGGTCCGGCGAGATGGTCGGGGCGGGTCTCGTCCTGTACCGCCAGCTGCCCAAGATCAAGCGCTACCTCGCCTATCTGCCCGAGGGTCCGGTCATCAACTGGTTCGCGCCGAATCTGACCGACTGGCTGGATCCGATGCTCGCGCACCTCAAGCAGCAGGGCGCCTTCTCCGTGAAGATGGGCCCGCCGGTGATCATCCGGCGCTGGGAGGCCGCTTCGATCAAGAAGGGCATCCAGGACCCGGACGTGAAGCGCCTGCGTGACATCGAGGCGGACTTCATCGAGCCGCGCGCCTTCGAGGTCGCCGACAAGCTGCGGCGCATGGGCTGGCAGCAGGGCGAGGACGGCGGGGCCGGCTTCGGCGACGTACAGCCCCGCTACGTCTACCAGGTGCCGCTGGCCAACCGGTCGCTGGAAGACGTCCACAAGGGCTTCAACCAGCTCTGGCGGCGCAACATCAAGAAGGCCGAGAAGGCCGGCGTCGAGGTCGTCCAGGGCGGTTATCAGGACCTGGAGGAGTGGCAGCGCCTCTACGAGATCACGGCGCTGCGCGACCACTTCCGACCCCGACCGCTCTCGTACTTCCAGCGCATGTGGACGGCTCTCAACACCGAGGACCCCAACCGCATGCGGCTGTACTTCGCCCAGCACGAGGGTGTGAACCTCTCCGCCGCGACGATGCTGGTCGTCGGCGGGCACGTCTGGTACTCCTACGGAGCCTCCGACAACATCGGGCGTGAGGTCCGGCCCTCGAACGCGATGCAGTGGCGGATGCTGCGCGACGCCTACGCGCTCGGCGCCACCGTCTACGACCTGCGCGGCATCTCCGACTCGCTGGACGAGACCGATCACCTCTTCGGCCTCATCCAGTTCAAGGTGGGCACCGGCGGGCAGGCCGCCGAATACCTCGGTGAGTGGGACTTCCCGCTCAACAAACTGCTCCACAAGGCGCTCGACATCTACATGTCGCGCCGCTGACGTACCAGAATTCGCCTTCATACCTCTGATACACCGCTGCCACGAGAAAGGTTCCAGGTCCGGCCATGGCGCTCACGCTCTACGTCGACACCGCACGCTGGCGGGCGCACCACAAGCACGTGTCCGAGCAGTTCCCGGGGCTCGTCCCCGTCTGCAAGGGCAACGGCTACGGCTTCGGCCACGAGCGGCTCGCGGACGAGGCCACCCGTATGGGCTCGGACGTCCTGGCCGTGGGCACGACGTACGAGGCCGCGCGGATCAAGGACTGGTTCGGCGGCGACCTGCTCGTGCTGACGCCGTTCAGACGGGGCGAGGAGCCCGTACCGCTGCCCGACCGGGTCATCCGCTCGGTGTCGTCGGTCGACGGCGTCTACGGCCTCGTCGGCGCCCGTGTCGTCATCGAGGTCATGTCCTCCATGAAGCGGCACGGTGTGAGCGAGCAGGACCTGCCCCAGCTCCACGCCGCCATAGAGAACGTGCGCCTCGAGGGCTTCGCGATCCACCTGCCCCTGGACCGCACCGACGGCTCGGACGCCGTCGAAGAGGTCATCGGCTGGATGGACCGGCTGCGCGCGGCCCGGCTGCCGCTGCACACCATGTTCGTCAGCCACCTCAAGGCCCAGGAACTCGCCCGGCTGCAGCAGCAGTTCCCGCAGACCCGCTTCCGCGCCCGCATCGGCACGCGGCTGTGGCTGGGGGACCACGACGCCACCGAGTACCGCGGAGCCGTCCTGGACGTCACGCCCGTCTCCAAGGGCGACCGTTTCGGCTACCGCCAGCAGAAAGTGGCTTCGGACGGCTGGCTGGTGGTCGTGGCGGGCGGTACGTCGCACGGGGTGGGCCTGGAGGCCCCGAAGGCCCTGCACGGCGTCATGCCGCGTGCCAAGGGCGTCGCCAGGGCCGGCCTCGCCACGGTCAACCGGAACCTCTCACCGTTCGTCTGGGGCGCCAAGCAGCGCTGGTTCGCGGAGCCCCCGCACATGCAGGTCTCGATCCTCTTCGTGCCCTCGGACGCCCCGGAGCCGAAGGTCGGCGAGGAGCTGGTGGCCCATCTGCGGCACACCACCACGCAGTTCGACCGCATCGTCGAGCGCTGACAGCGGGGAGACACCAAGCCCCGCGCACAGACGAAAGGCCGTACACGGACTCCGTGTACGGCCTTTTTCGTGGCTCACTCACACCCTGTTCGCTCAGGGCGAACGCCGCTTCGTCGGCTCGTCGTCGGCGCCCCACTCCACGTACGGCCCGTCGAAGTGTGCCGCGTGCCGCGGCGGGTGGGCCGCGGCTCCCAGGACGAAGACGTCCTGCGCGCCGTCGAGCACGCCACCGGACGGGTCGTCGTCACCGGACCGGCGCACCACGTCCCGCTCCGGCATGAAGATGTCTCGCACGATCACCGCGCACAGATACAGCGTCCCCAACAGGTGCACGGCGATGGCCAGTTGATACCCCTCTTGCGGCAGTCCCTTGTGGGCGTCTCCGCTGGTCGTGTACGCGAGGTACATCCAGATGCCGAGGAAGTACGCCACCTCGCACGCCTGCCAGATCAGGAAGTCCCGCCACTTCGGACGGGCCAGCACGGCGAGGGGCACCAGCCACAGCACGTACTGCGGCGAGTAGACCTTGTTGGTGAGGATGAAGGCCGCGACGATCAGGAACGCCAGTTGGGCGAAGCGCGGCCGGCGCGGAGCGGTCAGCGCGAGAGCCGCGACACCCACGCAGGAGATCAGCATCAGCACCGTGGCGAACGTGTTGACCGTGTCGGTGTCGAGCGGGGTCTCCATGCGCTGGGACAGGATGAGCCAGAAGGAGCCGAAGTCGACGCCGCGTTCCTGGCTGAACGTGTAGAACTTCGCCCAGCCCTCGGGCGCGAGCAGCATGACCGGAAGGTTCACGACCAGCCAGGAGCCGGCGGCGCCTAGCAGGGCGGTACCGAACTCCCGCCACCTGCCTGCACGCCAGCACAGTACGAGCAGTGGCCCGAGCAGCAGCGCGGGATAGAGCTTGGCGGCCGTGGCGAGCCCCAGCAAGACTCCGAAGGCAAGGGGACGGCTCCGTGCCCACATCAGCATCGCGGCGGCCGTCAGAGCGACGGCCAGCAGGTCCCAGTTGATCGTGGCGGTCAGCGCGAAAGCAGGCGCCAGAGCGACCAGCAGGCCGTCCCAGGGGCGCCGCCGGTGGGTGCGGGTCACGCAGACGGCGATGACGGCCGCGCACGCCATGAGCATCCCGGCGTTGACCATCCAGTAGACCTGCTCCTGGTCCTGGATGCTGCCGCTGCCCGGCGTCAGCCAGGAGGCGACCTCCATGAACACGCCGGTCAGCACCGGGTATTCGAGATACTCCATGTCGCCTTCGAGCTTGTCGAAGTACGGCACGAGCCCGTCGGCGAAGCCCCGTCCCTGATAAAGGTGCGGGATGTCCGAGTAGCAGGCATGCGTGTACTGCGAGCTGGCCCCGAAGAACCAGGCGCCGTCGTAGCAGGGCAGCTTCTGCACCATGCCGAGGGCGAACATGCCGATCGCGACGAGCGCGATGACCCGTACGGGAGTCCACCAGGACGTCCCGAGCAGCGCACGCCGCCCGAGAGGACCACCGAACAGTTCACTGCCGGTCGCGGCGACCGGGTCCTCCTTGGTCGGCCGCACCAGATCTGGCTCGTGCACGCTCGCGCGCGTCGTTTCTGCACTGGGCATGCCGCACATCCTGCCGTACGCGCCTAGGAATACGCCGAGGGCCGTCGCACCGAGTCGGTGCGACGGCCCTCGTTTCACGTGAAACACCTCACTGCGGATGTTTCACGTGAAACACCCCGTGGAGGCAGCTATCCGCTTGATCATCCGAAGATGCCGCCATTGCCATTACCTCTGGTATTGCCTGGATCTTCGGATTCCGTGGGTGAGGACGTCACCCCGCCGTCCGTGCCGCCGGTTTCAGTTCCGCCCGTTTCGGTCCCGCCGGTGTCCTCGCACTCGAAGGTGCCGAAGGGGCCACAGGTCTCGCTCGCGGAGGGCGAGGGAGTGGTCTCCGTCTCGCTCGGCTCCGTACTGGGCTCGGTCTGCTCCTCTTCGGACTCGGTGGGCGAGGGGGTCACGCTCGGGGTCGGAAGGTCGTTGACCACCACACCGATGGGCTCGGCCTCGGGGAAGTCCTCGGACGGCTCACCCTTGAGCGCCTGCTCCATGTAGTCGTGCCAGACCTCGGCCGGGAACGAGGCACCGTGGATGGTCTCCTGGCCACCCGTGCCGTACATCTCCAGGAACGGACGACTCTTCTTGGTCTCGTCGTCGTCCATGCGGTACATGCTGACCGCGGTCGACAGCTGCGGCGTGTACCCGACGAACCAGGCGGACTTGTTGCCGTCCGTCGTACCGGTCTTACCGGCCACCTCGCGGCCGTCGAGCTGGGCCGAGGTACCGGTTCCTTCCTCGACGACGGTCTTCAGGACGTCGGTGACGTTGTCGGCGACCGGCGCGGTGAAGGCTTCCTTGGTCGCGGACTTGTGCTTCCACACGCTGCCGCCTTCGTACTCGACGTCCTTGACCGAGAACGGCTCGTTCTGCTTCCCACTGGTCGCGAACGTCGCGTACGAGCCGGCCATGCGGATCGCGCTGGGGTCGGAGATACCGATGGAGAAGGACGGGAAGGTGGTACCCGTCAGACTGTTCGGCCTGAGACCGGCGTTTTCCGCTGCCTTCTTCACCTTGTCCAGACCGACATCCATGCCGAGCTGCACGAAGGCGGAGTTCGCCGACACCCTCATGGCCTCACGCAGGTCGATCCGGTAGTTCGGCGGAGCGCCGTACGACTCGTCGTCGTCGTTGGTCTGGAGCCACTCCTTGCCCTTGTCGTTCTTCCAGATACTGCCGTCGTACGTCTTGATCTTGAGTTTGTTCTTGCCGCTGTAGAAGCTGTCCGGCGAGACCTTGGTGCGTTCGTCCTGCGCCTGGGACTCCCCGAGGTCGGGGTCGCGCTTGCCGTCCTGCATGGCGGCCGCCAGGACGAACGGCTTGAACGTCGAACCGACCGCGGCACCGGTCTCGTCGGCGTTGTTGGTGAAGTGCTTGGTCGCGGACTCACCGCCGTAGATGGCGACGATGGCACCGTCCTTGGGATCCACGGAGGCCCCGCCGAACTGGACGTGTGTGTCGGTCTTCGGCCGGCGCTTTACGTCGAGGTTCTCCTTGCGGACCTTCTTCACGGCCTTCTCGAGGTCGGCGACCTTCTTCTTGTCGAAGGTCGTGTGGATCTCGTAGCCGCCCTGCCGGAGCTGTTCCTCGGTGATGTCGGTGTTGTTGATGACGTAGCCCTTGGCGAGATCGACGAGATAGCCGATCTGACCGCCCAGCTCGGAGCTGGACCGCGGGTTCTGGAGCTTGGGGAGCTCCGTGTACTTGGCCCGCTCCGTGGCCGACAGGTGCCCGTCCTTGACCATTTCACTCAGGATCCAGCTCCAGCGGTCCCTGGCCCGCTTGGTGTTGGCCTCTTGCGTGGCCCCGGGGTCGATCGCCGTCGCTCCTGCGGGGTCGTAGTACGTGGCGCCCTTCAGAACGGCGGCGAGGAGAGCGCACTCACTGGCGTTCAGATCGGTCGCGTCCTTGCCGAAGTACGAACGCGCCGCCGCCTGGAGGCCATAGGAGGTACGGCCGTAGTAGGCGGTGTTCAGGTACCCCGCCATGACCTCCTCCTTGGGCTCGGTGCGGCCCACCTTGATGGAGACGAGGAGTTCCTTGAACTTCCGGGACATCGTCTGCGACTGGTCGTTCAGCATCGCGTTCTTCACGTACTGCTGGGTGATGGTCGAGCCGCCCTGCGTCTCGCCGCCCTTGGCCATGTTGAAGAGCGCTCGGCCGATACCCACGGGGTCGATGCCCTTGTCGGTCTCGAACTTCTTGTTCTCGGCCGACATGACGGCGTACCGCATCGCCTCGGGAATCTGCTCGTACTTGATGTTCTGGCGGTTGGTCTCACCGCCCGTGGACACCATCGGCTTGTTGTTGGCCCAGTAGTAGACGTTGTTCTGCGCCTTCGCGGCGGCAGCGACGTCCGGCACGCCCACCATGGCGTACGCGATGCCCGCCACGGCCATCAGGCTGCCGCAGAAGCCGATGAACGTACCCGTCACGAGCTTCCACGAGGGCATCCAACGTGCCCATCCGTACTTGCCCGCGCGCGGATAGTCGATGATCCGCTTCTTGTAGGGGTCGGGCTCGCGCCCTCTGCCCCGCCCAGGGCCGTTCGGCCCGCCGGGACCACCACGCCGGCCACCACCGTGGCCGCCATGCCCCGCCCCGTCGGCGGCTCTGCGCCTGCCACCGCTGGTGCTGCTTCTCTGTGCCGCCCGTCGGGCCTCGGCACGGCTGCCGAACGGGCGCTCCTCACCTCCCGAGTCATAGGAGTCGGAAGGAGACCCGGTGGCGCTCCGCGGCGCCGCACGGCGGCCGGAGGACGACCCGGTCTGGCCGCGTCGGGCCGCGGCACGTCCGCCGCCTTGCGGCTGCGGCGGTTTGCGACGGTGCTCGCTCATCGAACGATTACTCCTCGGGCAGGCGCACCTGAGCGCGCCTGGAAACGGCGGCTGGTTTCCGGTCCCCCCGAAGTACGGATGCGGTCGTTCTTACATTCATCCGTACTGCACCGAGGACGAGGACGTCCCCATGCGTCACTCGGTTCCCGGTGGTTTGCATGGCGCACAGACTACGCACCGTCAAAACCTGCCTAGCACCGAAGTTCACCCCAAATCAGGCAACTTGCTTCCTACGAATTGGTGATGTGACCCCGTTCACGATGCCCCCTCTTGTCGCATGCGTCGGACCGATCTATCGTTCTGATGTATCGAGTCGATACATCAGCTCGGCATAAAGACCGTCACGGCAAGACCGCGGCAGAGAGGAGGCGACGATGAGCCGGCGTTCCGGGATCCTCGAGTTCGCCGTCCTCGGCCTGCTCCGCGAGTCCCCGATGCACGGCTATGAGCTGCGCAAACGCCTCAATACGTCACTGGGTGTGTTCCGTGCGTTCAGCTACGGGACGCTCTACCCCTGCCTCAAGACGCTGGTCGCCAACGGCTGGTTGATCGAGGAGCCGGGGAACACCCCCGAGGACGCGCTCGCGGCGCCACTCTCAGGGCGTCGCGCCAAGATCGTCTATCGGTTGACGGCCGAAGGTAAGGAGCATTTCGAGGACCTGCTCTCACAGACGGGTCCCGACGCGTACGAGGACGAGCACTTCGCCGCTCGCTTCGCCTTCTTCGGCCAGACGTCACGGGACGTACGGATGCGGGTCCTCGAAGGTCGCCGCAGCCGTCTGGAGGAGCGCCTGGAGAAGATGCGTGCCTCTTTGGCGCGCACCCGGGAGCGCCTCGACGACTACACCCTTGAGCTCCAGCGCCACGGAATGGAGTCCGTGGAGCGCGAAGTGCGCTGGCTGAACGAGCTCATCGAGAGCGAGCGGGCCGGACGGGACCAGCAGCGTCCCGGACCGGACGGCTCCGCTCAGCAGGACAGCACATCTGGGGAGTCGGGCGGCCTGCCCCGGCCCGGGGACAATCCCGGGCCGGATCCGTCCGATGACACTGCCACGTGAAGTCCCCTCAGGGCTTCACCGAGTACACACAGGGAGCAACCGGAATGGGTTCGGTTCGCGTAGCCATCGTCGGCGTGGGCAACTGCGCCGCCTCGCTGGTACAGGGCGTCGAGTACTACAAGGATGCCGATCCGGCGTCCAAGGTGCCCGGCCTGATGCACGTCCAGTTCGGCGACTACCACGTGGGTGACGTCGAGTTCGTCGCCGCCTTCGACGTCGACGCGAAGAAGGTCGGCCTCGACCTCTCGGACGCCATCGGTGCCAGCGAGAACAACACCATCAAGATCTGCGACGTCCCCAGCAAGGGCGTCACGGTCCAGCGCGGTCACACCTACGACGGTCTCGGCAAGTACTACCGCGAGACCATCGAGGAGTCCGCCGAGGCCCCGGTCGACATCGTCCAGATCCTCAAGGACAAGCAGGTCGACGTCCTCGTCTGCTACCTGCCCGTCGGTTCCGAGGACGCGGCGAAGTTCTATGCCCAGGCCGCCATCGACGCCAAGGTCGCCTTCGTCAACGCTCTGCCGGTCTTCATCGCCGGCACCAAGGAGTGGGCGGACAAGTTCACCGAGGCGGGCGTCCCGATCGTCGGCGACGACATCAAGTCGCAGGTCGGCGCCACCATCACGCACCGCGTGATGGCGAAGCTGTTCGAGGACCGCGGTGTCCGCCTTGAGCGCACGATGCAGCTCAACGTCGGCGGCAACATGGACTTCAAGAACATGCTGGAGCGCGACCGCCTCGAGTCCAAGAAGATCTCGAAGACGCAGGCCGTCACCTCGCAGATCCCGGACCGCGACATGGGCGCGAAGAACGTCCACATCGGTCCCTCGGACTACGTGGCCTGGCTGGACGACCGCAAGTGGGCGTACGTCCGCCTCGAGGGCCGTGCCTTCGGTGACGTCCCGCTGAACCTGGAGTACAAGCTCGAGGTCTGGGACTCCCCGAACTCGGCGGGTGTCATCATCGACGCCCTGCGCGCCGCGAAGATCGCCAAGGACCGTGGCATCGGCGGCCCGATCCTCTCCGCGTCGAGCTACTTCATGAAGTCGCCGCCGGTCCAGTACTTCGACGACGAGGCCTACGACAACGTCGAGAAGTTCATCAAGGGCGAGGTCGAGCGCTAAAACGCTTGATGTGCCGCTCTGTTGAGGGTCCCCGGGTCGCAAGCCCGGGGACCCTCCTCGTATGTGAGGCTGTGCCCATGGCTGTCGTGCGTGACCTGCGCGTCCTCCTGCGCTTCGGGAACTTCCGGCGTCTGCTCGCCGTCCGGCTGTTGTCGCAGGGGGCCGACGGCGTCTATCAGGTCGCGCTCGCCACATACGTCGTCTTCTCACCGGAGAAGCAGACCTCGGCGGCGGCGATCGCCTCGGCGATGGCGGTCCTGCTGCTCCCGTACTCCCTCGTCGGCCCCTTCGCCGGCGTCCTGCTGGACCGCTGGCGGCGCCGCCAGGTCTTCCTGTACGGAAACCTGCTGCGGGCAGTGCTGGCCGCCCTGACGGCCGTCCTCATGCTGAGCGGCGTGCCGGACTGGCTCTTCTACGCATCCGCCCTGTGCGTGACCGCGGTCAACCGGTTCGTCCTGGCCGGCCTGTCCGCTGCCCTGCCCCGCGTCGTCGACTCCGAGCGCCTGGTGATGGCCAACTCCCTTTCGCCCACGGCCGGAACGCTGGCCGCGACCCTGGGCGGCGGTCTCGCCTTCGTCGTCCGTCTGGTCGCCTCGGACTCCGACGCGGCGGTCGTCCTCGTCGGAGCGGCCCTCTACGTGTGCTCCGCGCTCGCCTCGCTGCGACTGGCGCCGGAACTTCTGGGCCCCGACCGGGAGTTGGTGCATCCACGCTTGAAGGCGGCCCTGGTCGGCACGGCACACGGCCTGACGTCAGGCGTACGTCATCTGGCCCAGCCCCCACGACGGGAGGCTGCCCGGGCTCTGGTCGCGATGACGCTGATGCGGTTCTGCTACGGCGCCCTGACGGTCATGGTGCTGATGCTCTGCCGGTACGCCTGGTCGTCGGGCTCGGACGACGACGGGCTCGCCCTCCTGGGCCTGGCCGTGGGGATCTCCGGAGCGGGCTTCTTCGCCGCGGCGGTGCTGACCCCGGCGGCGGTCGGCCGGCTCGGGCCGAGCGGCTGGATCATCGCCTGTGCGGGATCCGCCGCGGTCCTGGAGCCGGCGCTCGGGCTGCCGTTCGCCGAAGTCCCCATACTGGTCGCGGCCTTCGTCCTCGGCGTGACCACCCAGGGCGCGAAGATCGCCACGGACACCGTGGTCCAGTCGTCCGTCGACGACGGCTTCCGTGGCCGGATCTTCGCCGTCTACGACGTTCTGTTCAACGTGGCCTTCGTCGCCGCCGCCGCGGTGGCCGCGCTGATGCTGCCTCCTGACGGCCGCTCAGTCCCGCTGGTGGTCACGGTGGCCGTTATCTACGGGGCAGTTGCTGCGACTATGGCCCGCTTTGCGCTTCAGTAAGTGTCACATCAATGACACAGAGCCACTGTGGGCTACAGAGTTGTCAGTGGCGGCCGGTAGCTTACGTGCGTCTTATTTCGCGCCACGCGCTCCTACGTCCGAGGGGGACCCTCAAAGTGACCACTCCGCCGCCCCAAGGCCAGAACCCGTTCGCACAGGGGCAGCCGCCTCAGGGCCAGAACCCCTACGGTCAGCCCCCGAGCGGGAACCCGTACGGCCAGCCGCAGCCCGGAGACCCGCAGCAGTCCCCGTCCCCGTACTTCAACCAGGGTGCACCGGTTCCGCCGCCGGCCGCTCCGGCGCGTAGCGGCTTCAAGAAGTACCTGCGGTTCATCATCCCCGTGGCCGTGCTGTCCATAGCCGCCGGAACCTACTTCTTCGGTGGCGACGACGCCACGAAGCTCCAGGCCGGCGATTGCCTGCGCAACACGGGCTCCGACTCCAACGCCACGGTCGAGAAACTCGACTGCAGCGACTCGAAGGCCACCCACAAGGTTCTGGCGAAGAAGGACGGCTCCAGCCTGGCGCAGCTCGCCTGCCAGTCCGTCCAGGGCACCACTGCTGCTCTCTCCTGGCAGGAAGGGTCCGACTCCTTCGTGCTCTGCCTGGCGGACAACAAGTAGGAGCGGTACAGACGCGAGGGGCGTTGTTTCACGTGAAACAACGCCCCTCGGCATGTCCTGGTCCGGGAAAGCGAGTCATGTTTCACGTGAAACATGGCCCCGACTCGCATCCTCAGCTCTGCGCGGCCCACCACTCCTTGAGCGCCGACACCGCTGCGTCGTACTCCATGGGCCCGTTCTCCAGACGCAGTTCCATGAGGAACTTGTAGGCCTGCCCGATGACCGGGCCGGGCGCGACACCCAGGACCTCCATGATCTGGTTGCCGTCGAGGTCCGGCCGGATCGCGTCCAGCTCCTCCTGCTCCTGGAGCTGGGCGATGCGCTCCTCCAGGCCGTCGTACGCGCGGGAGAGCGCGGTGGCCTTGCGCTTGTTGCGCGTCGTGCAGTCCGAGCGGGTCAGCTTGTGGAGGCGGTCGAGGAGCGGGCCCGCATCACGTACGTACCGGCGGACCGCGGAGTCCGTCCACTCCCCGGTGCCGTAGCCGTGGAAGCGCAGGTGCAGCTCGACCAGACGCGAGACGTCCTTCACGAGCTCATTGGAGTACTTGAGCTCGGTCATCCGCTTCTTGGTCATCTTGGCGCCCACCACCTCGTGGTGGTGGAAGGAGACCCGGCCGTCGTCCTCGAAACGGCGCGTCCGAGGCTTGCCGATGTCATGCAGCAGTGCGGCCAGGCGCAGTGTCAGGTCGGGACCCTCCTCCTCCAGCGCCATCGCCTGCTCCAGGACGATCAGCGTGTGGTCGTAGACGTCCTTGTGCCGATGGTGCTCATCCCTCTCCAGGCGCAGCGCAGGCAGCTCGGGCAGCACCCGGTCGGCGAGCCCGGTGTCGACGAGCAGCGTCAGTCCCTTCCGCGGGTGCGCGGACAGAACCAGCTTGTTCAGCTCGTCGCGCACGCGCTCGGAGGAGACGATCTCGATGCGCTCCGACATGGCTTTCATCGCCGCGACGACGTCCGGCGCCACCTCGAAGTCGAGCTGCGCGGCGAACCGGGCGGCCCGCATCATCCGCAGCGGGTCGTCGGAGAAAGAGGCCTCGGGTGTGCTCGGAGTCCGCAGAACGCGCGCGGCAAGATCGTCGAGCCCGCCGTGCGGATCGATGAACTCCTTCTCGGGGAGCGCCACGGCCATCGCGTTCACCGTGAAGTCACGGCGCACCAGGTCCTGCTCGATCGAGTCGCCGTACGAGACCTCGGGCTTGCGCGAGGTCCGGTCGTACGCCTCAGACCGGTAGGTCGTCACCTCGATCTGGAAGCTCTGGCTGACGTCTCCGACGCGTGCGTCCTTCTGCCCACCGACCGTGCCGAAGGCGATTCCGACCTCCCACACGGCGTCCGCCCAGGGCCGCATGATCTTCAGTACGTCCTCGGGCCGGGCGTCGGTCGTGAAGTCGAGGTCGTTGCCGAGCCGGCCGAGGAGGGCGTCCCGGACCGAGCCGCCGACCAGGGCGAGGGAGAACCCGGCCTCCTGGAAACGGCGGGCGAGCTCATCGGCGACGGGGGACACCCGCAGCAGTTCGCTCACCGCGCGGCTCTGCACCTGGTTCAGGGCACTGGGATTGTCTTCGTTGGCGTTCGGCACAACAGAAAAGG
This sequence comes from Streptomyces phaeochromogenes, assembly GCF_001418655.1. Classification (GTDB taxonomy): domain Bacteria; phylum Actinomycetota; class Actinomycetes; order Streptomycetales; family Streptomycetaceae; genus Streptomyces; species Streptomyces phaeochromogenes. Next base: position 2,903 of record NZ_LIQZ01000015.1, on the reverse strand, counting down.
GTACGTGGCCCGGACCCCCGCGGGCGCCTCCATTAAACGTGCACGGACACCTTGCCCCGTCCCTGCGGAGACCTCACCACTGATAGGCGGACATAGTGGGACAGTGCGGTCTCGTCTCCGATCTTGTGGACCGGACCGCGGCACTTACCCTCGGCGCGCATCGTTACCATGCGTGGACGCACATTCCGACGACCACTGACGACGACGAGGGACGGGCGAGCGCGTGGCCGAGGCGGCAGACTTCCAGGGGATGACTCCCTCACCTGCCCGCCGCTGGCTGCGGCGCACCGGGGCGCTGCTGGCCGCGGCTCCCCTGCTGGCCGGCCTCTGCCAGCTGCCCGTGGCGCCGTCCGCCTACGCGGCCGAGAACAGCGCCGCAGCGGAGGTCTCCGGCTCCCGTACGGTCGATGTCTCCCTGGACACGCTCAGCCCTCGCGTGCCCTCCGACGGGGACACGCTCACCGTCTCCGGCAGGATCGTCAACAAGGGCAAGCAGACGGTCACGGACGCATACGTCGGTCTCCGCGTGGGCCCGACGATGAACGGCCGCTCGGCGATCGACGATGCCGCCCGGAGCAACCCGTACGCGGGTACGGACGTCGGCGGCAAGTACGTCGCGAAGTTCGCCAAGCTCGCGCCGGGTGTCCCGCAGACCTTCAGCATCTCCGTCCCAGTCGACAAGCTGCCCCTCAACTCCGACGGTGTGTACCAGCTCGGAGTCACGCTCACCGGCCGGACCGCCGCCGCGGCGTACGACCAGATCCTCGGCATCGAGCGGACCTTCCTGCCGTGGCAGCCCGACGCGGCGGACACGAAGACCCGGACCACGTATCTCTGGCCGCTCATCTCCACCTCCCACATGACGGCCGAGACGGGTTCGAACGAGCAGCAGACCCCCGTCTTCAAGGACGACGACCTGGCCGCGGAGATCGCCCCCGGCGGGCGCCTGCAGCAGCTCCTCTCTCTCGGCAAGAACCTCGACGTCACCTGGGTCGTCGACCCGGATCTGCTGGCCTCCGTCGACGCGATGACCCGCAGCTACCGCGTTCAGGTGAGCGGCTCCAGCACGAGGACCACGGCGGGCACGCACCAGGCGGTGGCCCAGCAGTGGCTCTCCGAGCTGGAGAAAACGGTCGAGAACGAGGAAGTCGTCGCTCTCCCGTTCGCCGACCCTGATCTGGCGTCGCTGGCCCACAACGGAAAGACCGCCACCGGGTCGCTCAGCCGTCTCAAGGACGCCACCACGGTGGCCGCGACGACGGTGGAGTCGATCCTCCACGTGACGCCCAGCACGGACTACGCCTGGCCCGCGAACGGCGCGATCGACCCCTCGATCGTCAAGGTCGCCACCTCGGCCGGAGCCGACACGGTGATCTCCCGCAGCGACAGCCTGAAGGAGGCCGGAAGCCTGCCGTACACGCCCTCCGCGGCGCGTCCGATCGGCGGCGGCACCACAGCGGTGGTCGCGGACGCCCGTCTGTCCACTGCGTTCCAGGGCGACATGACGGTGGCGGGCAACTCCACCCTCGCCGTGCAGAAGTTTCTCGCCCAGAGCCTGATGTTCTCGCTCCAGGTCCCGGACAAACAGCGCAGCATCGTGGTCGCCCCACAGCGCATGCCGACCTCCAGCCAGGCCCAGGCGATGGCACAGGCGCTGACAGCGCTCCAGGACGGAAACTGGTCCCAGTCGGCGGACCTGTCCGCGGCCACCAAGGCAAAGCCGGACGCGGGCGCCACCACGCGGGTCCCGTCGGCGAGGTCGTACCCCTCCTCGCTGCGCAGGCAGGAGCTGCCGCAGACGGCCTTCGAGCAGATCGAGCGCACGCAGGACGACCTCGACAGCTTCCAGGTGATCCTCGCGGACAAATCCCGCGTGGCCACCCCCTTCGGACGGGCCATGGACCGGTCGATGTCCACGTCCTGGCGCGGTCGCAGCACCGATGCGACGCTCTACCGCGACGGCGTGGAGGCGTACCTCACCCTGCTCACCGAGAGCGTCGGACTGATCGAGAAGTCCGAGGCGAAGCTGTCGGGCCGCAGCGCCACGATCCCCGTGACGGTGCAGAACAACCTCGTCCAGGGTGTCGATCACCTGACGCTGCGCCTGACCTCGACCCAGCCGAGCCGCCTCAGCATCGGCGACGGCGCTTACGACGAACAGCCGGTCACGGTCTCGGGCGGACACAGCCAGTCGGTGAAGTTCACCACCAACGCTCACGCCAACGGCCGGGCGGGAGTCGTCGCCCAGCTGTTCACGGAGGACGGCCGGCCGTACGGTCCCGAAGTCGCCTTCGACGTGAAGGTCACCGAGATCACCGCCACGGTGATGCTGGTCATCGCCGGTGGTGTTCTGCTGCTCGTGCTCGCCGGATTCCGGATGTACACCCAGCGCAAGCGCGCGGCCACCCGCCAGGCCACGCAGGAATCCGAGAACGCCCAAGCGGACGGCGAGGACGAGGACGCTCCCGAAGCGTCCGAAGCCGAGTCGCGGGCACACGAGCCGGAGCACCCGAGTGACCCTTCACCGGACACCGCAGCGGAAATCACGGACCCGTCCGGCACTGGTGAGAGAGTGGACCGTTGAGCGATGTCGCGGCCGGTGGGCCCGGGGACGATGAGGTGGGGTAACCATGAACGCGCCGTACGACGGTGACCGCGGTCAGGGCGCGGGCGGCTCCGGCCACCCCGACGACCCGCCGCAGGGCCCGCCGGAGCCCGGCGAGGTGCCTCAGCAACCCGCACCCGACGTGTACCTCCAGGATGCCTACGCCCAGGATCCCTACCGGGCGCAGGACCTCACCGCCCAGGACCCTGTCACCGAGGCTCTCTACGACCGCGCCGCGCATCCCCCGCCGCCGCCCGGCACCTACCAGCCGCAGCCCCCGCTCTACGCTCAGCCGCCC
>NZ_LIQZ01000149.1 GCF_001418655.1 Streptomyces phaeochromogenes | reverse complement strand
CGCCCACGCGGCGGAGCCGCATATCGGCACAGCCCCGCGGCCCTTTGGGGCGCGGCCCCGCGGCTCTTCCGGGCGCGGCCACCGGAGCCCGGCCACGGGAGCGCGGCGGAGGGAGCGCGGCGGAGGGAGCGCGGCCAAGGGGTCTCATCCATCGAGGCGCGGCCGAAGGGGCGTGCCTTGCCTCAGCCCTTCTCCAGGTACTGCTCCCTCTCCTCGTCCAGCAGGGCCTGGAGGGCTGTGCGCAGGCCGGGGAGGTGTTCCAGGTCCGGGTCGGACGCGACCACCGCGGTCGCCTCGTCGCGGGCCTCGGCGATGATCTCCTCGTCGTCGATGACCGCGAGCATCCGCAGTGAGGTGCGGGCGCCGGACTGGGCTTGGCCGAGGACGTCGCCCTCGCGGCGCTGTTCGAGGTCGATGCGGGAGAGCTCGAAGCCGTCGAGGGTGGAGGCGACCGCGGTCAGCCGCTGGCGGGCCGGGCTGGCCTCGGCCATCTCGGTGACCAGGAGGCAGAGGCCCGCGGCGGAGCCACGGCCGACGCGGCCCCGCAGCTGGTGGAGCTGGGAGACACCGAAGCGGTCGGCGTCCATGATCACCATCGCGGTGGCGTTCGGGACGTTCACCCCGACCTCGATGACCGTCGTGGCGACCAGCACGTCCGTCTCCCCCGCGGCGAAGCGGCGCATCACGGCGTCCTTGTCGTCCGGGGGCATACGGCCGTGCAGGACCTCGACCTTAAGGCCCTGGAGCGGGCCCTTGGCCAGCTGGTCGGCGATGTCGAGGACGGCGAGGGGCGGGCGCTTCTCGGCGGCGTCCTCCGGGGACGGCTTCTTCTTGGACTTCTTCGGGTCGTCGTCCTCGTCGCCGATGCGCGGGCAGACCACGTACGCCTGATGGCCGTTGGACACCTCCTCTCGCACGCGCTCCCACGCGCGCGAGAGGAAGTGGGGTTTGTCCGCGGCCGGGACGACATGGCTGGCGATGGGTGAGCGGCCGGCGGGGAGCTGGTCCAGGACGGACGTCTCCAGGTCGCCGAAGACGGTCATGGCGACCGTGCGCGGGATCGGGGTGGCGGTCATCACGAGGAGGTGCGGGGGCTGTTTGCCCTTGCCGCGCAGGGCGTCCCGCTGCTCGACGCCGAACCGGTGCTGCTCGTCCACCACGACCAGGCCCAGGTCGTGGAACTGCACCTTGTCCTCGATCAGGGCATGCGTCCCGATGACGATCCCGGCCTCGGCGGTGACCAGGTCGAGCAGTGCCTGCCGCCGCCCGGCCGCCCCCATGGACCCGGTGAGCAGCACCACCTTGGTGGAGTGCTCGGCGCCACCGAGCATGCCGCCCTCGGCCAGCTCCCCCATCATCTCGGTGATCGACCGGTGGTGCTGCTGGGCGAGCACCTCGGTGGGCGCGAGCATCGCGGCCTGACCGCCCGCGTCGACGACGGCGAGCATGGCGCGCAGAGCCACCATCGTCTTCCCGCTTCCGACCTCTCCCTGGAGGAGCCGGTGCATCGGATGCTCCGTGGCCAGGTCGTCGAAGATCTCCTTGGAGACCTTCAGCTGGCCCTCGGTGAGGGTGAAGGGCAGCTTGGCGTCGAAGGCGGACAGCAGGCCGTCCTTCTTGGGTTTGCGGGCCACGGCGGGCAGTTGGGCGTCCGCGTGGCGGCGGCGGGCCAGGGCCACCTGGAGGACGAAGGCCTCGTCCCACTTGAGGCGGGAGCGGGCGTCCTCGATGTCCGCCTTGGTGTGCGGGCGGTGGATCTTCAGCAGGGCCTCGGGGAGCGGGACCAGACCGCGGCCGGCCCGCAGGGATTCGGGCAGCGGATCGGTGGCCTCCTGGGCGCTCGGCAGCACTGTCTGGACCGCCTTGGCGATCTTCCAGGACTCCAGCTTGGCGGTGGCGGGATAGAGCGGGATGAGGGCGCCCGCCCAGGTGTCCACCGTCTCGGTCACGTCGTCGCCGCGCAGCAGCTCGTACGCCGGGTGGGCCAGTTGGAGGCGGCGGTTGAAGACGGAGACCTTGCCCGCGAACAGCGCGCGGGTGCCGGGCAGGAGCTCCTTGTGGGGCTTGTGCACGCCGTTGCCGAAGAAGACCAGCTTGAGCTGGCCGCTGCCGTCCGTGATGGTCACTTCGAGGCGCTGGCCCTTGCCCCGGGGGGCCTTGGGCGAGGAGAAGGTGAGCAGGCGGGCGTCGGCGACCTGGGCGACCACCGTCGCGTGCTCGTCCAGGGGCAGGTCGGCGAGGTGGGTGAGCTGGCCGCGCTCCTCGTACCTGCGGGGATAGTGGTGCAGGAGGTCGCCGACGGTGTGCAGGCCGAGGTGCTCGGCCATCACCTTCGCGGTGGCGGGTCCGAGCACCTTCTTCAGTGGTTCTTCGAGCGCGGGCACGAGATCCATTGCACACCACCGCACTGACAATGCCGTATACGTCCCGGAAATCCGCTGGTCAGACGGCTGGTTCGGGGCCTAGGATGTCCGGCTCCGGCCCTGTTCGCGGTCACCTCGTCTTGGGACCGCCCGACCCCGCGCCGTCGCACGTCCCCCCACCGGCGCAGCGACGATGGACTCCCAGATCTCACAGTCAGCTCAAGGCTCCCAGTCACCCCATACGTTCCAGGTCGACCTGCGCGGCCTCGTGGACCTTCTCTCCCATCACCTCTACTCCAGCCCCAAGGTGTATCTGCGCGAGCTGCTGCAGAACGCCGTGGACGCGATCACCGCCCGGCGTGCCGAGCAGCCCGACGCACCTGCCCTGGTGCGGCTGTTCGTCGAGGGCGGCCCGGGCGGTGCCCTTCGTGTGGAGGACTCCGGGATCGGGCTCACCGAGACGGACGTGCACAGCCTCCTGGCGACCATCGGCCGCAGTTCCAAGCGGGCGGAGGGCCTGGAGTCGGCGCGCTCCGACTTCCTCGGGCAGTTCGGCATCGGCCTGCTCGCCTGCTTCGTGGTCGCCGAGCGCATCCGGGTGGTCAGCCGCAGCGCCCGTACGCCGGACGCACCGCCCGTGGAGTGGACGGCGGCCGACGACGGCTCGTACACGGTCCGTACGCTGCCTCACGAGGCCCGCCCCGAACCGGGTACGACCGTGTACCTGGTGGCGCGTCCGGGCGCCGCCGACTGGCTGTCCGAGGAGCGGGTCCTCGCGCTCGCCCGGGACTTCGGATCGCTGCTTCCGTACGACGTACGGGTGGGCGACGAGGCGGTCACGGACCTCCCGGCGCCCTGGGACCGCGCGCACCCGAGCCCCGCCTCCCGAAGGGTGGCCCTGGGGCGGCACTGCCACGAGCTGTTCGGGTTCACGCCGCTGGACTCGATCGACCTGGACGTGCCGCTCGCCGGGATACGCGGGGTGGCGTACGTGCTGCCGTCCGCGGTCAGTCCCGCCCAGCGCGCCGGTCATCGCGTGCACCTGAAGGGCATGCTGCTCACCGAGCGGGCCGAACAGCTGCTGCCCGACTGGGCGTTCTTCGTGCGCTGCGTCCTCGACACGGACAGCCTGCGGCCCACCGCGTCCCGCGAGGCGCTGTACGAGGACGAGGCCCTGGCGGGCGTACGGGAGGCGCTGGGCGAGCGGATCAGGGCCTGGCTGACGGGGCTCGCGGCCGGTGATCCCGAGCGGCTCGCGGCCTTCCTGGCGGTGCACCACCTGGGCGTGAAGTCCCTGGCGCGGCACGACAGCGAGATGCTGCGCACGATGCTGCCGTGGCTGCCCTTCGAGACGACCGACGGGCAACTGTCCCTGGAGGAGTTCGCCCAGCGGCACCCGGTGGTGCACTTCACGCGGTCCGTGGAGGAGTACCGCCAGGTCGCGCCGATCGCGTCCGCGCAGGGCGTGGGTGTCGTCAACGGCGGCTACACGTACGACAGCGAGCTGGTCGAGGCGCTGCCCTCGGTGCGGCCCGGGACGGTCGTGGCGGAGCTGGACGCCGACACGGTGACCGCGCATCTGGACTCGGTCGACCCGGCGGTGGAGCTGGCCCTGTCGGCCTTCCTGGGGGCCGCGCGGGCCAAACTCGACCCCCTGGGGTGCGATGTGGTCCTGCGCGCCTTCCACCCCCTCTCCGTGCCCGCACTGCACCTGGACGACCGGGCGGCCCGCCACGAGCAGGCCCGCGCGGAGGCCGAGGAGCAGGCCGACGACCTGTGGGCGGGCATCCTCGGCTCGCTGCGCGGCAGCGCCCCGCGCGCGCGGCTGGTGCTCAACCACCTCAACCCGCTGATCCGGAGGATCAGTTCACTCGACGACCGGGAGCTGATCGGGACGGCGACGGAGTCCCTCTACGGGCAGGCCCTGCTGATGGCCCAGCGCCCGCTGCGACCGGCGGACTCGGCACTCCTGAACCGGTCGTTCATCGGCCTCCTGGAGTGGGCCACCCACAGCGACTCCCCGGAGGAGGGCCCCCGATGAGCCGGACCGGTGAAAACATGGACTTCGACGCGCTGCGCCGGGCGATGCAGGAGAACTACGAGCAGCCGGAGGGCCCGGCCCGCAACGCGCGCGCGGAGGTCCTGCTCGCCGAGGCCGAGAAGCTGAACATCCCGCTCGCCGTGATCGAGGCGCTCGGCCATCAGCTGAAGGTCTACAACTACAGCTCCGAGAAGGACCGGATGTTCGTCCCCTTCGCGCGCCTGCTGCGCATGTGGGACGAACACCCCGAGGACTTCGACGAGTACGAGACCCACTCCCTGCACTGGGTCTTCAAGTGGGTGTCCTCCGGAATGGTCGGCCAGCCGCATGTTCCGCTCGCCTCCATCGAGAAGTGGCTCGGCGAGATGGAGCACCGCTACCGGCTCGCCGGTCACTCCGAACGGGCGGTCCGCAGCACCGAGTTCACGGTGGCGCGGTCCATCGGGGACCTGGCGCGGGCCGAGCGGGCGTACACCGCGTGGCTGGCCGCCGACCGGGACAGCATGGCCGACTGCCACGCCTGCGAACTGCACGACCAGGGCTGGTGGCGGGCCGAGCAGGGTTCCGACGCCGAGGCCCTGGAGCTGTGGCGGCCCGTCCTGGAGGGCGAGTACACGTGCGCCCACGAGCCGCACGCGGTCCTCGCGTCCTCGCTGGTGCCCCTGCTGCGGCTCGGCCGCCCGGACGAGGCGCGGGCCCACCATCTGCGCGGCTTCCGGCTCGTACGTCCCATGGAGAGCATGCGCGGCGCGTACGCGGACCACGTGGAGTTCTGCGTGCTCACCGGCAACGAGGCGCGGGCCCTGGAGCTGCTGGCGGAACGTCCCGCCTACTTCACGGACGCCGGGGAACCGCGCAGCCGGATGGACTTCCTGGCCGTGGTCGCCCTGCTGACGGACCGGCTGACCTCGCTCGGGCTCGGCGCGCAGACCGTGCCGGGACCGGCCGGCCGCACCTGGACCGCGGCCGAACTCGCCGCCCACGCGCGCGTGGAGGCCCTTTCGCTGGCGGGCCGCTTCGACGAGCGCAACGGCACGGCGTACGTGAGCGGACGCGTCCGGGAGCGCATGGACCAGCCGCCGCTGGTGGAGCGGCTGCCCCTGGGCATACGCACGACACCGACCGTGGCCGCTCCCGCCCGGCCCGCGCCGGCCCCGTCCACGGATGCCACTGCCGACTCCGAGCCGGATCTGGCCGCGCTGCTCGCCGAGGCCCGTCGGCTCTCGGCCGCCCTGCACCCGGATTCCGTCGCGGCATGGGCCGCGGTCGCGGAGGCGGAGGCGGCGGACGACGAGGACCTGACTCCCCGCGACCGCGCGGAGCTGACCGACCACGAGGCGATGGGCCTGGGCCCCGAGGGCGTGGAGCTGTTCGCCCGCGCCGCCGAGCTGTACGAGGCCGCGGGCGACCCGGGCGAGGCCCTGGCGGCACGCGCGCGTGGAGCGTACGTACTGGCCCTCTCCGGCCGGACCCGCGAGGCGCTGGCCGCGGTCTCGGAGCCGTACGAGCGGGTGCTCGCCCTCTACGCGGAGGGCGGGACCGGTGTCCAGCAGGCCGCCTCGGTACTGGTGGGACGGGCACGCATCCTGCTGCAGCGGGTGCACGAGGCGGCGGAGGTGAACGGCGCTGGAGACGGCACCGAGGCCCTGGCCGCCGCGGAGACGGCCGCACGGGAGCTGCTTGCCCTCGCCGAGCCGGAGGCCGGGAACGACGTCCTGGTCGCCTCCCGGGCCGCGGAGGCACAGGCCATGCTCGGGGAGCTCGCCGCGCACGCCGGGGACGCGGAGAGGGCCGCGGAGCTGCTCACGCGTGGCTCGGAGGCGTTCGTGGCGGCCGGGCTGCCGTGGTTCGCGGTGGAGTACGAGGCCCGGCTCACCGGAATCGCACGCCACCTGGGCGACGCCGAGGCGGCCGAGCGCGCGGCCCGGGGGGCGCTGGAGCACGGCGCGGATTTCCTGGAGCCGACCGGCCACGCCCAACTGCACCTCCAACTGGCCGAGATACTCGGCGCCACCGGTCGGTTCGGGCCCGCCGCCGACCACGCCCTGGAGGCGTCGCACTGGGCCGACGAGGGCGGCGAGGGGGCCACGCTCGGTGCCTGGGCCAGACATCAGCTCGGCGGCTTCCTGCTGCGTCAGGGGCACTGGGCCGAGGCCGCGGAGGTCCTGGAGTCGGCGCTGCCCGAGCTGAGCGCGCAGACGCACGGCGACGGGGCGATCGTGCAGACCCACTGGTGGCTCGGCGACTGTCTCACCGAGCTCGGCGAACACCGCGAGGCCGCAGAACACTGGCTCCAGGCGGCCGAGATCGCCCGGCACTGGCCCGAGCAGCACGACCACGCGATGCTCGCCCATCTCGCCGCGGAGGCCCTCGGCCACGCGGAACTGCTCCCGGAGGCGGAGCAGGCCTACGCGCGCGCCGGTGGCCTCTGGCGGTCCCTCGGCAACGTCCACGGGCTGATCCGCTCCCTGCGGGCGCGCGCGTGGCTCGCGGTGCGCGAGGAGGGCTCGGGGCTCGACACGGCACGCGAGTTGATGGGCGAGGCGGTCCGCGTGTGCGAGGACGAGGTGCCTGAGGACGACGAGGCACGCGCACAACTCGTCGCCGAACTCGCCCAGACGCACCGGCAGTTCGGCGACCTCGTCGCCCGCTCCACGCCCGACGACGCCGACGACGAGGCGATCCACGCCCTGTTCGAGGAGGCCCTGGCCCACGTCACGCTGGCCGTCGCGGGCTTTCTCTCCCTCGGCGAGGACGCCCTGCACAGCCGCACCGGCGCCCAACTCGCCGCCGGGTGGCTGGAGGCGGACCTCGAACACCCCGGCTGGGCGGCGGCACGCGCGCGTGAGGTGCTCGCCGCGTACGCCGAGGGGGACGGGGCGAACGAGACGGTGGTGGCCCGGCGGGCCGAGGCGGAGCGGTTGCTGCGGGCGACGGAGTCGACCGCGTAGCGCTCCGCTTGGAGGCCGGTCCTTGTCTGGTCTGCGGGCCCGCTGTGGCTGGTCGCGCCCACGCGGCGTAGCCGCATATGTCACAGCCCCGCGCCCCTTCAGGGCACGGAAGGAATGGCCGCCTACTCCACGCCGATCAGGAGCAGCGCCCCCTGGCGGCCTCCCCGGTACACGACCGTGTCCACGGCCAGGTAGGACTCCCGGACGCGGGATTCGAGGTGGGCCGCGATCGTGTCGGGGGCCTCGTCGCCGAGGACCAGGGTGACCATCTCGCCGCCCGCCGCGAGCATGCGGTTCAGGACCGCCTCGGCGGTGGCCGTGACGTCGGAGCCGATCACGGCGACGTCGCCCTCGATGAGGCCGAGGATGTCACCGGCCTGGCAGATGCCGGCCATGGTCCAGGACTGGCGTTCCGCGACCTCGACCTCGGCGTACCGGGTCGCACCGGCGGCCGAGGTCATCGCGACGACATCCTCGTCGAAGCGCCGCCCTGGCTCGTGCACGGCCAGTGCCGCGATGCCCTGCACCGCGGACCGGGTGGGGATCAGCGCGACCCTGACGCCCTCGGTGCGGGCCTGCTCGGCCGCCGCGGCGGCGGTGTGGCGCAGCTCGGCGTCGTTCGGCAACAGCACCACCTCGCGTGCGTGGGCCCGCCGTACGGCCTCGACGAGCTCACCGCTGGCGGGCGGCTCCCCGGGACGCGCGAGGACCGTGGTGGCCCCCGCCTCGGTGTAGAGCCCCGCGAGGCCCTCTCCGGGGACGACGGCCACGACCGCGCGCTCGACCCTCTCCCGGACCGGTCGGCTCCCGGCGCCCGTCGTGTGCGCGTCGTCCAGCCCGAAGTGCGTGATCCGGATCCGGTACGGCCGCCCGGCCTCGACGCCCGCCTCCACGGCCGCGCCTGCGTCGTCGACATGCACATGGACGTTCCACAGGCCGTCCCCGCCGACCACGACGAGCGAGTCGCCGAGCGCGTCGAGCCGGTCCCGCAGCCGCGCCACCGCCGCGTCCTCCGCCTCCAGGAGGTAGATCACCTCGAAGGCAGGCCCGCCCTCCTCAGACGCGGGGGCGCCATCCGCGCACTCCCCCACTTCTCCGGGATGTTCCGTCACAGCGGCGTCCGCGCGCGCGTGGAGCCCCGTCGCGTCCGAATCCGCCCCCACGCGCGCGTGCCCCGCGAGAACCGGCACCGCCGCCGCGGCGGGCGCCTCGCCCGTGAACGTCTCCACCAGCGCGCCCAGTACGGCCACGAGCCCGCGTCCGCCCGCGTCGACCACCCCGGCCCGCTCCAGGACCGCCAGCTGCCCGGGAGTCGCCGCGAGCGCCGCCCGCGCGCCCTCGTACGCCGCACGCGCGACCGCCCCGCAGTCCCCCTCGGCGCCGGAGGCCGCGTCGGCGGCGGCCGAGGCGACCGTGAGGACCGTGCCCTCGACCGGGTGCACGACCGCCTGCCGGGCCGAGTCGGCCGCACGCCGCAGAGCGAGCCCCAGACCCTGCCCGTCGGTGTGTGTCGCGTCACTGTCGGCGGCGAGCACCTGGGCCATGCCCCTCAGGAGCTGCGCGAGGATCGTCCCGGAGTTCCCCCGGGCCCCTATGAGCGCGCCGTGCGCCATCGCGTGCACCGCGTCGGCGAGGGCCGGCCCTTCGGGCACCCGGCCGTGGGAGACCGCCTGCCCGGCGACGGCTTCGTGCCCGTCCAGAGCTTCCCGGCCGTCGAAGGCTTCCGGTCCATGGGGGGCTTTCTTGCCGCCCTCAAGTGCGGCATGACCCGCGAAGACGGCCTCGACCGCCGCGGTCGCCGACTCCACAGTCAGGTACAGATTGGTGCCGGTGTCCCCGTCCGCCACGGGATACACGTTGATCGCGTCGATCTCCTCGCGCGCGCGGCCGAGCGCCCGCAGCGCGAAGCCGCACCATGCACGCACCGCGGACGCGTCCAGTCTCTGCGGCACCTGCGGCACCTGCGCCTCCTTGAACAGCCGAACGTCCGACGCAGCGTAGACCCCGGTCAGGTCTCCACCGGAAGAGGGCCGGGCCAGGTCCCCGGGCCAGCCATGGTAGTTTCGTTGTACGGACGCAGTCGTTGTATGCTGCTCCGGTTGCCCGATCCGATCGGGCCTTCCTCCTGGCACCGCCACTCAGATCCTAGATCTTGATCCCGGCATGCCGGGATCATCCGTAAGAGCATCTGAAGTCTTTGGAGTGACCCGTGGCTGCCAACTGCGACGTCTGCGGCAAGGGGCCGGGCTTCGGCAACAACATCTCGCACTCTCACCGCCGTACGCCCCGTCGCTGGAACCCGAACATCCAGCGCGTTCGTACCGTAGTGGGCGGGACGCCGAAGCGCGTGAACGCTTGCACCTCGTGCATCAAGGCCGGCAAGGTCTCGCGCTGACGCTCTGCTAGCGCGCGGCCACTGCTGGTTCGCTGCTCAAAGCCGGTCCACTTCACGGTGGACCGGCTTTTTGCTGTGTCCGCAGAGTTCGCCAAGTTCACTGAGCCCGAAGAGCCGAAGACGGGACGGGCCCGCGACTGCCTCGCCTGCGGACGTAAACGCTTGCGCAAGCGTTTACGCGTCGCCCGCCCCGAACCGCCACCCATGATCCACCGGCCCGATCCCGCCGCCGAGCGCGAAGCCGCCCGCGATCGCCCCGGTGACGTACTCCTTCGCCGCCGCGACCGCCTCCGGCACCGACTGCCCCTTCGCGAGCCCCGAAGCGATGGCGCTCGCGAGGGTGCACCCCGTGCCGTGCGTGTGCCGGTTGTCGAACCGGGGGGCCCGCAGCCAGTGCTCCTCCGAGCCGTCCGTGAGGAAATCAACGGCGTCGCCACTGAGGTGACCGCCCTTGATCAGCACCCACGTCGGCCCGTACGCCAGCACGGCCGCCGCCGCGCGCCGCATCCCGTCCTCCGACTCGACCTCCACACCGGCCAGCTGGGCCACCTCGTCGAGGTTCGGCGTCGCCACCGTCGCGACGGGCAGCAGCTTCGTGCGTACGGAATCCAGCGCCGACGCGGCGAGCAGCGAGTCGCCGTGCTTGGAGACACCGACCGGGTCGACGACGGAGGGCACGGCCGTGCCGCCGATCAACTCGGCGACGGTCTCGACGAGTTCGGCCGAGGAGAGCATTCCGGTCTTCACCGCGTCGACGCCGATGTCGTCGACCACGCTGCGGTACTGCGCGCGCACCGCCTCCACCGGCAGTTCCCAAGCGCCTTGTACGCCGAGGGAGTTCTGCGCGGTGACGGCGGTGAGCACGCTCATGCCGTGCACGCCGAGCGCGAGCATCGTCTTCAGGTCGGCCTGGATCCCGGCGCCGCCTCCGGAGTCGGAGCCGGCGACCGTCAGAACCCTGGGCGGGGCACTCGCACGGGACGAGGCACTCATGACTCGATGTCCGCGAAGTGGTCCCAGCCGCCCTTGCTGGTCCACGGCGCCCCGTCGACCGTCACCTGCGGCAGCGCCGACGGGTTGAGGACCTCGCCGATCACCTTCCAGCGGGCGGGCAGTTTCACGTCCGGCGGGAAGGTCGCCACGATCGCGTGGTCCTCGCCGCCGGTGAGCACCCACTGGAGCGGGTCGACGCCGACGGCCTGACCGATGTCGTTCATCTGCGTGGGGATGTCGACGGCGCCGGAGCGGACGTCGATGCGTACCTTGCTGGCCTCGGCAATGTGCCCGAGGTCGGCGATCAGCCCGTCGCTGACGTCCGTCATCGAGGTGGCGCCGAGCCCGGCGGCGGCGGGGCCCGCGTGGTACGGCGGTTCCGGACGCCGGTGGGCCTCGACGAAGGCGCGCGGCGAGCGGAAGCCGCGGGAGAGCACGGCGTGCCCGGCCGCGGACCAGCCCAGCCAGCCCGTCACGGCCACCACGTCACCGGGCTGGGCGCCCGCGCGCGTGACCGGCTCGTGGTTGCGCAGATCGCCGAGCGCGGTGATCGCCACGGTGATCGTGTCGCCGCGTACGACATCGCCGCCGACCACGGCCGCGCCGGCGACCTGGCACTCGTCGCGGATGCCGTCCATCAGCTCGGACGGCCAGGTGGCCGGGAGTTCGGCCGGGACGACCAGGCCGAGCAGCAGCGCGGTCGGCACGGCGCCCATCGCGGCGATGTCCGCGAGGTTCTGCGCCGCCGCCTTGCGGCCGACGTCGTACGCCGTGGACCAGTCGCGACGGAAGTGCCGACCCTCCAGGAGGATGTCGGTGCTCGCCACGACCCTGCGGTCGGGGGCGGCCACCACGGCGGCGTCGTCGCCCGGCCCGACGCGTACCGCCGGAGTGGTGGTGAGCCGTGAGGTGAGCTCCTTGATGAGCCCGAACTCCCCCAACTCGCCCACGGTGCCCTTCATCGTTGTACGTCTCCTTTTGTTGCTGCGTCCGCCCGGTCGCGGGCCGCCTCCGACCTGGGTACGGTCGATTCGACCGTCAACCTGCGCGGTCCGTGCACCCCTTCGCGGGGGCCCCTGCCCCCGCGGGTCTCCCCGCGGCGCGCGGCGACGCGATACCGTGGCGTTCCTTTTCCCCACATGATCCTCGTGGCCGCCCTGGAGGTTCCGTGGTACAGGCGTACATCCTGATCCAGACGGAGGTCGGCAAAGCGTCGACCGTCGCCGAAATGATCAGCAAGATACAAGGGGTGATCCAGGCCGAGGATGTGACAGGACCGTACGACGTGATCGTGCGGGCCCAAGCCGACACAGTGGACGATCTCGGCCGCATGGTGGTCGCGAAGGTCCAGCAAGTGGACGGCATCACGCGTACGCTGACCTGCCCGGTCGTGCACCTGTAGCCCCCGTCTACCCTTGGCCGGTGGACTTCTTCCGTCACCGGCTCTTCTCTTATCCCGGGCTGCCCGCCCTCGTTCTGCTGATCGCGGCCACAGGCTGCTCCTCAGCAGACGACAACACCCGGACCGCGGTTCCCAGTCCGGGCACGAAGGCCACCGGGTTGTGTCAGAACCTGGACAAGTCGCTGCCGGCGAAGGTGGACGGACTCGACCGGGAGGATCCCGAGCCCCGGTCCGCGCTGACCGCGGGCTGGGGAAGCCCGGCGATCATACTGCGCTGTGGTGTACAACGGCCGCCCAAGATGGTCGACCCCAAGGTCGCCGAGGGCGGTGACCCCGACGCGGTCGGCGGTGGGGTGAACGGGGTGGGCTGGCTGATGGAGAAGCGGGACGACGGGTCGACCCGCTTCACCTCCGCTCAGCGTCTGGCGTATGTCGAGGTGACCGTGCCGGAGGGGCGGGACACCGCCTCTGTCCTTGTCGACCTGGCCGGGGCCATCAAGAAGGCGATCCCCAAGGGGATCGCCGACTGAGATGGCCTCGGCCGTTGGTCGGCTGCGGGTCCGCGGAGAACCAAGAACTCAGCGCAGGCCTGTCGAACGGCGCAGTGCCGCCTGGATCAGGCGGTCGACCAGTTCCGGGTAGGGCACTCCCGTCGCCTCCCACATCTGCGGGTACATGGAGATGGGCGTGAAGCCGGGCATGGTGTTGATCTCGTTGATGACGAACGTGCCGTCCTCGGTGAGGAAGAAGTCCGCGCGGACCAGGCCCTCGCAGGAGGCGGCATCGAAGGCCTCGACGGCCAGGCGCCTGACCTCGGCGGTCTGTTCGGGGGTCAGCGGGGCGGGCACGAGACCGGGCGTCGAGTCGATGTACTTCGCCTCGAAGTCGTAGTAGTCGTGCGACTGCACCGGCGGGATCTCGGCGGGTACGGAGGCCCGCGGGCCGTCCTCGAACTCCAGGACCCCGCACTCGATCTCGCGGCCTCGCAGCAGCGCCTCCACGAGGAACTTCGGGTCGTGCTGACGGGCCGCCGCGATCGCCTCGTCGAGGCCGGACAGGTCGTCGACCTTGGTGATGCCGATCGAGGACCCCGCGCGCGCGGGCTTCACGAAGAGCGGCCAGCCGTGCTCCCCCGCGAAGTCGATGATCTTCTTACGGGCCGTCGACTCGTCGAGCTCCCACTCGCGGGGCCTGATCACCACGTACGGGCCGACCGGCAGCCCGAAGGAGATGAAGACCCGCTTCATGTACTCCTTGTCCTGGCCGACGGCCGAGGCGAGTACGCCCGAGCCGACGTACGGGACACCGGAGAGCTCCAGGAGGCCCTGGAGGGTGCCGTCCTCGCCGTACGGGCCGTGCAGCATCGGGAAGACGACGTCGACCTCGCCGAGCGCCTTGGGGACCGATCCGGGCTCGCTGTAGACGACTTCGCGGTTGGCGGGGTCGACGGGCAGGATCACGCCGCCCTCGCTCGACTCGGCGAGTTCCTCGACGTCGGGCGTACGGCGCTCGGTGATCGCCATCCGCTCCGGTTCGTCCGCGGTGAGCACCCAGCGGCCTTCCCGGGTGATTCCGATCGGCAGGACGTCGTACTTGGTCCGGTCGATGGCCCGCAGTACGGCTCCGGCGGTGACCATGGAGATCCCGTGTTCGGAGCTGCGCCCGCCGAAGACGACGGCCACGCGCGGCTTGCGAGGCGGCTGCTGCTCAGGGCTCTGGGGAAGGTTCTCAGTGCTCATATCGCGTTGAGAGTACCCGTTGGTAAGGCCCTGAGTCAGCGTGCGTCGGCCGCGAGTGAGCCGAAGGGGCGCGCCTGTGTCGAGAGGGATGGGGGTCCCCCGCCCGAGCGAAGCCGAGAGTGGGGAGCGCGGAGGCCCGACGGAGGAGGGTCGAGCACGGTCGGCCTCTCGACACCGGCTTTGGCGCCCCGGAGGCGAACCGAGCGCTGAAAAAAAGGGGGCGGTTGCTCAGCGTCGTTCGGGCTTGGCGCTGCGCGACATCATTTCCTTGAGCGCGACGACCGGGGGCTTGCCGTCGTGGACGATGTCGACGACGGTCTCCGTGATGGGCATGTCGACGCCGTGCCGGCGCGCCAAGTCCAGTACGGATTCACAGGACTTGACGCCCTCGGCGGTCTGCTTGGTGACCGCGATGGTCTCCTGGAGGGTCATGCCCTTGCCGAGGTTGGTGCCGAAGGTGTGGTTGCGCGAGAGCGGCGAGGAGCAGGTCGCCACGAGGTCGCCGAGGCCCGCGAGCCCGGAGAACGTCAGCGGGTCGGCGCCCATGGCGAGGCCGAGCCGGGTCGTCTCCGCCAACCCCCGTGTGATCAGGGACCCCTTGGCGTTGTCGCCGAGCCCCATGCCGTCCGCGATCCCGACGGCGAGACCGATGACGTTCTTGACGGCGCCGCCCAGTTCGCAGCCGACCACGTCGGTGTTGGTGTAGGGGCGGAAGTACGGCGTGTGGCAGGCGGCCTGGAGTCGCTGGGCCACCGCCTCGTCGCTGCACGCGACCACCGCGGCGGCCGGCATGCGGGCGGCGATCTCACGGGCGAGGTTGGGCCCGGTGACCACTGCGATCCGGTCGGCACCGACCTTCGACACGTCCTCGATCACCTCGCTCATCCGCATGGCGGAGCCGAGTTCGACGCCCTTCATCAGGGAGACGAGGACCGTGCCGGGAGCGAGCAGCGGCGCCCAGTCCGCGAGGTTCCCGCGCAGCGTCTGGGAGGGCACGGCGAGCACCGTGAAGTCGGCGTCGTGGGCGGCCTCGGCGGCGTCCGTGGTGGCCCGCAGGTTCTCCGGGAGCTCGATGCCCGGCAGGTAGTCGGGGTTCGTGTGGGTGGAGTTGACCGCTTCGGCGAGCCCGGCCCGCCGTCCCCACAGCGTCACGTCGCACCCGGCGTCGGCGAGCACCATGCCGAAGGCCGTGCCCCACGATCCGGTCCCGAAGACGGCCGCCTTGACGGGCTTGCCGGATGTCGTCACTTGCCGTGCCCCTTTTCGTGCTCAACCTCGGTCATTTCCCGCACGGCGTTCTCCGGCGCGGTGTTTCCCTGCGCCGTCTTCTCCCGCACAGCGGTTTCCTGCTCTTCCTGCACCCGCATCTCTTCCTTGCCCCGCGTCCTGCGCCGCTGCTCGATACGCACCTGGCGCGGGTCGTACGGCGTCGCGGGCGCCTTCTCGCCGCGGATCAGCTCCAGCTGCGCGGTGATCGCGGCCATGATGACCTCGGTCGCCTCCTTCAGGAGGTCGGGGGTCATCTCCTTGTCGTAGAAGCGCGAGAGGTCCACGGGCGGGCCCGCGAGCACCTGGTGCGTCTTGCGCGGCAGGAGGTCGGGCTTCTTGGCGTACGGGGCCAGCAGGTGGTTGGCGCCCCACTGGGCCACCGGAATCACCGGGCACCTGGTCTGCAGCGCGACCCGCGCGGCACCCGTCTTGCCGGTCATCGGCCACAGGTCGGGGTCGCGGGTCAGGGTGGCCTCGGGATAGAACGCGACGCACTCCCCGCGCTCCACGGCGTCGATAGCGGCGCGATACGCGCTGAGCGCGTCGGTGCTCTCGCGGTACACCGGGATCTGCCCGGTCCCGCGCATGGCCGCCCCGACGAAGCCCTTCCTGAAAAGACTGCTCTTGGCGAGGAATCGCGGAACCCGGCCCGTGTTGTACTGAAAGTGCCCGTACGCGAACGGATCCACGTGGGAATTGTGGTTCACCGCGGTGATAAATCCGCCCTCGGCAGGAATGTTCTCCATTCCGCGCCAGTCCCGCTTGATCAGAACCATCAGCGGCGGTTTGCAGAGAACCGCTGCGAAGCGGTACCAGAAGCCGATTCTGCGGCGGGACACGCGTACACCTTCCTCCTGGGGCCTGGGGGGCCGCACAAGTGTCGCTCCAGGCCGCCTGTCTGTCGAGAACACCGTACGCCCCGGCCACCGGCCCGCCAGGGTACGCGGGTCACAATGGGCGCGACGAGGGAGGGACGGAGCGCACGTGCAGTGGACCTTGGTCATACCCCTGAAAGCCCTGTCGCGGGCGAAGAGCAGGCTCTCGGACACCGCGGCCGACGGTCTGCGCCCGGGGCTCGCCCTGGCGTTCGCGCAGGACACGGTGGCCGCGGCACTGGCCTGCCCGGCGGTCGGGGATGTGGCCGTAGTCACGGGTGATGTGCTGGCCGGACGCGAGCTGGCGGCCCTGGGCGCCCGCATCGTCCCGGACGAGCCCGGGGGCGGCCTCAACGCCGCTCTGGCGCACGCCGCCTCGGTCGTACGCACCAGAAGCCCGCGAAGTCCGCTGGCGGCCCTGAACGCCGATCTGCCCGCCCTGCGCCCTCTTGAATTGGCCCGAGTGCTCGATGCGGCAGCCGAATTCCCCCGCGCTTTCCTCCCGGACGCCGCCGGAATCGGTACCACTCTCCTGGCCGCGTCCCCGAACCGCGAATTGCTCCCCGCATTCGGCCCCGATTCCCGCTCCCGCCACCGTGCCTCGGGCGCCGCGGAACTCCTTCTGCCCGACGTGCCCTCCGTACGCCAGGACGTGGACACGGGCGCGGATCTCCGAGCGGCATTGGCACTGGGGGTGGGCCCGCGCACGGCGGCGGCGGTGGAGCGCATCAAGGCAGCCTGAACCTCTCAGCCCTTTCAGGCAGGCGCGTCCCCGAACAAACCGCATACCCTTCCCCCATGCAGGCGACCGCGTACACATACGACCCAGAAACCCGCACAGGCCAGGTACTGCTGGACGACGGCACCCCCGTCCCCTTCGACGCCCCGGCGTTCGACAGGGGCGGCCTCCGACTGCTCCGCCCGGGTCAGCGCGTGCGGATCGAGGTCGAGGGCGGGGCCGGTGAGGACACGGCCCGGCGCGTGAGTATCCCAGCGCCCCTGTCTACCTGCGGGCGGTGGCCTTCTTGGCGGTGGTCTTGCGGGCCGCCGACTTCTTGGCCGGCGCCTTCTTCGCCGCGGCCTTCTTCGCCGGGGCCTTCTTCGCCGCCGCCTTCTTCGCGGTGGTCTTCTTGGCCGTGGTCTTCTTGGCAGCCGCCGAGGTCTTCTTGGCGGTCGTCTTCTTGGCCGTCGCCGTGGTCTTCTTGGCCGTCGTCTTCTTCGCGACAGTCCTCTTGGCGGTGGTCTTCTTCGCCGCGGCCTTCTTCGCGGTGGCCTTCTTGGCGGCGGCCTTCTTGACCGTCGCGGAAGCGCCGCCGGACAGGCTGCCCTTCGGGGCCTTCTTGACCGCGACCTCGCCACCGCGCGGCAGCTTCTTCGAGCCGCTCACCAGGTCCTTGAAGCCCTGGCCCGCACGGAAGCGCGGCACCGAGGTCTTCTTGACCCGAACGCGCTCCCCGGTCTGCGGGTTGCGGGCGTAGCGGGCCGGACGGTCCACCTTCTCGAAGGAACCGAAGCCGGTGACCGACACCCGGTCCCCGCTGACAACTGCACGCACGATGGCGTCCAGTACGGCGTCGACCGCTTCCGCGGCCTGCTGACGCCCGCCGACCTTGTCGGCAATCGCTTCTACGAGCTGCGCCTTGTTCACGTCTTCCCCTTCGGAGACATTGCCAGAACGAAAGTGTTCAAGCTTTTTCGCACGTTAGGCAGATATATACCGCAAATCAAACACGAAACGGGCTAATCACCCTTGTGCCGCAACGAACTGGGGCTGTTGCGAAGTTCCTCAGCGTTCCTCTTCGGGGATTCGGCCCTCGTCGAGGTCCGTCGTGAACCGCTCCAGCCGCCTTGTCGCGTCGGCGAGATCGTGCTTGGCCACGGCCGTAATGACCAGCAGCTTCCGGGTCAGCGCCATCCGTACGCCCTCCGGGACTTGCAGTGCGCGCACCCTTGTGTGCGCTTCCTTGAGTTGGGACGCGACTGCCGCATAGAGCTCGAGTTGGCCGTCGTGTTCCATGCACAGATTGTGCCATCTGGGGCGAGTTGTCGCCTGCGCAGGGGGTAACTACCGCCTCCCGAGGGCCTCCTGCGCCGTTCCCCACAAGACTCTGCCGAGACTCGGCTACCCCATCAAAGTCCCTTGAAACAAGGGCAGTTGAGGCCAATCACAAAGTCCTGAACACCCCTTCCGGAGGCAGACACAGATGTACCCCCAACCGTCCACGATTGGGGGTACAGAGGCCTGTTGCGCTGGCTGGAATCAGCCTTGTGGGGTGCGACTCCGATCGGATCCGGAGGGGTTCGGAGCCCCGAAGGCGATCACACCTGCACGGTCCGCGGCTTGTGGGAGGGCCGCTTGGACTCGTACGCGGAGATGTCCGCCTCGTTCTGCAGGGTGATGGAGATGTCGTCCAGCCCGTTCAGCAGCCGCCAGCGGGCGTTCTCGTCGAGCTCGAAGGCGGCCGTGATGCCCTCGGCACGCACCTCACGGGCCTCCAGGTCGACCGTGACCGGGGCCTTTGGATCCTTCTCCGTGAGCTCCTGCAGCGCGTCCACGATCTTCTGCTCCAGAACCACTGTGAGCAGGCCGTTCTTGAGCGAGTTGCCGCGGAAGATGTCCGCGAAGCGGGACGAGATGACGGCCTTGAAGCCGTAGTTCTGCAGCGCCCAGACGGCGTGCTCGCGCGAGGATCCCGTACCGAAGTCGGGTCCGGCGATCAGGACCGTGGCGCCCGTGCGCTCGGGCTGGTTGAGGACGAAGGAGGAGTCCTTGCGCCAGGCCTCGAAGAGCCCGTCCTCAAAACCGTCCCTGGTCACCTTCTTGAGCCAGTGAGCAGGGATGATCTGGTCGGTGTCCACGTTGCTGCGGCGCAGCGGGACGGCCCGGCCGGTGTGCGTGGTGAATGCTTCCATGACTCTCAGACTCCAGCGGGCGTGCGGGCGGCAGACGACTGGTCGTTCAGGTCGGCGGGAGAGGCCAGATGGCCCAGCACGGCGGTGGCGGCGGCGACCTGCGGCGAGACCAGGTGCGTACGGCCGCCCTTGCCCTGCCTGCCCTCGAAGTTGCGGTTGGAGGTGGACGCGGAGCGCTCACCGGGTGCCAGCTGGTCCGGGTTCATGCCCAGACACATCGAGCAGCCCGCGTGCCGCCATTCGGCGCCGGCCTCCTTGAAGACCAGGTCCAGACCCTCGGAAACGGCCTGCAGACCGACGCGCGCGGAGCCGGGGACCACCAGCATCCGTACGCCGTCGGCGACTTTGCGGCCCTCGACGATCGAGGCGGCAGCGCGCAGGTCCTCGATACGGCCGTTGGTGCACGAACCTACGAAGACGGTGTCCACCTTGATGTCGCGCAGCGCCTGGCCGGCCTCCAACCCCATGTATTCCAGGGCCTTTTCGGCGGCGAAGCGCTCCGAAGCGTCTTCGTACGAAGCCGGGTCGGGGACGGACGCCGAAAGCGGCGCTCCCTGGCCGGGGTTGGTGCCCCAGGTGACGAACGGCGCGAGGGAGGCGCCGTCGATGACGACCTCGGCGTCGAATTCCGCGTCCTCGTCCGTCTTCAGGGTCTTCCAGTACGCGACGGCGGCGTCCCAGTCCTCGCCCTCGGGCGCGTGGGCGCGGCCCTTGATGTACGCGAAGGTGGTCTCGTCCGGGGCGATCATGCCCGCGCGGGCGCCGGCCTCGATCGACATGTTGCAGATGGTCATGCGGGCCTCCATCGAGAGTTTCTCGATGGCGGAGCCGCGGTACTCCAGGATGTAGCCCTGGCCGCCGCCCGTACCGATCTTGGTGATGATCGCCAGGATCAGATCCTTGGCCGTGACGTCCTCGGGCAGTTCGCCGTCGACCGTGATGGCCATGGTCTTGGGGCGGGCCAGCGGCAGCGTCTGGGTGGCCAGCACGTGCTCGACCTGGGAGGTGCCGATGCCGAACGCGAGCGCGCCGAAGGCGCCGTGCGTGGAGGTGTGGGAGTCACCGCACACGACCGTGGTGCCGGGCTGGGTCAGACCCAGCTGGGGGCCCACGACGTGCACGACACCCTGCTCGACGTCGCCCAGCGAGTGCAGGCGCACACCGAACTCGGCGGCGTTCTTGCGCAGCGTCTCCAGCTGGACGCGGGAGACCGGGTCCGCGATGGGCTTGTCGATGTCGAGGGTCGGGGTGTTGTGATCCTCGGTCGCGATGGTGAGGTCGAGACGGCGCACCGGGCGCCCCGCCTGACGGAGACCGTCGAAGGCCTGGGGGCTGGTCACCTCGTGCAGCAGGTGCAGATCGATGAAGAGAAGGTCGGGCTCGCCCTCCGCGCGCCGGACGACGTGGTCGTCCCAGACCTTCTCCGCGAGTGTCCTACCCATCGCTTTCCCTCCGGCCGGCCTGTGTGGCGCCGGCCCAACTAGAGATTTCCGGTGCGGCGCGCCCGTACCCCTCGTACCGGGCGCCCTCCGCCGGGCCCGTTGGTCCGCGGGCCGCTGTACCTACCAGGGTGGCGCGTTCCACGGAAAATTGAACTTGCGTTTCACAGAGTGAGACGCGAGTATCGTTTCATGGACAACAGTAGCGGCGTCGGCGTTCTGGACAAGGCAGCCCTTGTCCTGAGCGCCCTGGAGTCCGGTCCGGCCACCCTCGCAGGGCTGGTCGCGGCAACCGGGCTGGCACGACCCACGGCACATCGCCTCGCCGTGGCACTTGAACACCACCGGATGGTGGCGCGCGACATGCAGGGCCGCTTCATTCTCGGCCCCCGCCTCGCCGAGCTGGCCGCGGCTGCGGGCGAGGACCGCCTCCTCGCGACGGCGGGCCCGGTGCTCACCCACCTCCGCGACATCACGGGCGAGAGCGCGCAGCTCTACCGCCGCCAGGGCGACATGCGCATCTGCGTCGCCGCGGCGGAGCGCCTGTCGGGCCTCAGGGACACGGTCCCGGTCGGCTCGACGCTCACCATGAAAGCCGGCTCCTCGGCCCAGATCCTGATGGCCTGGGAGGAGCCGGAGCGTCTGCACCGCGGCCTCCAGGGCGCCCGCTTCACGGCGACGGCACTGTCGGGGGTACGGCGCCGGGGCTGGGCCCAGTCGATCGGCGAGCGCGAGCCGGGCGTCGCGTCCGTCTCGGCCCCCGTGCGCGGGCCGTCGAACCGCGTGGTCGCCGCCGTCTCGGTCTCGGGACCGATCGAGCGCCTCACACGTCACCCCGGCCGCATGCACGCCCAGGCGATCATCGACGCGGCCGGCCGCCTCTCGGAGGCCCTGCGCCGCACCGGCTGACGTGCGTCGCAGGCTTACGCCCGATCCGACTTCCTCCCGCCGGTCGCTTCAACGCCGCAGCGACCGACAGGAGTTGACGTCGACCCGGCGCTCAACACGAACGCTCAACGCGAAGAAGCCCTCCCCATGCTGGGGAGGGCTTCTTCGATGATGTACCCCCGACCGGATTCGAACCGGCGCTACCGCCTTGAGAGGGCGGCGTGCTAGGCCGCTACACAACGGGGGCCCTAGCGATCCTGCGTTTCCGCAGATCCAAGCTGGTCTACCAGGACTCGAACCTAGAATGACGGTACCAGAAACCGTAGTGTTGCCAATTACACCATAGACCAATGTGGTTCATACCAGTTCGTACCCCCGACCGGATTCGAACCGGCGCTACCGCCTTGAGAGGGCGGCGTGCTAGGCCGCTACACAACGGGGGCCCTAGCGATCCTGCATGAGAATCAGCGGGTGCGACCCGGACTGTCTCCCTGGGAAGGATCTGTACCCCCGACCGGATTCGAACCGGCGCTACTGCCTTGAGAGGGCAGCGTGCTAGGCCGCTACACAACGGGGGCTTTGCGGAGTTGATCTCCGCGGTTGCAGATGAGCTCTGCGAGCTGGCCTACCAGGACTCGAACCTAGACTAACGGAACCAGAAACCGTCGTGCTGCCAATTACACCATAGGCCACTGAAACACAAACCCCCGCAGGGATCCTGCTTTAGCGTGCGCCTCCGGTCCGGCCTTTCGACCCGCTCTCCGGCGGCGCAGGAAGAACATTACCTGAAGGTGGACGGCGCTCCAAAACGGGTATCAGGCTGCAGGATCGCGGGGAGTTCGGCCAGCGAGGCGATCCGGCGCAGGCCGGTGAGCCGATCCGGCGCCCCGCCCGGTGCGGCGTCGGGGTCCGGGGCCGTGACGGCTCTCACTCCCCCGCGGTCGATCCAGACCGAGAACATTCCGGCGTCGGCCGCGCCCTGTCCGTCGATCTCCGGGTGGTCCCCGACGTACGCGACCTCGTGAGGCGGAAGCTCCAGCGCCTCGCAGGCCGCGTGGAACGCCTCCGCCGCGGGCTTCGAGACACCCAGTTCGGCCGCGCAGAGCACGGACTCGAACCGGTCCCGTACGCCGAGAACGCGCAGCTTGTGGTCCTGGACCCGGATGCTGGAGTTGGACAGCACGGAGTGGCGGTGGCTGCCCGCCAGGGTGTCGAGGACGGGCAGGACGTCCGGGAACAGCGCCCAGGCCGACTCGTAGTGCCCGAGATACCGGAGGAACCAGTCCTCCGCCTCCGGGTCGGTGAGGGGTTTGCCCAGAAAGGCCCGGACCCGGTCCCGGCGGCCCCCCTCCCAGTCCACCTCCCCCGCCGCGTACCTCGCCCACTGCTGGTCGGTGAGGTCGCGCCAGTGGTCGAGGGCCTGCTCGACGGAGGCGTACCCGTCGAGCAGGCCCTCGGCCGTGAGATGTCCGCGCATGCCGGCACGGTCGGCCGTGGTGTAGTCGAAGATCGTGTCGTCTACGTCCCAGACCACGGCTCTGATCGTCATGGTTCGACGGTAACCCGGGGCGGGTCCGAGTCGTAGGGCGCGTTGCTCAGCTGACGGTTGTCGTGCCAGTCGTGACCAGGTCGGGGCCCTGGCCGTCGCGGGACTTGGCGGTCAGGCGCCAGGTGTACGTTCCCGCGACCCGGTTGCCGTCGCCCCGGCGGCCGTCCCAGGAGGCGCGGACGGCGGCGGCCCTGGAGTCGCCGGTGAGGTCGCGCACGACGTTGCCGCTCGCGTCGGTCAGGGTCAGGGTCCACGTCGAGGGCTTGCTCAACTGCCAGACGGGCTGCCAGGGGTCCTGGGTGGTGGGGCCCGCGGCGGCGTCGGTCTGGGCCTCCATCTGCGCGAGCGGCGAGGTGGGGACGCCCGCGGTGACGATCGCCACCTGGCCCTGGGCGGTGAGGTACGCGATGTTGCCGCCGAAGCGGTCGACGGCCCAGCGCCCGGTGTTGCCGCCGGTGTTCTGGTCCGCCGTCGGCAGCACGGCCGCGGTCCGGGTGGTCGCCGTACCGGTGTGGAAGTCCGTGAGCAGCAGCTCGTGGGTGGTGCGGTTCTCCCGGACGAGGTAGCCGTCGGCGAGCCGGGACGGGCCGGCCGGGACCGTGATGTTCCGGCCCGTGGCCCGGTCGTGGACGCCGGCGGGTCCGGCACTGCCGCAGCTCCAGTAGAGCCAGGTGTTGACGGCCTGGATCTCGCTGGGGGTGCAGGGGGCGCCGGTGTTCACGGTGGCGACGTTCCGCTTGGCCTTGAGGTCGTACGCGACGACGCCACCCTGGGTGGTGCCGGGGGTCCACAGGCGCTGGCCCCAGATCGCGGCGGCGCTGCGGGTGCGGTCGAGCGTGGTCTCCCCGTCGGCTCCGCGGGGGAAGTCGGCGATCTTCTGGGTGGCGGGGGTTCCGCCGTTGTAGAGGACGTAGCGGCCGGTGCCGGTGCCTATGCGGCCACCGGAGGAGCCGGTGGGTTCGGTGCTGTAGGTGTCGGTGCCGAGCCCGGCGACGTGCACGGACTCCTTGCCGTCCGTGCCGGTGTAGAGGTAGGCGAAGCGGCCGTCGCCGAGAGCTTCCAGCTGGGGACAGGCGGCGTCTCCGCCGAGGCACGGCGAGGAGCCGATGAACGGGCTGCGGCGGGCCTGGATGCCGGTGGGCTTGCCCGTGGGGTCCAGCGGTACGGCGTACGCGGCGTCCCAGCCGGGGGTGGGAGTGGCGTTGCCGAACATCAGGAGTTCGCCGCCCGCGACCATCAGGCCGTCGACCTTGGCCCGGACCGGCGGCACCGTGAATACGGGCCGGGCCGAAACGTCCCCGCCCACGGCGGGCAGGACGCGGTACACGTGGAAGTCGTCGGCCGTGGCGCCAGCCGTGGCGAGCAGGCCGCCGTCCGGGGTGGCACGGAAGGCGCCGTCGGCGTCGGCGAGGACCGCGCGCCTGGCGCCGGTGGCGAGCGAAGTGGCGGTGAGCGCCTCGTCGTCGGGCGAGGAGACGAAGTCCGGGTCGCCGCTGAGGAGTTGGTCGCCGACGACCGCGAGGGGCTTGGCAGGGAAGCTCACCGCGGCGGGTGCGGTGCCGGGCTCCGAGTCCACCCGGATCGCCTTGCGGTTCACCACGAGCCAGCTGTCGTTGAAGGTGATCGACGGTTCGGTGCCGACGCCTCCGACGTACGTACGGAAGGTGCCGTCCGCGAGGTCGACGAGGCCCAGCGAGGAGGTGCCGTCCAGGGTGTAGGTGACGGCGAGGCGGCGGACCGAGCCGCCGGTCGCGTAGGTGCCGGTGGTCTGGGCTCCGGACGGCAGGCCGGTGACCGGGAGGTCGGTGGTCGTGCCGTCGGCGGCGGATCGCAGCACGTGCAGGGCGCCGTCGGCGTCCTGGGTGAGCACGCTCCAGCCGGACGCCGCCCGGTAGGTCTGGCCGGTCGGGATCGTGACGGTGGCGGTCGTGCCGGTGGAGCGGTGCTTCTGGGTGATGACGACGCCCGACGTCCCGGTGATCTGGACGTCGGTGCCGGTGGCCAGATCTTCGGGGCCCGCATGCGCCGGCGGCGTGACACCGGGGTACTCGGCCCACTGGAAGTTGCCCGCGTTGCCCAGCGCGTACTGGAATCCGGAGGCCCCCACCCAGCCGTATCGGACGGGGACCGGGTTGATGTTGTTCAACTGCGTGGTGGCGACCGGGGTGTCGGCGTTCGGCGCGGCCTCGGCCGGCACGGTCAGTACGGCCCCCGACAACGCCATCGCCCCGCCAAGAGCGAATCCCACAAGTCTTCGTGAACGGGTCACGTTCCCCTCCCCTGAAACATGGTGAACGCGCGCATCATGTGCGCCCGAAACATCCAATGTCCGCCGGGAGAGCGGGAGTTGGCCGGAGGAGTGAACTCCGGGTGTCGGCTCCGTGTACGCGAGAGGGGCGGCGCCCGAACCGGACACCGCCCCTCTCGCTCGTAACGCCTAGGCGGTCAGCTTCGCCAGCGCCGCGTCGACGCGGGCCAGCGTCTTCTCCTTGCCCAGGATCTCCAGGGACTCGAAGAGCGGCAGGCCGATCGTGCGGCCGGTGACGGCGACGCGGACCGGGGCCTGGGCCTTGCCGAGCTTGAGGCCGTGGGCCTCGCCGGCGGCCAGGACGGCCTCCTTGAGGGACTCGGGCGAGGACCAGTCGGCGGCGTCCAGCTTCTCGCGGGCCGTACGGAGCAGCGCGTCGCTGCCCTCCTTCATGGCCTTCGTCCAGGACGCCTCGTCGAAGGCCGGCTCCGGCAGGAACAGGAAGTCGACGTTGTCCGTGATCTCGGAGAGGACCTTGAGGCGGGTCTGGGCGTGCGGGGCGATCGCGTCCCACGCGGACTGGTCGAAGTCCTCCGGCGCCCAGGGCGCGAAGGGGGCCTTCAGCCAGGGGGCGCAGCGCTCGGCGAAGTCCTTCACATCCAGCAGGCGGATGTGGTCGCCGTTGATCGCCTCGGCCTTCTTGAGGTCGAAGCGGGCCGGGTTCGGGTTCACGTCCGTCACGTCGAAGGCCGCGACCATCTCGTCCATCGTGAAGATGTCCTGGTCGGCGGAGAGCGACCAGCCGAGCAGGGAGAGGTAGTTGAGCAGGCCCTCGGGGAGGAAGCCGCGCTCCCGGTAGAGGTTCAGCGACGCCTGCGGGTCACGCTTGGAGAGCTTCTTGTTGCCCTCGCCCATCACGTACGGCAGGTGCCCGAAGGCGGGGATCTGCTTCGCGATGCCCAGCTCGGTGAGCGCCTTGTAGAGGGCGACCTGGCGCGGGGTGGAGGAGAGCAGGTCCTCGCCGCGCAGGACGTGGGTGATCTCCATCAGGGCGTCGTCGACGGGGTTCACGAGCGTGTAGAGCGGGGCTCCGTTGGCTCGTACGATCCCGTAGTCCGGCACGTTCTCCGGGAGGTACGTGATCTCGCCGCGGACCAGGTCCGTGAAGGTGATCGTCTCGTCGGGCATGCGGAAGCGGACGATGGGGGTGCGGCCCTCGGCCTCGTACGCGGCCTTCTGCTCGGCGGTCAGCTCGCGGCAGTGGCCGTCGTAACCGGACGGCTTGCCGGCGGCGCGGGCGGCCTCGCGGCGGGCGTCCAGCTCCTCCGTGGAGCAGTAGCAGTGGTAGGCGCGGCCCGCTTCCAGGAGCTTGGCGGCCACATCGCGGTAGATGTCCATCCGCTGCGACTGGCGGTACGGCTCGTGCGGGCCGCCGACCTCGGGGCCCTCGTCCCAGTCGAAGCCCAGCCAGCGCATCGAGTCGAGCAGCTGGCCGTACGACTCCTCGGAGTCGCGGGCCGCGTCGGTGTCCTCGATGCGGAAGACCAGGGTGCCCTCGTTGTGCCGGGCGAACGCCCAGTTGAACAGGGCGGTGCGGACCAGGCCCACGTGGGGGTTGCCGGTCGGGGAGGGACAGAAACGTACGCGTGGGGGCACCCCCTGTCCGAGCGAAGTCGAGATCTTGGGGGAGTTCGCGTTAGCCACGCTTGATCACCTTGTTGGTGAGAGTGCCGATGCCTTCGATGGTGACGGCGACCTCGTCGCCGACGGTGAGGGGGCCGACCCCCGCGGGGGTGCCCGTGAGGATCACGTCGCCGGGGAGCAGCGTCATGGCCTCGGTGATGTTGACGATCAGGTCCTCGACCGAGTGGATCATCTCGCTGGTGCGGCCCAGCTGGCGCTGCTGGCCGTTGACCGTGCACATGATGGTCAGGTCGGACGGGTCGAGGTCCGTCTCCACCCAGGGGCCGAGCGGGCAGGAGGAGTCGAAGCCCTTGGCCCTGGCCCACTGCTTCTCGCGCTTCTGGACGTCGCGTGCGGTGACGTCGTTGGCGCAGGTGTAGCCGAGGATGACGTCCTTGACGCGCTCGCGCGGGACCTCCCGGCACATCCGGCCGATGACCACGGCCAGCTCGGCCTCGTGGTGCACCTCGTTCGAGAAGGAGGGGTACGCGATCTCGTCGCCGGGGCCGATCACCGAGGTGGAGGGCTTGAAGAAGGCGAACGGGGCGTCCGGCACCTCGTTGCCCATTTCCCTGGCGTGCTCCGCGTAGTTGCGGCCGAAGGCCACGACCTTGTTGGGGAGCATGGGCGGCAGGAGCCGGACCTTGTTCAGCGGGACCTTCGTGCCGGAGAGCTCGAAGTCCGTGAACGGATGGCCCTTGATGATGTCGAGCACGAGCCCGTCGGTCGACCCAGGAGGGCTCTCGCCCTCGACCGCGCCGAACGCGACGTTGCCGTCGATGGAGAACCTGGCGATGCGCACGAGATGCCTGCGCCCCTCACTGAGCTGGCTGGAGTCTGAGGCTCCAGGCTAACGCGGGAGAGGGGCGCGACCTCGCGGAACTGCTGGGGGCGGGGTGCGGAAGGGCTACTCCGCCGCCATGGCCGCTACCGGGACGTCCATCAGGATCGTGCGGCGGGGGTTGGCGGTCTGTGCGGGGAGCTCGACGGAGTGCTCCTGCTGCTCCGGCGTACGCAGCTCTTCGGCGTCCTCGAGGTGCGCCAGTGTCGTGCGTCGCGGGTTCGCTATGTTGAGGAACATCATCGTCGTCTTCATCTGCGGTTTCGGACCCTGTCGGTACGGGCGCCGGGCGGCTTCAATAACCGCCGCTCGGGCGCTGGTTGTCGGATTTGCCATCCCTGTAAAGCGTCAGGCTAAACATGCGCCTCCCTGTGGAACGCGTGAAGACGGCGTGATCGTCGTGTGAGTTTCCTCACTCACAGGTAGGCAATCCGGTCAATACGGACCCTCAACTTCCGCCACCGAAACGGACATTGCCCTACCGAAGCCCCCATTCCACTCCCGATCATGGCGACTGGGGCACCGCTTACAGGCGAATGACTCGTGCACCTGTGTCCGATATAAACGGAATCGCTTTCCACATGCCGTAACACCGCCTTCACTAGGTGTCACGATGGTCACAGCATGACCCATGGGCCTTGTTGGAGATCCGGCACTGTGCTGGAATTCCACGGAACCGCCGCGGGATCGAACCGGCGCGCAAGGGGCGCGAACGCAGCGCCGAGTGGCGGCGGGAAGGGGGGCCTGCGCCGGTCACTCACGACCACACATGGGGGCGCGTTCAGGGCGCCCCCGTAGACGCCGACACCGTCTCGCCGTTCACGCGGAGAGGCGCCTGGTCCAGAGGTTGCGACGCTAGTGCAGGGACGTTTCAAGAGGGATGGCAGCGCTTCGGCGGAGCCGGAGCCGCACGGCGGGACCGGCACCGGTTCCTCGCCCCAGCACGCCCAGAACCAAGGACCGGCAGGGGCCGGCGACGGGGGTGACCGCTCCTCGCGCCCAGGTGCGCCCAAGGGCCCCCAGGGCAAGGGCGGTCCGACCGCGGTGACCGGTGGCCCCGGCGCACCGCCGACCGCGCCGCCCAAGGCGAGCAGCCCCAGTGGCCCCGGCTCGCGAATAGCTCTGCGCAACTGGCGCATCTCCACGCGCCTGGTGTCGCTGCTCGCGCTGCCCGTGGTCGCCGCCACCTCGCTGGGCGCCCTGCGCATCAGCGACACGATGGACGAGATCCAGCAGCTCGAGAACATGAAGCTGCTGACCGACATGACGAAGCAGGCGACCCAGCTCGCCGTCGCGCTCCAGGAGGAGCGCGACAAGTCGGCCGGTCCGCTCGCCAACGGCACCAAGGCGTCCGACTTCACCGTCAAGGGCGTCCGCGACAAGACGGACCGTGCGCGCGCCGCCTTCATGGACGGCACCCACGAGCTCGACGACGCGGGCAACGGCGAGAACCTCGACGGCGTCCGGGACAACGTGGTGGCCATCGCCACCCAGCTGAACACCCTGAGCGGCATCCGCAACAACGCCTTCCAGGACGAGAAGAACTCCTCCCAGTCGGTCGAGGCGTACCACCGGCTGATCGAGCAGCTGCTCGGCCTGTCCCAGGACATGGCCCAGGCGACCAGCAACCCGGAGATGATCCAGCGCACGCGTGCCCTGGCGGCCTTCTCCACCGCCAAGGAGTACGCGTCCATCCAGCGCGCGGTCATCGCCGCGGCCCTGCCGGCCACCGACGCGACGTACGGCGACCTCTCCGAGAACGACCGGCAGTACGGCCTCTCGGCCTTCGAGAACCAGAAGGCCGAACTCACCAGCTTCGCCAGCATCTACGAGGGCAACGCCGCCAAGCTCACCAAGCCACTCGACGAGCCGAGCCCGACCATCAAGGAAGCCGACAGCTACGCGGAGCGCGTGCTCAAGCGGGAGAACGGTCTCCAGCTGCGCGACAAGCGCTCGTACCTGGACTGGGTGGACGCCGACTCCGCCAGGTACCAGCAGATGTCGAACATCGAGCTCACGCTGCTCAACGAGATGGAGCAGAAGGCCCGCGAGCTGCGCAACGAGGCCGAGCAGGAAGCGATCATCTCCGGTGCGCTGATCCTGCTGGTGCTCGGTGTCTCGCTGGTCGGTGCCTTCGTGGTGGCCCGCTCCATGATCCGCTCGCTGCGCCGCCTCCAGGACACCGCGACGAAGGTCGCCCAGGAGCGGCTGCCCGAGCTCGTCAAGCAGCTCTCCGAGTCCGACCCGCAGGACGTCGACACGTCCGTCGAGTCGGTCGGTGTGCACTCCAAGGACGAGATCGGCCAGGTGGCCGCGGCCTTCGACGACGTGCACCGCGAGGCCGTACGACTCGCCGCCGAGCAGGCCCTCCTGCGAGGCAACGTCAACGCGATGTTCACCAACCTCTCGCGCCGCTCCCAGGGCCTCATCCAGCGTCAGCTGTCGCTCATCTCCGAACTGGAGTCCCGCGAGGCCGACCCGGACCAGCTGTCCTCGCTGTTCAAGCTCGACCACCTCGCGACCCGCATGCGCCGTAACGGTGAGAACCTCCTGGTCCTCGCCGGTGAAGAGCCCGGCCGCCGCTGGACCCGTCCGGTCCCGCTGGTCGACGTGCTCCGTGCCGCCGCCTCCGAGGTGGAGCAGTACGAGCGCATCGAGCTGTCGGCCGTGCCCACCACCGAGGTCGCCGGCCGCGTGGTCAACGACCTCGTGCACCTGCTCGCCGAGCTGCTGGAGAACGCCACGTCGTTCTCCTCCCCGCAGACCAAGGTCAAGGTCACCGGTCACGCGCTGCCCGACGGCCGCGTACTGATCGAGATCCACGACACCGGTATCGGCCTCTCGCCCGAGGACCTCGCGGCGATCAACGAGCGGCTCGCCTCGCCGCCCACCGTGGACGTCTCGGTCTCCCGCCGCATGGGTCTGTTCGTGGTCGGCCGGCTGTCCCAGCGCCACGGCATCCGCATCCAGCTGCGTCCGTCCGACTCCGGTGGTACGACCGCGCTGGTCATGCTGCCCGTCGATGTCGCCCAGGGCGGCAAGAAGGTTCCGGGCAACAAGCAGGGCCAGGGCATGCCCAACGGCGGCGGCCCCGCAGCAGCGCAGGCCGCGGCCGGTGTCGCGGCGGCCCGTCGGGGCGGCGCCGGAGGCGGTCCCGCCCTCGGCGCGGGTGCTCCCAGCGGCGGCAACGGCGGCAACGGCGGACGGCTCAACGCCCCTCCGCAGCGCGGCCAGGTCGGTGCCGGTACCGGAGCGCGTGCCGCGCTGCCCAGGCCTGACGCGGGCGGTCGCCCGGGCGGACCGGGCGGATCACGTGGTCCCCAGCAGCCCCCGCAGGGCAGGCCGGCCCCGGCCGGTGCCGGTGCCCCGCAGGCCTTCAACGACTTCGGCAACAACGACTCCGGCCGGCAGGACGCCTTCGGTGGCGGTCGGCAGGACGCGTTCGGCGGTGGTCGCCAGGACACGATGGGCGGCAACAACCGCGGCCCCGTGCCCCCGCAGCCCCAGCAGCGTCCGACCGGTGGCGACCAGGGCCGTCGGCCGCCTCAGCAGCCGCAGCTGCCGCCGCGCGGTGGCCCGCGCGCCGAGCTGCCCGGCGGCAACCCGCAGCCGCGGGTGCCCAGCTGGAGCGACGACAACGCGCAGCCGCCGGTGCCGCGTTCCTCGATGGACGCCCCGCGCGGCCACGAGGAGCCGGACGCCACCTCGCAGATGCCGCGGATCAACGACCGTCAGGGCCCGGCGTCCACGTCGGAGTTCCCGCGGATCGACGACCGTCAGGGTGCCGGTTCCACGGGCGAGTACCCGCAGCCGGACTACGACGCCCCGCGTTCCGGCGCGGGTACGCAGCAGAACAGCGGGCAGTTCGTCCGCCCGGACGTCTTCGGTACGCCGAATCCTTCCGGCGCGGGCCAGAACGGCTCCACAGGCGGCCAGTACAACCGCCAGGACCCCGCCTCCACCGGCCAGTTCTCGATGCCCGGCTACGACGGTGGTTCCACCGGTCAGTACGCGGCGCCCGGGCAGGACGTTCAGAACCACACCGGTCAGTTCCCGGCGCCGAACCACGGCGAGCGGCAGGGCGGCGGTACCGGGCAGTTCGAGCGTCCCGGTGCCAATGGCGCGAACGGCACCAACGGCTCCCGGCCCCAGCGTCCGCAGTCGCGTCGGCGTCCCGCGCTCCCCCAGGAGCCCGAGGCACTGCCGCCGGCGACGGGTCCCGGTGACGGGCGTACGCCGCTGTACGACACCCTGGAGACCAACTGGTTCAACCAGGCCCAGGCGGCCCAGGCCGGCAACGACGAGCAGGCACCGCAGCAGCCCGTACAGGCTGCTCCCGCGGCACCTCAGCGTCCGGCGCCCGCAGCGCCCGCAGCTTCCGGGTCCGCCGCATCCGGGTCCGCCTCGTGGCGGACCACCCCCAATGACGAACTCGGCCGGCAGGCCGAGCGGGTACGCCAGCCCTCCGCGGGTGGCGTGACCGTCTCGGGTCTGCCGCGCCGGGTCCCCCGCGCGAACCTCGTCGCGGGGACGGCTCAGCAGCAACAGCACCAAACCGGTCCGCAGGTCTCGCGTGCGCCCGATGACGTACGCGGCCGGCTGACCAATCTTCGTAGGGGCATCCAGCAAGGTCGGCAGGCCGGTACCGGCCAGACCGGCAGCTTCCCCAGCCCCACTCACCAGCAGGAGCGTTAGTTGAGCCAGATGAGCCAGGCGGCACAGAACCTCAACTGGTTGATCACCAACTTCGTTGACAACACCCCCGGGGTGTCCCACACCGTCGTCGTTTCCGCCGACGGACTCCTTCTGGCGATGTCCGAGGGCTTTCCGCGCGACCGCGCCGACCAGCTCGCGGCCGTCGCCTCCGGACTCACTTCACTCACAGCCGGTGCCTCCCGGATCTTCGAGGGTGGCACCGTCGCCCAGACGGTCGTCGAGATGGAACGCGGCTTCCTCTTCCTGATGTCGGTCTCGGACGGATCGTCCCTCGCGGTCCTCTCCCACCCGGACTGCGACATCGGCCTTGTCGGATACGAGATGGCTCTGCTCGTCGACCGTGCGGGTGCGGTGCTCACGCCGGATCTGCGGGCCGAGCTCCAGGGCAGCCTGCTCCACTAGTCAGGTTCTTACGTACGTCCGAATTTCACCGAACGTCCGCACAATCCGTCGGCCGCCCTCCCCCCACCGGCCCCGTCAGACGGCACGACTGACCGACCTGCTGTCCCGCCCGGAGGATCAATGACCCCGCCCACCGCCTCTCATGATCCGTACGCACAGCCGTACGAGGACGAGGGCGACCAGCCGCTGGTACGTCCGTACGCGATGACCGGCGGCCGGACCCGGCCGCGCTACCAGCTCGCCATAGAGGCACTGATCAGCACCACGGCCGACCCGGCGCAGCTGATGGGGCTGCTCCCGGAGCACCAGCGGATCTGCCACCTCTGCCGTGAGGTGAAGTCGGTGGCCGAGGTGTCGGCCCTGCTGTCCATGCCCCTGGGCGTGGCACGGATTCTCGTCGCGGACCTCGCGGAGGCCGGACTCGTCGCGATCCACCAGCCGGGTGGCGACGAGAGCAATGGCGGCGCCCCGGACGTGACACTGCTCGAAAGGGTGCTCAGTGGACTTCGCAAGCTCTGACGGAGGTCGGGCGACCACCTCCGCGAAGATCGTGGTGGCGGGTGGTTTCGGCGTCGGCAAGACCACGTTCGTGGGTGCCGTCTCCGAGATCAACCCGCTGCGCACCGAGGCCGTCATGACGTCCGCCTCGGCGGGTATCGACGACCTCACCCACACCGGGGACAAGACGACGACCACCGTCGCCATGGACTTCGGCCGTATCACCCTGGACCAGGACCTGATCCTGTACCTGTTCGGTACGCCCGGCCAGGACCGTTTCTGGTTCATGTGGGACGACCTGGTACGCGGCGCGATCGGCGCCGTCGTGCTCGTGGACACCCGTCGTCTCGCCGACTGCTTCCCCGCGGTCGACTACTTCGAGAACAGCGGCCTGCCGTTCGTCATAGCCCTGAACGGCTTCGACGGACACCAGCCGTACACGCCCGACGAGGTCCGCGAGGCCCTGCAGATCGGCC
Source organism: Streptomyces phaeochromogenes (assembly GCF_001418655.1). Taxonomy (GTDB): domain Bacteria; phylum Actinomycetota; class Actinomycetes; order Streptomycetales; family Streptomycetaceae; genus Streptomyces; species Streptomyces phaeochromogenes. The sequence continues at coordinate 28,372 of NZ_LIQZ01000149.1, read as the reverse complement.
CGGACGCCCCGATCATCACGACGGACGCCCGCCACCGCGCGGACGCCAAGAGCGCGTTGATCACCCTGGTCGAGCACGCCCTGATGGCTCGTCTCCGCTAAGGATCGGGCAACGGGCTATGTCCTGGCGGACCTGGCACACAAGTTGGCAACGCCGTACGGCAGTTGTCGTAGACGCACTGGAGCCGGCTGTGTCGTTTGACACGGTCGGCCTTGGTGTTCATAACGTTTCGACAGAGATATCGAGTGGTACCGACACGCGTCGCGGTCGTCTGATGCCGCTGTGCTCACAAAGGCCCCGCCTTTTGGCGGGGCTCGCTCTTTATGACCGTTTTATCTAGGGCTTACATCACTCGGAATCCTTGGTTCCGAGTGTTTGGACGAGCACACCCTGACGTGCTGGAATGCCAGAACTGCCCAGTAGTAAGGGCCGGAAGACACACGCGGCACGACGAAGGTGCACACGCCGAGAGGTTGTTGGTCGAGTGAGGCGTAGCAAGAACGGTCCCGAGCCGTCGGCACGGGGCAACTTCACCCCGCCGCCGCGCGGAGCGGCACCCGCACATGTGTCCGGCCCGGAGCCGGCGGCCCCACCCGCGAAGAGCGGCGGCCGTCTGTCCCCGCGCAACTGGCGTGTGCCCACCAGGCTGAACGCCATTCTCCTCATACCCGTGATCGTCGGGCTCGTCATGGGCGGCTTCCAGGTGAAGAGCTCCATCGACACCTGGCAGGAGGCCCAGGACGCGGAGAAGGTCGCCAAGATCGTCGACGCGGCCGGGCAGTACGCCGAGGCGCTCCTCAACGAGCGCGACATCTCCGCCCAGCCGCTGCTGGAGGGCGACCGCGACAACGCGACGGTCAAGCAGGCCCGTGCTCTCACGGACCAGAAGGCCGACGCGTTCCACGAGGAAGTCGTCGGGATGCCGGCCGGTCAGGGCCTCGAGCGCCGACTGAAGCTGGTGGAGGACGCCGAGCCCACGCTGGGCCAGCTGCGCAAGGCCGCGTACACCACCGCGATGGACCCGACGAAGACCGAAGAGGGCTACGTCACCGTCGAGCACCTCCTGGCCGAGTTCTCGAACGAGCTGGGCCTCGGCACCGGCAACATCACGAGCTACGGCCGCACCGTGTACGCCGTCACGCTGGCCAAGGGCGCGGAGTCTCTGCAGCGCTCGATCGGCATGCACCTCCTGGTGAAGCCCAGCTCGAACGAGAAGATTCGTACGCAGCAGGTCACCGCGTTCACGTCGTACGCGTACCTCGAGAACATAGCCGTCCAGGAGTACGTCTCCGGTGGCACGGAGGCGGACGCCGCGCGGCTCAAGCAGGTGATGGCGGAGAAGACCGCCCAGGGCGCGAAGCTGGCCGCCGAAGCGAAGAGCAAGACCGAGGCGGCCGGCGGGACCTACAAGGCCCCGCCCTCCATGACCGGCATGATCCAGGCCATCGGCAGCGGCAGCTCGCCCTCCGACCTCGCTCAGCAGGGCATCACGCCCGAGACCTGGATGGCGGCCTCCACCCTCAAGTTCGACGGCTACGGCGAGGTCGAGGAAGATCTCATCAACCGGGCGGTCGACGAAGCGGGTGACATCGCCACCGACGCCCAGCGCGACGCCTTCGTCAACGGCGCCATCGTCATCGTGGCCCTGCTCGCCGCCTTCATCATCGCCGGCCTCATGGCCCGCCAGATGAGCCGCTCGATGCGCCAGCTGCGCAACGCGGCCTTCGGTGTCGCCGAGCAGCGCCTGCCGATGCTGGTCGACCAGCTCTCGCGCACCGACCCGGGCCGGGTCGACACCCGGGTCACCCCCATCCCGATCACCACCACGGACGAGATCGGCGAAGTCGCCCGCGCCTTCGACCAGGTCCACCGCGAGGCCGTACGACTGGCCGCCGAGCAGGCCCTGCTCCGTGGAAACATCAACGCGATCTTCACCAACCTGTCGCGCCGCAACCAGTCGCTGATCGAGGGCCAGCTGACCCTGATCACCGAGCTGGAGAACAACGAGGCCGACCCGGACCAGCTGGAGAACCTCTTCCGCCTGGACCACCTCGCGACCCGTATGCGCCGCAACGGCGAGAACCTCCTGGTCCTCGCCGGCGAGGAGCCGGGCCGCCGCTGGGACCAGCCGGTCCCGCTGGTCGACGTGCTGCGCGCCGCCTCCTCCGAGGTGGAGCAGTACGAGCGCATCGAGCTGTCGGGCGTACCGGAGGCCGAGATCCACGGCCGCGCGGTCACCGACCTCGTGCACCTGCTCGCCGAGCTCCTGGAGAACGCCACCACGTTCTCCTCGCCGCAGACCAAGGTCCGCGTCACCGCGACCCGTCTTCCTGACGGCCGCATCATGGTCGAGATCCACGACAAGGGCATCGGCCTCACCGCCGAGGACTTCGCGGACATCAACCACAAGCTGGCCAACCCGCCGACCGTCGACGCCGCGATCTCGCAGCGCATGGGCCTGTTCGTGGTCGGTCGGCTGTCCGACCGGCACGGCATCCGCGTCCAGCTGCGTCCCTCGGGCGAGCAGGCCGGTACGACCTCGCTCGTCATGCTCCCCGACATCATCACGCACGGTGGTGGCGGCGAGCAGGCACCGCAGCGCGACGAGTTCACCGTCTCGCAGATCATCCCGGAGCAGCAGCAGCCCTTCGGCGGCGAGGAGTTCCAGAGCGGCGGCCAGCCGATGCGTACGGCCGCGGAGCTGGGCTTCGACGACAGCCGCTACGCCGAGGTCCCGGACGACATACGCGAGCTGGACCCCGTGGGCCGTTCGCTGATGCGTGAGGAGCGCCGGGCGGCCCTGGAGGCCCAGACGCACGGCGAGCTGGAGGGCGGATCCCCGTCGTTCACCGGCGAGTTCGACCCGCAGCAGGGCTACGACAACGGCCAGCAGGCCTTCGACAACGGCGCGGCGGCGTACGACAACGGAGCCACCGCGTACAGCGAGGCGCCCGCGTACGACCAGCAGACGCCGTACGAGGAGCCGCAGCAGGCGTCGTACGACGAGACGTACTTCCCGGCCAACGGCGGGTACCCGGAAACCGCCTATGCGGAGCCGGTCCAGGAGGAGCCCCAGCCGTCCCACGCTCCCGCGCGGGACACCTTCTCGGCCTTCGAAGAGCAGTCCTACCAGGACGACTGGCCGCAGCAGGACTCGTACCAGAACGGCTACCGTTCCGAGTACGCTCCCGAAGCGGAACCCGCGCAGGCCGCTGACGTGGCCGAGCAGGACCGCGTAGGCTTCGAGCGTCCGGGAACGGCCTCTCCCGCCGCCCACGCGCTGACCGACGCCGGGCTTCCGCGCCGCGGATCCACCGACGCCGGGCTTCCCCGTCGCGGATCCACCGCGACCGCGGGCGGCCAGCAGTCCGCGGGCCAGGAATCGCCGTCTCTCTTCGGCGGCGGCAACGACAGCAACTCAAGCGGCGGCAACGGCTCCGGCAAGGGCGACTGGCGGTCGAACAACGACCAGATGTGGCAGCGCGCCGAGCAGCTGAAGAAGCCCAAGGCGGGCGGGGTCACCTCCTCCGGCCTGCCGAGGCGGGTACCCAAGGCCAATCTGGTCGAGGGCACCGCGGAATCGACCCCACAGGGCGGCCCCTCGGTCTCCCGCGCTCCCGAGGACGTACGGGGCAGGCTGAGCAACCTGCGCCGTGGGGTCCAGAGGGGGCGTAACGCAGGAAGCGAAACGAACGGCCAGGGCTTCGGTCCTGACAGCACCTACAACCAGGAGCGTTAGTGTGAGCCCGATGAGCCAGGCGGCACAGAACCTGAACTGGTTGATCACCAACTTCGTGGACAACACCCCCGGGGTGTCGCACACGGTGGTGGTCTCCGCCGACGGACTCCTTCTGGCGATGTCCGACGGGTTCCCGCGTGACCGTGCCGACCAGCTGGCGGCCGTCGCGTCGGGTCTCACCTCGCTGACCGCGGGCGCGTCCCGCATCTTCGAGGGCGGGAGCGTGAACCAGACGGTTGTGGAGATGGAGCGGGGATTTCTCTTCCTCATGTCCATTTCCGATGGATCGTCGCTCGCAGTACTCGCACATCCGGAAGCGGACATCGGTCTCGTCGGGTACGAGATGGCCCTTCTGGTGGACCGTGCCGGTACGGTTCTGACCCCTGATCTGCGTGCGGAGCTCCAGGGGAGCCTTCTCAACTAGCAGACAAGCGATGCGTTTTGGCGTCCCGTGGCCGTAAGGTTTCGGGACGCGGCTCCACATTGATGGGCCCGGCACAGTCGGAGGAGGAGAAAGTGGCAACACCCCCAGGCGGTTCGTCTTCGGGCAACTGGTCCTATGGCCCTGGCCAGGGCCAGGGCGGCAACGACTCGCCGAACCGGTACAACTTCCCCTCCGCACCGTCTCCGCGGCGCCAGCAGCCCTACGCACCCCAGGGTCCCGGGCCCTCCCCGTACGACCAGCCGCCGGCGCCGCGCATCCAGCCCGTGCAGCCACAGCGGCGCTCCCCCGAACCGTCGCCCGCGGGGGGCGCCAGCAACCCGCTGGTCCGCCCCTACGCCATGACGGGCGGCCGCACCAGGCCTCGGTATCAGCTCGCCATCGAGGCACTGGTGCACACCACCGCGCAGCCGCACCAGATGCAGGGCCAGCTGCCCGAGCATCAGCGGATCTGCAACCTCTGCCGGGAGATCAAGTCGGTGGCCGAAATCTCGGCCCTCCTGACGATCCCTCTCGGCGTGGCCAGGATCCTCGTCGCCGACTTGGCGGAGGCGGGCCTGGTCGCCATCCATCAGCCCGGCGGCGACGAGAACGCCGGCGGTCAGCCAGACGTGACTTTGCTCGAAAGGGTGCTCAGTGGACTTCGCAAGCTCTAGCGGAGGGCCTTCCCGCTCCACCACGTCCGCGAAGATCGTGGTGGCGGGCGGCTTCGGCGTGGGCAAGACCACGTTCGTCGGGGCCGTCTCGGAGATCAACCCGCTGCGTACCGAGGCCGTGATGACGTCCGCTTCGGCGGGCATCGACGACCTCACCCACACGGGAGACAAGACCACCACCACGGTGGCCATGGACTTCGGCCGTATCACCCTGGACCAGGACCTGATCCTGTACCTGTTCGGTACGCCCGGCCAGGACCGTTTCTGGTTCATGTGGGACGACCTGGTACGCGGCGCGATCGGTGCGATCGTCCTGGTCGACACCCGCCGTCTCGCCGACTGCTTCCCCGCGGTCGACTACTTCGAGAACAGCGGGCTGCCGTTCGTGATCGCCCTGAACGGCTTCGACGGCAACCAGCCGTACAACCCGGACGAGGTCCGGGAGGCGCTCCAGATCGGGCCCGACACCCCGATCATCACCACGGACGCCCGCCACCGCGCGGACGCCAAGTCGGCGCTCATCACGCTGGTGGAGCATGCCTTGATGGCCCGCCTGCGGTAGGCCTGCGGCGCTCAGCCGTACGAAGGGGCCCCTTCCTATTGGGAGGGGTCCCCTTTGTGTTGGGTAGGTTCCCGTTCGCCTTCGAGTGCGGGCACGCCGTGGTTGCTCGCGCAGTTCCCCGCGCCCCTTAGAAGCACCGGTCCACCCCTTGTCCTTTAGGGGCGCGGGGAACTGCGCGAGCGCAACCACAGGGTCCGGGCACACGGGAAAGGGCCCCCTCCTGTGTGGAGGGGGCCCTTTCGGGAAGCTCAGTGCCAGCTGTGCGGGGCGCGGAAGCCCGGCTCTCGCTCCAGCCGGCGCCAGCCGGCCTTCGCGCGGCCTCGGTGGGTCGGGGCCGCGGCCGGGGCGGAGGCGGCGCGGGCCAGGAGGATGGCCGTGATGGCGGCGACTTCCTCGGGCTCGGCGTGGCCCTTCTCGACGCGAATATCAGGGATGTCCATGTGGGTGAGTCTCCGTGAGAGAGGGGTCCGCGGGGTTGCCGCGGTGGGTCCGCCGAGTTACTACTGCGGCGGGTTTCCGTGCTTGCGGGAGGGCAGATCGGCGTGCTTCGTACGCAGCATCGCGAGGGAGCGGATGAGTACCTCGCGGGTCTCGGCGGGGTCGATGACGTCGTCGACCAGACCGCGTTCGGCCGCGTAGTAGGGGTGCATCAGCTCGGCCTTGTACTCCTTGACCATGCGCACGCGCATCGCCTCGGGGTCCTCGGCGTCGGCGATCTGCCGGCGGAAGATGACGTTGGCGGCGCCCTCGGCGCCCATCACGGCGATCTCGTTGGTGGGCCACGCGTAGGTGAGGTCGGCGCCGATGGACTGGCTGTCCATCACGATGTACGCGCCGCCGTAGGCCTTCCTGAGGATCAGTGAGATCCGCGGCACGGTCGCGTTGCAGTAGGCGTAGAGGAGCTTCGCGCCGTGGCGGATGATGCCGCCGTGCTCCTGATCGACACCCGGAAGGAAGCCGGGTACATCCAGCAGCGTGACGATCGGGATGTTAAAAGCGTCGCACATCTGGACGAAACGCGCAGCTTTCTCCGACGCCTCGATGTCCAGCACCCCGGCCAGGCTCTGCGGCTGGTTGGCGACGATGCCCACCACCTGGCCGTCGAGCCGGGCGAGGGCGCAGATGATGTTGCGGGCCCAGCGCTCGTGGATCTCCAGGTAGTCGCCGTCGTCGACGAGCTCCTCGATGACCTTGGTCATGTCGTACGGACGGTTGCCGTCCGCCGGGACCAGGTCGAGGAGCACGTCCGAGCGCCGCTCGGCGGGGTCCTCGGAGTCGGCGTGGGGCGGGTTCTCGCGGTTGTTCTGCGGGAGCATCGACAGGAGGTAGCGCACCTCGTGGATGCAGGTCTCCTCGTCGTCGTACGCAAAGTGCGCGACGCCCGAGGTCTCGGCGTGCACGTCGGCGCCGCCCAGGCCGTTCTGGGTGATCTCCTCGCCGGTGACCGCCTTGACGACGTCGGGGCCCGTGATGAACATCTGCGAGGTCTCGCGGACCATGAACACGAAGTCCGTCAGGGCGGGGCTGTAGGCCGCGCCGCCCGCGCACGGGCCGAGCATCACGGAGATCTGCGGGATGACGCCCGAGGCGCGGGTGTTGCGCTGGAAGATGCCGCCGTAACCGGCGAGCGCGCTGACGCCCTCCTGGATCCGGGCGCCCGCACCGTCGTTGAGCGAGACCAGCGGGGCACCGGCCGCGATGGCCATGTCCATGATCTTGTGGATCTTCGTGGCGTGGGCCTCGCCCAGCGCGCCGCCGAAGATCCGGAAGTCGTGCGCGTACACGAAGACCGTGCGGCCCTCGACCGTGCCCCAGCCGGTGATCACACCGTCCGTGTACGGCTTCTTGGCCTCCAGGCCGAAGCCGGTCGCCCGGTGCCGGCGCAGCTGCTCGACCTCGTTGAACGAGCCGGCGTCCAGCAGAAGCTCGATCCGCTCCCGGGATGTCAGCTTGCCCTTGGCGTGCTGCGCCGCGGTCGCCTTGTCACTGGGTCCGCGAAGAGCCTCCGCACGGATCGCGTGCAGTTCGGCCACGCGCCCGCGGGCGTCGGTGGGTTCGCCTGCCGAGGATCCGGTCTCGTCCAAAACGGTCATGTAGCGACCTTACGAAGCCCACCAAGGAAAGCGGGCCGTCGACTCCGTACAGTCTCCGGCCCGTTTTACTGGTACCCCTGAACAGAACCACGACCGCATGCAGGCGATCCGACTGCTCAGGGGGCGTGTGGCTTGTAGGGGTCGCACAAAGCCGTCAGCTGAGAGTCACCTCACATCCGTGCGTGGCGCATGCCATCCCCGGAGTGACACGCACCCTCAGACGGCGTCCGGTGGCGAGTACCTCGACACCGGGATCGGCGCGCACGACCCGGCGTACGGGACGGTCCCAGACGATCTCCAGGGCCTCTCCGGTGCGCGGCGGTTCGCTGACGGAGAGGGTAGCGGTGCGGCCACGGCGGCGTACGAGCACGCTCGCGGGGGCCGAGGCGGTGAGCGGGCCCGCCCGGCCCGCCCGCCAGAAGTTGGCGGCGGTCAGGCCCAGGGAGGGCACGGACACGGCCTGGCGGCCGGAGTCGTTGGCGAGGACCGACAGCCGGCGGGGGTCTGCCGCATGGGCGGCGACCGTGCGGCGCGAGGCTCCGGGCAGGACGGCGTACGCGTACGTGGCGTCCACCGGGTCCGTGCCGTGGTCGAGCCAGAGGGTCTGCCAGCGGCGGGTCCGGGCTTCGGTGGTGCTGGTGGTGTTGATGTCGGACCAGGCGCCGGTGCGGTCCTCGCGGAGGGTGCGCAGGGCTGACCGGTCCAGGACCACCCAGCCGCCGTGGCCTTCGAGGTGCGCCCACCCGGGGCCCCGTACGAGGGTCCGGGTGCCGCCCTCCCCCAGGTTGCGGTTGTCGACGACCGTCTCGACCGGAACGCCGTCGGTGGCCGTGATGCCCGCGCCCAGGCAGACGATCGAGTCCGCGAGGCAGAACCAGGACTTGCGGGCCTCCAGGGTCGACCCGAGGCCCAAGAGGTGCTGACCGACGGCCGCGAACTCCCCGTCCGTCGCGCCGCCGACCCAGCGCACGGCGGGCTTGGGCTCGCCCCACTCCCCTCCGGCCTTGTCCGCGAGCCGCTTGGTGGACACGGTCGTGCCGGGCAGCCGGTACCAGTCGACGGTGGGCCAGTACCAGTCTGTGTACTGGTCGGACGAGACCCCGAGGCTGTCGGCCCACCAATAGAGCATTCCGGCGCCCGTGTGCCAGCCGCGCGGGTTCTCGCCGTTGCCGCACTCGTAGTACGCGATCCGGTCGCTCGCCATGGCGATGTTCGCGGTGAAGCCGGGGCGGCGGTGGACGGCCCGGTCCATGGCGGCGAAGAGGCGGTGGCCGACCGGTTCGGGCGCGGCCTCGACCGCCGAGCCGGCGACCGCGTGCAGCCGGGCCAGGTCGCCGACGCCGAACTGTGGTGCCGTCAGGAGCGGTGTGACGGTGTCCCGTTCGATCCAGCCCTTGACGCTCGCGTGCCAGCGCTCGCGCTCCGCCGCGCTCGCGCCCTGGGCGAGGAGCGCGATCGCGGCGATCAGCCCCTGTCCGTGGAAGTGGTCGCTGCGCATGACGTGGAGGTCGTCGCTCTTGAGGTAACCGCGGCTGATGGCACGCCCGTTGACGCTGTCCATCATCAGCCCGTCGTGGATCAGGGGCGCGTAGGCACCCTCCACGCTGTCGAGAATGATCTGCCGGTCGGCGTCGGTCACCTCCCACGTCGAACCGGCCAGCAGCGCGAAGAGGCGGCCGAGTCCGTCGAGCAGGACCTGTCCGTACGTTCCCGAGTAGGCGACCCAGGTGTGCTGGACGAACGACCCGTCGGCGTACAGCCCGTCCCCCTTCGTGACGTACGGGAAGACCGGCGAGAGCGCGTCCCGGGCCAGCGCGATCTTCTCGGGGGCGCGGCCGAGGATGCCGCGCAGGGCGACCGAGCGGCACAGGTCGACGCGGTTGGCGCCGGTCGAGGTGCCCGAGTAGTCGCGGAGCATCGAGTCGGGGACGAAGTGGTCGACGGCCGCGCAGGCGGCGGCGACCTGGGCGGCGGTGAGCTCGCCGTGGAGGGCGGCCACGATGTCCATGAGGAGGCGTGGGCTGCCGATCTGCCACTCCCACCAGTTGCCGTAACGGGTGGTGGAGGGGTTGTAGACGGTGGCGGAGAGGTGGTCGAGGCCGCGGAGGATGTCCGCTCGCAGGCCCGCGTCGCCGGTGGAGCCGGTGCCCTGCTGGACGTACGCCTGCGTCATCGTCCAGAGCCGGCTGTAGCTCTGGGTGATGCCTGTCGGCGGGTCGTAGGGGTAACCGGGCCAGAGGGAAGTCGCGGTCGGGGCCATGGTCTGCCGGAAGCCGCGGGCCAGTTCGCCGGTCTCGGCGAGGCGGGAGGCGTACGGCTCGGCGGCCGGGTCGTAGCGGGCTCCGAGGGCGATCTCCAGCCAGCGGAGGCGGAGGGTGTCGTACTCGTCTTCGTCGGGGACCGCGTGGGCGGACGTGGTGGGCATGAGCGCCGGGCTCGCCGTGAGCGCCGCTGCCAGGAGGAACGTACGGCGGGTGGGGGTCATGCCAGGCGATGGTGCCCGAGGTGCCCATGTGCCCACCAGAGGGGCAACGGGTGATCTTAGGACTAGACCAATGGCAACCGGGTGTAATCGGCGCGACACGCCATGCGCTCTGTTGAAACCCGTAGGGAATAGGTCTATGGTCGATGTCGTTGAACGTTAAACAGCTTCGGCGCAGGGCCGGGGCTCGTCCCCTCAAGGAGTTAGTCATGGGCCTCTTCGGCAGCAAGGACAAGACCGACAGCACGACCGCGACGCCCGGCGCCGTGAACCCCGACCTTGCAGCTCTCACCGGCGAGTACACGATCGACCCGTCGCACACGACGCTCGGCTTCGTCGCCCGTCACGCCATGGTGACGAACGTCAAGGGCGGCTTCCAGGACTTCTCCGGCAGCCTGCACCTCGACGGTGCCGACCCGTCGCAGTCGACGGCTTCCTTCGACGTCAAGATGGACAGCATCGACACCGGTTCCGCCGACCGTGACGGTCACCTGAAGAGCGCGGACTTCTTCAAGACGGACGAGTTCCCGACGATGACGTTCCGCTCCACCAAGGCCGAGGCCCTCGGTGGCGACGACTACCGCATCACCGGTGACCTGACGATTCTCGGCACCACCCGACAGCTCTCCATCGACCTTGAGTTCAACGGTGCCGCGAAGGACCCGTTCGGCAACGAGCGCGTCGGTTTCGAGGGCAAGGCCGAGATCCTGCGCTCCGAGTGGGGCCTCACCTGGAACGCGGCGCTGGAGACCGGTGGTGTGCTCGTCTCCGACAAGATCAAGCTCAACTTCGACATCTCGGCGATCAAGAACGCCGGCTGATCGGGTTCGGGGTTCTGTTTCTCCACTGATTCACCTCCCAAAGTCCCCTGATCGCCCTCTGGTCTCCCTCTGAGCGCGCCCGTCGTCCGGCTCCCCTTGATCCTCGGGGAGCGGGAGGCGGGCGCTCGGGTTTGTCGGGGCCTCGACGAGCTCCTCAGGCCCGGACCCGGCGCCCCGACTCCAGCCCGGCGACCACCTTCTCCAGCCGGGCCGCCCTGACCTCAGGGGTCCTCGCCGTCAGCAGGCCCAGGAAGGCCAGGAACTGGTCCGTCCTGCCGAGCCCCTCGAAGAAGGCCTTCGCGCGCGGGCTGCGGTCCAGGGCGGCGACCAGGTCGTCCGGGACCTTGGCGTTCCGCTGGGACTCGTACGCCGCCTCCCACCGGCCGTCCGCCTTGGCCGCCGCGACCGCCGCGAGCCCCGGGGGCCGCATCCGGCCGGCCGCGGTGAGGGCCTCGACCTTGCGCACGTTGACCATCGACCAGAGGCTGCCGGGCCTGCGCGGGGTGTACTTCTGCAGGTAGTACGAGTCGTCGAGGCCCCGCCGCTGACCGTCGATCCAGCCGTGGCAGAGGGCCACGTCGAGGGCCTCCCCGATGGTGACCGACGGCAGGCCGGAACCCTTCTTGGCGATCTTCAGCCAGATGCCGCCGCGGAGCCCGATGTTGGCGGACATCCAGGCTTCGAGGTCCGCCACGTCCGTGAAGGTCCTGATCTCCACGCCGCCGAGGGTGTCGGGGGCTTCGGGGGTACCGGAGGGAGTGCCGGAGGTCTCGTCCATGGGGAGACAGTAGGGCGGGACTAGGACAGCTTCTGTCCTACAAGGGCCGGTTGGCGGTACGGAACTCTGACGTTACTGTGCGCCGGTGTCCGCGTTCATACAGCAACTCCCCGCCCTGATAGGCGTGATAGTCGGCGCCCTCGGCTCGTATCTGGCGATCGTGCGCGGGGACAAGGTCCGGTTCCGGCGCGAGCAGACGGCGCGCTGGGAGGAACGGCGCCTCACCGTGTACTCCGACTACGCCCGCGTCCTGAAGAAGAGCGTGACCCTGACCTACCGGGTCTCCTCCCACCTCGGCAACGACCCGCACCCGCATCCCCTCTCCCCCGAGGAGGCGGCGCCCCAGCTGGCCTCGGCCCTCGAAGCCCGCGATCCGGTCGGCGAGGCGCTCCTGATGCTCGGATCGCCGGGCGTGGTGGAACGGGCCCGCGAGTGGGTCGTCCTGGTCATCGAGATGGAACGCTTCCTGGACACCCGCACCCACGACCCCGAGGCCTGGTCGACGCTGCTGGCCCGCCAGCGGGCGGCCCGGGAGCGGTACTACTCCGCGGTGCGCAATGATCTGGCCCTTCCGCCGGGGCATTCAGGGCGGTGGATCTTCGACGAGCCGGCTTCGGCGGGGTCGTGAGGAGGGCACATGGAAGAGCACGGTCATGATCCGCACATCCATGTCGAGGCGAAAGTCGGCCGGGGTGACGCCGCTGTCCGCAATGTGCTGGCGTCCACGTTCGGGCTGGCCGGTGACGTGCCGAGTGTCGTAGACACGGGGTGCGGGCTGCGGGTGCCGTACGCGATGACCTCTCCTCGTCCGGACCGCGTCACCTGCCTCGCCTGCCGTGAGCACGCGGGGCGTGAGCATCTGCGGCTCGCGGAAATGGTCGAACGCTTGGGCCTCATGCCCGGATCGACCATCAGCGGCACGGAGGCGAAGCAGGCCGCGGAACGGCATCGCGACCTCGCGAAGAGGTTCTCCGGCAATTGAGTGGACCGGGGAAGCCGGGCGTCGCTAGCCTGCCCCCATGTCCAGCCCCGAGGCGTCAAGACTCCGGCCACCGGCCTTCCGGTGGCTGCTCGGGATGTCCGGCTGAAGCGTCGCGGTCGAGCGCGTACACGCTCCTGCCGTTGTCGCTGTCGTCACAGTCACAACTGTCTTCACAGTCACCGTCACCGTGCCCGTCACCGGAACGCCGTGCAGCCTGTCATGTTCGTTTTCGGGTGTGCGGAGTTCTGTCATGCCGTTCGGTCTGTATCTGTTGGGGCTCGCTGTCTTCGCTCAGGGGACTTCCGAGTTCATGTTGTCCGGGCTGGTGCCGGACATCGCGCGGGAGATGGGGGTGTCGGTACCGGCGGCCGGGTCGCTGACCTCGGCGTTCGCCGCCGGGATGGTGGTGGGGGCGCCACTCATGGCCGTCCTGGCGCGGCGCTGGTCCCGGCGTACGGCCCTGCTCGGGTTTCTCGGCGTCTTCCTCGTTGTTCATGTCGTCGGTGCGGTCACCGACAGCTTCGCCGTGCTGCTGGTCACCCGGGTCGTGGGCGCGCTCGCCAACGCCGGGTTCCTGGCGATCGCCGTGGTGACGGCCGTGGCGATGGTCGACGCCGATGCCAAGGGGCGGGCCACGTCCGTGCTGCTCGGCGGGGTCACCGTCGCCTGTGTGGCGGGGGTGCCGGGAGGTGCCGTCCTCGGGCAGCTGTGGGGATGGCGGGCCGCCTTCTGGGCCGTGGTCGTCCTCTCCGTGCCCGCCCTCTTCGCGATCGTGCGGTCCGTGCCGGGCGGGGTGTCCGGGGCCGCTCGCGCGAGTGTGCGCAGCGAAGGGCGGGCACTTCGCGAGCCCAGGCTTCAAGTGGCCCTCCTCCTCGGGGCGTTGGTGAACGGGGCCACCTTCTGCACCTTCACCTATCTCGCACCGCTCATCACCTCGGTCGCCCGGCTGGGAGAGGCCTGGGTGCCCCTCGTGCTCGCGCTCTTCGGGTTCGGGTCGTTCGTCGGGGTCGCCGTCGCCGGGCGGATCGCCGACGCCCGGCCCGGCCGGGTTCTCGTCGGGGGCGGAGTGGCTCTGCTCGTGGGCTGGGGCCTCCTCGGCCTGACCGCCGGGAACCCGGTGGCGGCGGTCGTACTCGCCTTCGTACAGGGCGTGTTGTCGTTCGGCGTCGGATCCACGCTGATCTCCCGGGTTCTGTACGAGGCGGCCGGCGCACCCACCCTGGCGGGCGGTTTCGCCACGGCCGCGTTCAACGTGGGCGGGGCGCTGGGGCCGTGGCTGGGCGGGCTCGCGATCGGGGCGGGACTTGGGTACCGCTCGCCGGTGTGGGTGAGTGCCGTGCTGGTGGGGCTCGCCGTGGTGGTGGGAGAGGCCGCGCGACGGACAGGGGCTCTCGCGGTCCGCGTGAGCAACGGCGTCCACGCGGACGGCGCCCACGCGGATGGCGTCCGCTCCGATGACAGTGGGCGCGCCCTCGGACAGCCCATGGAATAACCCGGTGCGGGTCGGCGGGCGGGCGGTTAGCCTCCGGGGATGACCTGGCTGCCCGCTGACTTCGTCCATCCGCTGCGCGTCGACGTGCCCGGCGGCCATCATCTGCGGCCGATCACCGGGGGCGACGCCGCGATCGACTACCCGACGGTCATGGGGTCCCGGGAGCGGCTGTGGTCCATCTTCGGGGAGGCCTGGGGATGGCCCGCCGCCACGATCACGTACGAGGCGAACCTGGCGGACCTGGAGCGGCACGAGGCCGAGATCACCGCTCACGAGTCGTTCAACTATGTCTTGTTCGACGAGGCGGAGAGCGTCGAGTACGGGTGCGTCTACATCGATCCGCCGGAGAAGGCCGGGGCCGATGCCGAGGTCTCCTGGTGGGTCGTCGACGAGCAGGTGGGGACCGCTCTGGAGCGGGATCTCGACGCGCTCGTGCCGCGGTGGATCGGTGAGGCGTGGCCCTTCGAGCGGCCTCGGTTCATCGGACGCGACCTGTCCTGGAAGGAATGGCTGGCGCTGCCGGATCTGGCCGACTGAACCCCGCGCCACCTGACTGCCGAACCACTGAACCACCTGTCCGCCGAGCCGTTGAACTGCCGTGACTGTCACAGCAGTTGCGCGCCACGGACTCCTACGCGTCCCGCACCCTGAAAGCCGCCCCCGCCACCAGCAGCAACCCCAGTGCGTACGCCGCCAGTACCCCGAGGCCCGGCCATGGGCCAATCGGGAGGCGGGAGAGGTCACGCGTGGCCTGGATGGCGAGGCCCGCCGGCATCGGGGCCCAGCGTTCGAGACGGTCGCGCCAGTTCGGGTCGCCCAGGAGGCCGGCCAGGAGCGGGACCGCGTACAGCAGGCCGAGGCCCGTCGTGATGGCGCCCGTGCTGTCCCGCAGCAGGGCCGCGAGGCCGAGGCCGAGCAGGGCCGTCAGGGTCAGGCAGAGGACCGAACCGAAGGCGGCGCGGAGTGTGGGACCGTCGGCAAGGGACGGGAGCGGGTAGCCGGCCTCCGGGGTGAAGCCGTTGCCGGGGAGGATCAGCCGGCCCGCGTAGAGGGAACCCAGGATCGCCGCCGTTCCCGCAGCCGCCGTCATGGCGGCCAGGACCGCCGCCTTCGACACCAGCAGCGCCACCCGGTGCGGCATCGCCGTCAGTGTCGTGCGGATCGTGCCCGTGCCGTACTCCGCCCCCATCGACAGCGCACCGAGGACGAGGGCCGTCGCCTGGCCCAGCCAGACGCCCGTCAGACTCAGTTTCACGGTGTCCTCGTGGCAGTCGGCCGCCGACGGGCACGCACCCGTGCCGACGGCGGACACCGAGGCCGCGCCGACCGCGAGCGTGAGGACCGCGGTCGCCGCCAGCAGCCACCAACTGCTGTGCAGCGTACGGAGTTTCGTCCACTCGGCGTGCAGCGGGCGCAGCGCACTCAAGCGGCTCACGCGTCCCTCCTGCGCAGGCGCCAGACCGCGAGGGCCAGGGCCACCGCCACGTAAGCGCCCAGCACCGCCAGGCCGTTCCAGGGGGTCATCGGGTAACAGCCGCTCTCCGGCAGGCAGTTGTGGTCCACCTGTGGGTAGTGGGTGACCCCCTGCTGGATCGCGAAGGCCGCCGCCGGGGTCAGCCGCAGCAGCCACTCGGCGGCCGGCAGCGGGAGGGCGAACGCCAGGATCTGCGGCAGGATCACCAGGACCACCACCGCGGTGATCGCGCCCGCGCTGCTGCGGAGCAGCGCGCCCACGGCCAGGGCGAGGACCGCGACCAGGGACAGCAGGAGCGCGCTGCCGACGACCGCCCGCGGGGCCGCCCCCTCCAGCAGCGACAGATCCGGGAACGCGGGTGGCTTGAAACCGTTGGAGCGGAGCGTGTCCTGGGCGAGCGGGAACGCCACCGCCGCCGCCACGAGCCCCGCGGCGAACGTCACTCCCCCGATCACCAGGACCTTCGCCGCCAGCACCTGTTCCCGGCGCGGACTCGCCGTGAACGTCGTACGGATCATGCCGCGCTTGTACTCGGCGGTGATGAAGAGCGCGCCGAGCGCCACCATGAACAGGACGCCCACCCAGACACCCTGGAAGCTCATCTGGACGGTGTCGCCGGCGGTCTGGTCCGGGGCGATGTCGCCCTGGCCGGTGACCGTGAAGGCGCCGGCGCCGGTGACCTTCGTGCTGCCGGGGATCGGCCGGGCCGGGCCCGACGCCGGGAGGTCCGGGTCGTCCGGGTCGGGGGCGCCCACGTCGGTGCTGGTCCAGGACGGGTCGGCGGCGCTGCCGCGCAGTTCCACGTGGTCGAAGTCCGCCGTCGCGGTCGCGATTCCGGCGGTCGCGGAGGTGCCGCCGAAGGAGCGGCGCAGGGTGGTGTGCGGCGGGGTGGCGACGAAGAGACCCGCCCGGGCCGCCTTCGGCAGGTCCGCCGGGCGGACGGTCGCGATCTTCGTCCACTCGCGGCCGTCCGGCGACTCGTAGCCCGTCAGCTCCTGGCCCGAACGGGTCAGCCGGAGCCAGCGCGCACCGGAGGACGAGCCCTGCTCGTCGTGGGTGAAGTCCCACTGCATACGGACGCCGTGGTCCGGGGTCACCATCAGGGCCACGTACGAACTGCCGGGCTTCGTGCTCGACTTGACCATGACGCCGGCCTTCGCCCAGGGCTCCGGGGACCTGCCCTCGCGTCCCTCGATGCCGGACACCTGGACCGTGACGCTGCCGTTCCCGGTGAGCGGCCGGTGGACGAAGCGGAAGGTGTCGTCCACGCGGGTGCCGTCGGGGGCGGAGACGATGCGGACCCGGCCGTTGGAGTCGTTCACTGAGCCGCTCGCGCCGAGTTGTGAGATCACGACCGTCGCGGCGGCGGCCAGCACGAGGACCAGCAGCCAGCTCCGTACGGTCCAGAACTTGCTCCACTCCGCGCGCAGCAACCGTACGAACCCGTCCCGTCCCGGGTGGAGTTGGGACCTGTACGGGGTGCTCGGCGTGCGCTCGGGAGGTGTCGAGGGAGTGAGTGAGGGCGGCGTCGAGGAGGACGTCATCGCGTGACCTCGCCGTCCACCGCGGAGACGAACTCCGTGGAGTCCCGGGTCAGTTCCATGTACGCCTCTTCCAGAGTGGCCCGGTGTGAGCCCACCTCCGCGAAGGCGATCCCGGCCTCGGTGAGGAGCGCCACGATCCGCTCGGGCGGCAGACCGGTGACGGTGAGGGTGTCGCGGCCGGTCACCGCGACCGTGCCGCCCTTGTGGGCGAGCAGTTCCATCGCCTCCGTACGCGCACTCGTACGCAGGGCCACGCGGTCGCCGGTCGCGGCGGCCAGCAGGTCGGCGACGGCCGTGTCGGCTATCAGTCGCCCGCGGCCGATGACGACCAAGTGGTCGGCGGTGTCTTCGAGTTCGCTCATGAGATGGCTGGAGACGAGGATCGCCCGGCCCTCGGCGGCCAGGCGGCGCAGCAGGCCGCGGATCCACTGGATGCCCTCGGGGTCGAGGCCGTTGACCGGTTCGTCCAGGAGGAGCACGGGCGGGTCGCCGAGCAGCGCGGCGGCGATACCGAGGCGCTGGCGCATGCCGAGCGAGTAGCCGCCCGCCCTGCGTCGGGCCGGCTGTTCCATGCCGACCTGTTCGAGGACCTCGTCGACCCGGCGCATGGGCAGGCCGTGCGAGTGGGCCAGCCAGCGCAGATGGTCGCGGCCTCGGCGGGCCGGGTGCAGCGCGGCGGCGTCGAGCAGCGCGCCGACCTCCAACAGCGGGGTGCGCAGGGCGTGGTAGGGGCGCCCGCCGATGTGGGCGTGGCCCGCGTCGGGGGCGTCCAGGCCGAGTACGGTCCGCATGGTCGTCGACTTGCCTGCCCCGTTCGGGCCGACGAAGCCGGTGACCTGGCCCGGTTCGACCGTGAAGGAGAGCCCGTCCACGGCGACGGTCTGCCCGAACCTCTTGCGGAGGTCCCGGACTTCGATGGTTGCGTCCATGCCAGTGAGGCTAGGGAGCCCGGCACGCGGCGTCGTCCCGCCCGGGAGCAGTCTTCGCCGCCCCCGGCCCGGGGGACGGCATCCCCCGCGTGAGGGACACGGCACTGCTGACCTGGGGGACGCGGTCCGGCGCGGGCGGCGGCAGAATGGCGGACGTGGACGAGGCGGGCGACGCGAACGAGACGGGCGAGGTGACGACAGGGCGGGCGGTTCCCCGGCCCGCGGAACGCCCTTGTCCGGCTTGGGAGTTGGGGGCGAGTCGACCCGGGCGGTCGGGGCTGCGCCGATCCTGGCCGCTGGGGCTGCGTCGGGCCGCCGCCTCCCGCGCCGCCACGCGCTCGCACGACCGCGGCGGCGGCGCAGACACCCTCGACCACGGCGTACGGGCCGTCGGCCACGGCACACGCGCCCCCGGCCGTGGCGTACACGCCGTCGGCCGGGCGATACGCCGCCTCTCCCCCGCGTCACGCCCCCGCTCCTCGGCCCTGTTCTCCGCCGGTGCCGTCAGGGCGGCCGGTGCCGGGCCCCTCTCCCCCGTCGTGCTCTCCGTCGGTCTCGCGGTGCTCGCCTCCGTCGAGATCCTGGTCCGTGCCGACGGGCTTCGCGGGAATCTCGCACTCGCCCTGCTGCTCGCGCTGTGCACCACACTGCCCGTGGGGTTCGTCCTCGCGCCGGAGCGCGGGGCGCCGGTCCGCGGCACCGCGGCCATCGCGCTCACGACCGCCTGCGCCCTGGCCCTGGAACCCTTCCGCGCCCTCACCCTCGCGGGGGCGGCGGCCCAGCTGGTCACCGTCCATGCGCTGGGCCGGGCGGGAACGCCTCTGCTCAGCGGTCTGCTCGTGCTGCCGTACGTCGGTCTCGCGCTGGCCGCGGCAGGTGACCCCGCCGACTCCACCGTCCGTGTCGTGGCCGTCCTGGTCGCCACGCTCGCCTCCGCCGCGGCGGCCACGGGCATCACCCGGCACGTACGGACGGCCGCGCAGGCGCACAGTGCCACGGAACGGGCCTTCGCCGACACCCTGCTCGAACACGCGGCACGGGGTGAACGGGCGCGTATCGCCAGGGAGTTGCACGATGTCGTCGCCCACCACATCTCGATGATCGCCGTACAGGCCGAGACCGCCCGGCTGACCACCAAGGGGCTGCCCTCCGACGGCGCCAACCGGCTGCTCGCCATCGGGGACACCGCGCGGGCCGCGCTGACGGAGATGCGGCGGCTGCTCGGAGTGCTGCGCGAGGACGCTGACGTGGGGGTCACCCGGCGCCCCCAGCCGGGCCTGCGCCAGCTGATGGAGCTGGTCGACGACTCCCGGGACGCAGCGGGCACCCGTACCCGGCTGATCGTCAGCGGCACCGTCGCCCCGCTCGACCCGGGCATCGAGGTCACCGCCTACCGCATCGTCCAGGAGGCCCTGACGAACGCCCGCCGGCACGCTCCGGGCGCCGCCGTCGACGTGGAACTCCGGTACGGGACGGACGACTTGGAGCTCCGCGTACGCGACAACGGCCCAGGACCTGGCCCCGGTTCCGGCCCTGGGCACCCCGCGCACCCGACGGAGCTCGCGGACCCCGCACACCGTGACCGCGTCGGACACGGCCTCCTCGGCATGCACGAACGCGCGGCGACCGTGGGCGGCACCCTCCGCACCGGCCCGGCACCCGGCGGCGGCTTCCTGGTCGAGGCACGCCTCCCCGTACGGGCGGAGGCCCTCGCATGACGACCCCCGAAGCCGCTCCCGGAGCAACCACCGGGCCGGACGCCAGGACGACGGCCGACGTACCGGACCGACCCCACCCCGTCCGCATAGTCGTCGCCGACGACCACGAGGTCGTCCGTGCCGGATACGCCGGACTCCTCGCCACCCAGCCGGACTTCACCGTCGTGGGCACCGCGCGGGACGGGGCGGAGGCGGTCCGGGTGTGCCGGGAGCAGCGGCCCGACGTGGTGCTGATGGACGTACGGATGCCGGTGTCGGACGGCATCCAGGCGACCGCCGAACTCATGGGCGACGCCGGGCCCGCGCAGCCGCCCCGCGTGCTGATCCTCACCACCTTCGACCTCGACGAGCACGTGTACGACGCCCTCATCGCCGGAGCGAGCGGATTCCTCCTCAAGGACGTCACGGCGGAGCGGCTCTTCGACGCCGTACGTGTGGTCGCGGCCGGGGAGGCCCTGCTGGCGCCCGGGGTCACGCGTCGGCTGATCGCGGAGTTCGCCCGGCTGAAGCCCAGGGCGCCGCGCCGGGACGCGCTCGCGGTCCTCACTCCGCGCGAGTCGGAGGTGCTGCGGCTGCTCGCCGAGGGGCTGTCCAATCCCGAGCTCGCCGGGCGTCTGCACGTGGGCGAGGAGACGGTGAAGACGCACGTCAGCCGGGTGCTGTCGAAGCTCGGGCTGCGCGACCGGACCCAGGCGGTGGTCATGGCGTACGAGACGGGTCTGGTCGTGCCGGGGGCCGGGAGTTCGACCTGACCGGACCACGGACTCGGCCTGAGCGGGGCACGGGAATCGGCCGGGCAGGAGCACGGGAATCGGCCTGACCGGATAGGGGCGGCCGAATTTCACCCCTTGTGGCGGCGCTCACAGCGTTCACATAATCCCTCAACAGAAATTGACCGGCTCATGCCAGCAAACGCGATTATTTGTCGCATTCCTTGGCATGTGCCTGCCATTTCTGCCGCACCCGCATCCGGTTCCACCAGCTCGCATGTCAACCCCCCACGGAAGGCATCACGTTGAAGAACCTCGTCAAGGCCCTCAAGAGATGCGCGGTCGCCGGTGCGGCCGCCCTCGCGGTCGTCAGCCTTCAGCCCGTCTCCAACGCCCAGGCCGCCCCCGCGCCCGTGGTCGGCGGAACCCGCGCCGCGCAGGGCGAGTTCCCGTTCATGGTCCGGCTCTCCATGGGCTGTGGCGGCTCGCTGCTCACCCAGCAGATCGTGCTCACCGCCGCGCACTGTGTGAGCGGCACCGGCGCCAACACCAGCATCACGGCCACCGCCGGTGTCGTGGACCTCCAGTCGACCACCGGCCGGGTCCAGGTCAGGTCCACCTACGTCTACCGGGCCCCCGGCTACAACGGCAACGGCAAGGACTGGGCGCTCATCAAGCTCGCCTCGCCCATCACCACCCAGGCCACCCTGAAGATCGCCACCACCACGCAGTACAACACCGGCACCTTCACCGTCGCCGGCTGGGGCTCGGCCTCCGAGGGCGGCGCCCAGCAGCGGTACATGCTCAAGGCGACCGTGCCGTTCGTGAGCGACGCCACCTGCCGCACCTACAGCGGCTACAGCGGCCTCGTCGCGGGCGACGAGATCTGCGCCGGCTACGCGGCCGGCGGTGTCGACACCTGCCAGGGCGACTCCGGCGGCCCGATGTTCCGCCGGGACAGCGCCAACGCGTGGATCCAGGTCGGCATCGTGAGCTGGGGCATCGGCTGCGCCCGGCCCAACGCGCCCGGCGTCTACTCCGAGGTCTCGACCTTCGCCTCGGCCATCACGGCAGCGGCAGCGACTCTCTGACGCCTGCCCCGTCTCCCGTACGACCTCCACAGGCCCGGCGCTGCTCAGCGCCGGGCCTGTGCCCGCACCACCGAAGGGCTCCGCACCACCGAAGGACGAACGACTCGGCCGTGGGCCGGAGTTGAGCCGGGGTTCAGAAACCCCCGCCGAAGTCCCCGCCGCCCCCGAAGTCACCGCCTCCGAAGCCGCCGCCGAAGTCACCGGAGTCGAAGTCGGCGCCGGACACGTCCCCGCCCTCGTATCCTCCGCCGCCGAAGTTCCCGTACCCCGAGCCGTAGTCGGCCGCGTACGACGGGCTGGCCATCATGGAGCCGAGCATCGTGCCGACGAGGAGGCCGGGCAGCAGGCCTCCGCCGAAGTAGCCGCCCGCCCAGGGGCCGTAGGCCGGGCCCGCCTCCCAGTAGGGGCGGCGGCCGGATTCCGTGTCGACCTCGCGGACGGCGGGGTCGTGGCCCTCGGCGAGACGGACCTCGTCGGCGGCGCAGACGGGCACCTCGCGCGATGCCCCGCCCGACGGCGTCCAGGTGACGTCGGCGACCGACGGGCCGTGGCGCGGGTCGAAGAAGCAGGGGGCCCGGCGCTCGGGGACGGGCCGGTGCTCGCGGCGCGCGGCGAGCACGGCGAGCGAGAAGCGCCCGTCCTCCAGGGACTGGGTGACGGCCCGCACCTCCTCGGGGCGGGTGGCCGCGGCCATGAAGGACTTCGACTTGTCGTAGGAGTCGAGGGCGCGCTCGTAGTCGGCGCGCATCGCGTCGTCCGCGCCCGCCTCCGCGGGGTGGAAGTCGAGCCGGTCGAGCTCCTCGCCGAAGGCGGTGATGTCCTCGTCGACGACGACCCGCAGCTTGTCGAGCGCGGCCTGTCGCTCGGCCTCCTTCCTGCGGCGGTTGCGGCGCACGAGGGTGTACGCGCCGGCGCCGCCCGCCACGATCACCGCGCCGGCCCCGATCAGGGCGCCCGTGTCCACGCCGCCCCCGCCCTCGCTCCAGCCGCTGGGCGCCGAGCCGCCGACGTTGGCGAGGGCCCGGTCGGTGAAGTTGTCGAGCTGGGTCTTGGTGTCCTCTCCCCGGACGCTGGTGACGAGGTTCTTCACGGCGTCCTGCGACAGGACCGAGGAGTCGGCCTTCGCGTCGAACTGGTCGCCCAGCCGGATCGCGTACAGGCCGGTGATGCCGGTCGCGGTGCGCAGGTTCGGGAAGAGGTCCTGCTTCGGGAAGTCCGCGGGGAGCACGGCGACGAAGACGGGCTTGTCGGCCCTCTCGATCTGCTCGGCGAGGGCGTCGGCGTCGGCCGACGACAGTTGTCCGGACATCGACGGGTCGACGTACACCGGGCTCTTCTTCAGGGCGTCGGCGACCGTCGAGACGTCCGTCGCCGCGTGGGCGCCCGTGGCCCCGACGGACAGCACCGCCAAGGCCGCGAAAGCGATCAGGAGTACGGAGAGTCCTAGCCTGAGGGTCTGTGCGGCCTTCATACCTTCGAAGCTACTCCTGCGTGGGCGAAAACGAACCTCAGGTCCGGTGGGCGGCGCATTCGCCGCCCACCGGACCTGGGCCACTCACCGGACCTGGCATGTACGGTCCAGCGGGGTCAGACCGCCCGGTACGCCGCCGTCAGCTTCGCCACCGCCTGCCCGTAGCGGCCGGTCAGCAGCAGGTGATCGGCGTCGGCGAAGGGCTTCGCGCTCGCCGCCGTGATCGTCTGCCCCATCTTCTGCTGGACGAGCAGCCGCGCCTTGGTGACGATCGCGCGGCCGGCCGTCTCGGACCCGGCCTTCTCCGCCACGGCGGCAGCGACGGCGAGGGCCTTCAGGGCACTGGTGCCCCCGCCCGGCACGGAGGTCAGCGTGGTCAGACCCCATCCGTACGGGAACTGCGGATCGTACGAGGAGTCGCCGACGTTGATCGGCAGCTGGGCCTCCGACTTCGGCCAGGTGAGCGGGAGCTGACCGGTGAAGGCCCGCTTCCCGTACAGCACGTCCGCGACGCCGTCGCCCTCGGTGCCCGGCAGCCAGGACGCGACCAGCGCGTCGATGTCGCCGAGCTGGTCGCCGACGAGCTGAGGCCGCCCGGAGACGATCAGCACCGCGCACTTCATGGCGCCGCACACCTTGTCGACGGCGGCCCGGTCGGCGGCGGAGAACGCCAGGTCGTTGCCGTTGCCGACATCGCCGATGCCCTCGGCGTACGGGGTCTCGCCGACGACCACGACACCCACGTCATGGCCGTCGGTCGGCGCCGACGCGTCCTTGGAGTACGTGACCGCGCTCCCGGCCTTCCGCATGCCCTCCAGGATCGTCGTCCCGTCCGTGATCTTCCCGGACGAGCCCTGCCAGGTGATGGTCCAGCCGCCGGCCTGGTTGCCGATGTCGTCGGCGTTGGACCCGGCGACGTAGACCTTCTGCGACTTCTTCAGCGGCAGCACACCGCCCGCGTTCTTCAGCAGGACCTGGGACTCGGCCGCCGCCTCGCGGGCCACGGCCCGGTGCTTCGCCGAGCCGATCGCCGAGGCACCGCTCGTGTCGGCGTACGGCTTCTCGAAGAGCCCGAGCTTGAACTTCTGGGTGAGGATGCGGGACACGGCGTCGTCGATCCGCTTCCCGGAGATCCGGCCGGCGGTCACCTCGTCCGACAGCGTCTTGTGGAAGTCCTTGTACGCGTACGGGACCATGATCATGTCGAGGCCCGCGTTGACGGACGTACGGACGTCGCTCGCGTAGTCGCCGGGGATCTGGTCGATGGCCTGCCAGTCGCTGATCACGAAGCCGTCGAAGCCCATGCGGTCCTTGAGCACGCCGTTGATCATCGCGGCGTCCGCGTGCATCTTCACCGGGCCCTCGGAGTCGCCGAGGATGTCGAGCGAGGAGTACGAGGGCATGACCGTGCCGACGCCCCGGTCCACGGCGTCCTGATAGGGCGCGAGGTGGACGGCTTCCAGCTCCTGCCGGGTGACCTTGGTGATGCCCTGGTCGATGGTGTACGTGCCGGTCGTGGACGAGCCGTACTCCGTGCCGCCGTCGGCGACGAAGTGCTTGGCGGTGGCGAGGACCTTGTCGTTCTTCTTCAAGTCCTTACCGCTGGCCGCCCCTTGGAGGCCCTGAATGACGGTCTCCATGGACTCGACGAGCGCCGGGTCCTCGCCGAACGACTCGTAGGTCCGCCCCCAGCGCTCGTCGCGCGTCACGCACAGGCAGGGCGCGAAGTCCCACGGGATGCCGGTGGCCCGGACCTCGGCCGCGGTCACCTTGCCTGTCTCGTAGGCGACTTGGGGATCGCGCGTCGCACCGATGCCGATGTTGTGCGGCATGATCGTGGCGCCGACGAGGTTGTTGTGGCCGTGCACCGCGTCCACGCCGTAGATGAGCGGGATCTGGAACCGGGTCGCCTGCGCCCGGAGTTGGAAGCCGTCGATCATCTTCGCCCAGGCCTCGGGCGTGTTCGGCGTCGGTGTGGAACCACCGCCTGAGAGCAGCGAGCCGAGGTCGTACGAGGCGATGTCACCCGGCGTGGTGAGCGCGCCGCGCTCCGCCTGGGTCATCTGGCCGGCCTTCTCCGCGAGGGACATCCGGGAGAGCAGATCTGCGACCCGCTTCTTCACCGGCAACTTCGCGTCCAGGTACGGGAGTCCGTGGGCGTCGATCACGACCTGCGGGTTCTCGGCGGGCGCCTTGGCGCCGGTGACCGTCAGCTTCAGCGGGACGGTCTCGGCGTTCTCGCCCGCCTTGTCGCGCAGGGTCGCCACGGTGACGGTCCGCGAGGTCCCGGAGGCCGTGCCCGCCGGGAAGGTCAGCTCGCCCTCGACCGGGGTGTAGTCCTTGCCGGACTCGCCGGTGCCGCCGGCCGTCTCGTACGCGACGGTGACGGGCTCCTCGATCGGCGCCGAGCCGGTGGTGGCGACCGTGATCTTCACGGCGGCCGAGCGGCCCTCCTTGACGGGGTGGACGGCCGCGTCGGTGACGACGTTGGCGCGCAGGGACTGGTCGGCCTTGCCGTACAACTCAACGCCGTCCATGGCGAATTGATCCGCGCCCCCGACCGGGAGCGTGAGCGCGTAGCCCCACATCTCGGTGAGGCCGAGGATCTGGTCGATACCTCCGACGGGCTGGTAGTCCGTGCGGTAGGTGAAGTCGGTGAAGGGGATCTCCAGCTGTTTCCAGCCGGTCCAGTCGTCGGTGAAGGACGTCGTCCACAGCTCGGAGGCCTCGCCGTTGGCGCCGCCGTCCTTGAGCTCGAAGCTGACCTTCTTGCCGTTGTTCCGGCCGTCCCACCAGAAGCGGATGCCCTTGCTCGCGGACCAGTCGTGGGCCGGCTTGTCGAAGGCGAAGTCGTGCGTGAAGCCGCCGTAGCCGCTGATGTCGTACGTACCGGAGAGGACCTTCTCGCCCTGCGGCGCGTCGTCCCGGGCGGCGAGCTCCAGCGTGGGCGGGTCGTCGGTGTCGCTGCCCCAGGTGAAGATGCCCTCGGCGGGCGGGTTCGCGAACGGGATCTCGCCCTCGAAGTTGTCGACGGGCACGGGGGCGGGATCGTCCGCCCCGGAGGCGGGGCCCGCCACGGCGAACGGAAGCAGCCCGGTCAGCAGGGTGGCGGAGACGAGCAGGGCGGTTCTTCGCATGGACCTTCCCTCGGCTCTGGTGCAGCTGTTATGACTTGACCTCTCAGGACTTACCTCACGGCGTGAGTTAACTGATGCCCCGCCAAGCCGTCAAGACTTCACGCCAGAAGCGGTACACACCCAACTCCCGGCCGGATCAGGGCCGTTGCTCCTTCAGAAACTGAACGCGCACCCCCTTGACGCCCGTCCGAAGCCGTCATTTACTCACGCCTCGCACGCCCACATCCCCCACCTCCAGAAGGGCGGCGCACCATGAGCACCCCCAGAAGACCCCTCCGGGTGGCCCGGCTCCTCCTCGCCGGGCTGCTCACCACCGCGGGGCTGACGACCGTCGGTGCCACGCCCGCACAGGCCGCGGGCGAGCAGGTCACGGCCTGGCTCACCACGACGAGCGACTCCGGCGGCCGGAATGTCGTGCGGGGTCTGCAGGCGCAGACCCCCTTCGCGTTCCAGGCCGGCAGTGGCGGCAGCGGCGAGAACATCTCCGTGGACGAGAACACGCGTTACCAGTCGTTCTCCGGCGGCGGCGCGTCCTTCACGGACACCGCGGCCTGGCTGATGGACGGCAGCGGCGCCCTGACCCAGGCGACCCGTGACGCGACCATGCGCAAGCTGTTCTCCCCCACCGAGGGCATCGGGCTCTCCCTGCTCCGCAACCCGATGGGCGGCTCGGACCTGGCCCGCTTCGGCTACACGTACGACGACATGCCGGCCGGGCAGACCGACCCCGACCTCTCCGAGTTCTCGATCGCCCACGACCTCCAGGACGTGCTGCCGCTCACCCGGCAGGCCAGACAGCTCAATCCGTCCCTCACGCTGATGGCGTCGCCGTGGACCGCGCCCGCCTGGATGAAGGACAACGGGCAGCTCAACGGCGGCTGGCTGAAGTCCGAGAACTACGGGGCGTACGCCAACTACTTCGTGAAGTACCTCCAGGCGTGGCGCGACCAGGGCGTCCCCGTCAACTACGTCACCGCCCAGAACGAGCCGACCTGTTGCTCCGGCTACCCCTCCATGAGCTGGAACGGCTCGGGCCTCGCGTACTTCACCAAGAGCGAGCTGCTGCCCAAGCTCCAGGGCGCGGGCCTGTCCACGAAGGTGCTGGCACACGACTGGAACTGGGACACGTACGACGCGTACGCCGCCCAGACCGTCGACGACGCGGCGGTGCGCTCGCACCCGAACTTCGGCGGGATCGCCTGGCACGGCTACGGCGGCGACGTCGCCAAGCAGACCACCGTGCACAACCAGTATCCGCAGCTGGACGCCTTCGGTACCGAGCACTCGGGCGGCACCTGGATCGCCAACCAGCAGCGCGAGGACATGATGAACATCATCGACTACACCCGTAACTGGGCGAAGTCGGTGACCAAGTGGTCGCTGGCCGTGGACCAGAACCGCGGCCCGCACAACGGCGGCTGCGGCACCTGCGACGGTCTGGTCACCGTCCACAACGGGGACTCCCGGCACGGCCAGGTCGACTACACCGTCGAGTACTACACGATGGGCCACCTGACGAAGTTCGTACGTCCCGGAGCCCAGCGCATCGCCTCCACGGCGAGCTCGTCGGTGCCGAACGTGGCGTGGCGCAACACGGACGGTTCGAAGGCGCTGATCGCGTACAACGACGCGAGCGCGGCGAAGACCGTGACGATCAACTGGGGCTCGCAGCACGCCACTTACTCGCTCCCCGGCAAGACGTCCGCGACCTTCACCTGGTCCGGCACCCAGTCGGGCGGCGGCGAGCGGGCGGGGGCGTTCGTGGGGCTCGCGGGCAAGTGCCTGGACGTGGCGGGCGGTTCGTCGGTCAACGGCACGGCGGTCCAGCTGTACGACTGCAACGGCTCGACCGCGCAGAACTGGACGGTCGCCGCGGACGGTTCGGTCCGTTCCCTCGGGAAGTGCCTCGACGTCACCGGCGCGTCCGTCGCCGACGGTGCGAAGGTCCAGCTCTACGACTGCAACGGCTCCGGCGCCCAACGCTGGTCGTACAACGCCTCGACCGGTGACGTCGTCAACACGGCCGCGAACAAGTGCCTGGACGTGAGCGACAACTCGTCCGCGAACGGGGCGCGGGGGCAGATCTGGTCCTGCACGGGGGCTGCGAACCAGAAGTGGCAGCTGCGGTAGGGGCCGCGGACTTTTTCCGCCCCCGCCGCCCCTACCCAATCCCGTCCCTTACTCAGGGGCTCCGCCCCCGAACCCCCGCTCCTCAAACGCCGGAGGGGCTGAAGATTTCGCGGCCCGGGCT
>NZ_LIQZ01000148.1 GCF_001418655.1 Streptomyces phaeochromogenes | reverse complement strand
CGGTAAGGGGCGGGCGCCAGGACGCCGTCCCTTACCGGCGTTCCGCGAGAGTCCGCTCGACTACCGGCGTTCCGCGAGTATCCGCTCGATCACGACGGCCACGCCGTCCTCGTTGTTGGCGACCGTACGACCGGAAGCTGCCGCGATCACGTCGGGATGGGCGTTGCCCATCGCGTACGACGTGCCCGCCCAGGTGAGCATCTCGACGTCGTTCGGCATGTCGCCGAAGGCGACGACCTCCTCGTGCGAGATGCCGCGCTCGGCGCAGCACAGTGCGAGCGTGCTGGCCTTGGAGACGCCGGGGCCGCTGATCTCCAGGAGCGCGCTCGGGCTGGAGCGGGTGACGTTGGCCCGGTCACCGATGGCCAGGCGGGCCGTCATGAGGAAGTCGTCCGGGGCGATCTCGTGGTGGAAGGCGAGGATCTTGAGTACGGGCTCATCGGCACCGGGTGCGTCCGGCGCCAGGAGCTTCTCGGCGGGCGCGAGGGTGTCGGGGGTCTCCATGTGCAGCTTGGGATACGCCGGCTCCTGGTAGAAGCCGTACGTCTGCTCGATGGCGAACACGGTCCCGGGCGCGGCGTCGCGGAGCAGCCGTACCGCGTCGAGCGCGTTGTCCCGCGCCAGCTCCCGGACCTTGACGAAGCGGTGGGCGCCGGGGCCGCCGTGCAGGTCGACCACGGCGGCGCCGTTCCCGCAGATGGCGAGGCCGTGACCGTGGACGTGGTCGCTGACGACGTCCATCCAGCGGGCGGGGCGTCCGGTCACGAAGAAGACCTCGATGCCGGCCGCCTCGGCGGCGGCCAGGGCGGCGATCGTGCGTGGCGAGACGGACTTGTCGTCGCGCAACAGGGTGCCGTCGAGATCCGTGGCGATCAGCCGGGGCGGGAGAGTGGAGGCCGGGTTCCCGGGCCGTCGGGTCGCTGAGGTCACTTCCTCATTCTCCCGCATATGCGTGCACGGGCGTGCGGCGGTCCGCACATGTGAGTGAGGCGTGCCTTCACCTGCGGTTTTGCCGACCCGGGGCTGAGGTGGGGCTTCCTTGAGAGACGCCTGTGGAGGGCCGCCGAAGCGACCGCCGCATCGGTCACCGGAGCGGGCATCCAGAACCGGCCCGCTGGAGCCGGCCCCACCTGCGTCGGTCCGCCGGAGCCGACTATCAGCGCCCGTCCGCCGGAGCCGGCCCATCGGCGTACGTCCGCCGCGAGTCCGCCCATCGGCGTAGGACCGCGAGTGCCGGCCGCCGAAGCCCGCCGCCGGAGCGAACCGCCCGAGCCAGGCGCCGGAACCAGGCCCCGGCCATGCCCTCAGCCGAGCTGTGCGACCGCCTCCATCGCGATGTGCTCGAAGACCTTCTCGTCCGCGGCGAAGTCCGGGTAGTCGGCG
This sequence comes from Streptomyces phaeochromogenes, assembly GCF_001418655.1. Taxonomy (GTDB): domain Bacteria; phylum Actinomycetota; class Actinomycetes; order Streptomycetales; family Streptomycetaceae; genus Streptomyces; species Streptomyces phaeochromogenes. The sequence goes on along the minus strand of NZ_LIQZ01000148.1, from coordinate 44,161 downwards.
ACGGGCCAGTGGATCACGATGTCGGTGAAGCCCAGCTCCATATGACGGCCCGCGAAGTCGACGAATGCGTCGAGGGACTCCAGCGGACGCGCGCGGTCCGGGGTGAAGCCGGTGAGCAGGACCTTGTCGAGCTCGTTCACGTCACGGCCGACCGTTTCGCACGCGGTGGTCAGTTTCTCGACCTGTCCGCGAATGGCCTGAACCGACTGCTCGGGCGTGCCCGTCTCGAACAGCTTCGGGTCGCCCGTCGTCACCCACGCCTGCCCGTACCCGGCGGCGAGCTTCAGCCCGCGCGGCCCGGTGGCGGCCACCGCGAAGGGCAGCCGGGGGCGCTGGACACACCCAGGGATGTTGTAGGCCTCGCGCGCCGAGTAGAAGGTGCCGTCGTGCGAAACGGAGTCCTCGGTGAGCAGCCGGTCGAGCAGCGGTACGAACTCGCCGAAGCGGTCGGCCCGCTCGCGCGGCGTCCACGGCTCCTCGCCGCTCTGCAGCAGCGTCGTGGCGTCGAAGCCGGAGCCGCCCGCGCCGATGCCCAGCGTGATCCGGCCACCGGAGATGTCGTCGAGCGCGATCAGTTCCTTGGCGAGAGTCACCGGGTGCCGGAAGTTCGGGGAGGTCACCAGCGTGCCGAGGCGCAGCCGGTCGGTGGCTCCCGCGGCGGCGGTGAGCGTCGGTACGGCCCCGTACCAGGGCCCCTCGCGGAACGTCCGCCACGACAGATGGTCGTACGTGAACGCGGTGTGGAACCCGAGCTGCTCCGCGCGCTGCCATGCGGAACGCCCTCCCTCGTGCCAGCGGAGGTACGGCAGGATCACGGTGCTCAGGCGCAGACTCATGCCTCAGAGCCTAAGCGCAGCCGCGGGACACACCCCAAACGGCCGGTGGGCGGGCCCGGGCCTTGGCAAGCCCGCAGGGGATGGGTCTGGGCAAGCCTGTGGCGGCGGGCCCGGACGAGCCTGCGGCGAGGGGTCTGGGCAGCCCGCGGGGACCGACCCCGCCGATCAGTGCGGGGCGGGAAACCGCAGGTAGCGCGCGGGCACGGCGGCCGTGAGCCAGACCCCGTTGGCGCTCACCCGGAACTCGTGGCCGTCGCGGTGCATGGCGGCGGCGTCCACGGAGAGCACGACGGGACGGCCACGGCGGGCGCCGACACGGGTCGCGGTCTCGCGGTCGGGCGAGAGGTGCACGTCGTGCCGGTTCATCGGCCGCAGCCCCTCGGCGCGGATCGCGTCCAGGCTGCGGCCGACGGTCCCGTGGTAGAGGTACGCGGGCGGGGTCGCCGCCGCCAGGCCCAGGTCGACCTCGACGGAGTGGCCCTGGCTGGCGCGGATCCGCGAGCCCTCGATCGCGAAGCGCCGCTTGTCGTTGTTCGCGACCACGTGGTCGAGCTCGTCCCGGGTGAACCGGAAGCCGTGCGCCTCCGCCGCGGCCATGAGCGTTTCGATCTCGACCCAGCCGCCCTCGTCGAGCGTGAGCCCGATCCGCTCGGGCTGATGCCGCAGGTGCTTCGAGAGGTACTTCGACACCTTCACGGTGCGTCTTTCGTCCATCCCGCCAGAGTGCCTGGCGAGACGCTCGTCACGCATTTGATTTTGACCCGGAGGTTTGATCCACAGCCAAATGCGTTATCCACAGGGCCAGTTGGAGAATCTGTGGACAACTCACCGACACTTTACGACGGTTCGTCAACTTTCCCAGGCTCAGCATGATTTGCGGCGAGTGCGTCCAAGGCACGGGCCCTGACCTCCCGTTCGGCGGCCACGGCGATGAACTCGGCCGCCTTGTCCGATCCGACGAGCCGCTCCACAGCGGCCATTGTCTCCGCGGGGACGGCCACGAATCGCGTCTCGTCCGCAGCAATCGGGGGTTGTTCCGCACCGAGGTGCCGGCGCAGATGCCGGTTGGCGAACAGCCGCATGGCCCGGGCGAGTTCGGCGTCCACAGTCTGGCGTGCGAGCGGTCGCAGGCGTCGTACGAGCGCGGCTGCTTCGACGGCATCCGCGTCGGTCGGCGGGTGCTCGCCGAGATAGCGGGCGAAGACGTGCTCGCTGGTGAACTCCAGGAAGCGCGAGGCGATGTGCTCCACCTGGCCCCTCAACTCCCGCAGATGGCCCGAGATCGCGGACAGCGGGACACCGGCCTCGTACAACTCGGCGGCCACGGCCAGCTCTTGAGGGCTCGGTACGAGGAACGTGTCCTCGTCCCCCGGAACGCGTTCGAGCACCCCGAGCTCGACGGCGTCGGCCACCGCCGTGTCGTCCGGGTGACCGCCGAACCGCTCGTCCAGCTCGGCCCGGGAGATACGGACCGCCTCCTCGTCCGTCCATGGCCCGTCGACCTCCGCGACCAGGCCGAGCACACCGCCGAGACCCCGGCCCGCGTCCCAGGCCTCCAGGAGTTCCTTGATCGAGGCCAGTGTGTAGCCGCGGTCCAGAAGGTCGGCGATCTGCCGCAGCCGGGCCAGATGGGCGTCCGAGTACACGTTGGCGCGGCCACGCCTCTCGGGCCGGGGGAGCAGCCCGCGGTCCTGGTAGGCGCGGATCGTCCGGACCGTGGCACCGCTGTGGTGTGCCAGGTCCTCGATCCGGTACGCGACGCCGGCCGGCTCGTCGTCCACGGTCCCTGCCTCCTGCCTTCCCGAGTCCTCGTCGCCACCCGATGCCGCTGCCGATGCTGCTGCCCGGGGCCACTACCCGATCGCGGCTCTGCCGATCGCCCCCGCCGCCGTCCGGGCTGCGGGTGACTGCGCCAGATACTCGACCGCCCTGCGCATCGAGCCCTCCTGGGAGGGATGGTACGAGCGCCGCAGATAGCGCGGCACGGCGGAGCCGAGCTCCTTCCACGTGGGCAACAGCCCTTTGCGCACCGCCCGGTTGTGCGCGCCGAGCGAGTAGCGCAGCCGCCCCGCCAGCCGCGGGTCGTGACGTATCAGGTAGGCCGCGCCCCACGCCCACATGTACAGCATCACGGGAGCCGTGACCGCCATGCCGGTGACCCTGCGCGCGTACCGGGGAAGGCCCTCGCCGCCGCAGTGCTGGTACATGTCGAAGGCGACCGCGCGGTGCTCCACCTCCTCCGCGCCGTGCCAGCGCAGCAGGTCGAGCATGACCTCGTCGGCCCCGGCACGGTCGAGCCCCTCGGCGGCCAGCACCCAGTCGCCCAGGACGGCCGTGAACTGCTCGATCGCCGCGATCACCGAGAGCCGGAAGCGCAGCCACTCCGATTCCGGTATCGGTGCGCCGAGCGGCGGGGTCTCGCCGAGGATCTTCCGGAAGAGGTAGTCGACGTGCTTCGTGTACGCGCCCGTGTCGAGGTCCTGCGCGGCGAGGTGGTCCAGCACGTACGAGTGCTGCACGCTGTGCGTCGCCTCCTGGCCCATGAACCCCTTGACGTCCTTGAGGAGTTCGGGGTCGCGGACCAGCGGAAGGCCCTCCTTGAAGACCTTCACGAACCACCGCTCCCCCGCCGGCAGCAACAGATGCAGCACGTTGATGACGTGGGTCGCGGTCGGCTCGTCCGGTATCCAGTGGAGCGGGGTCTCCTCCCAGTCGAAGGACACCCGCCGCGGCGTGATCGGGTAGTGGTCGCTCACAGGGGTGCCTTCATCGGTCACAGGGGTGGCTCCATTCGTGCGATCGCGCGCAGCGCTCTCGGCGTGAAGCGGGACATGAGGCGGCCACCGCGTGCCTCCGCGGTCACCGGCACCACGGCCTGGTTGCGGACGACCGCGCGCAGCACGGCCTCGGCGACCTTCTCCGGCGGGTAGTTGCGCAGCCCGTACAGCCGCGCGGACTTCTTCTGGCGCCGCTTCTCCTCGACGGCGTCGACCCCCGTGAAACGCGCGGTCGACGTGATGTTCGTGTTGATGAATCCCGGGCAGATCGCCGTGACTCCGATGCCCTGTCCGGCCAGTTCGGCGCGCAGGCACTCGCTGAGCATCAGCACCGCCGCCTTCGAGGTGCTGTAGGCGGGCAGCGTCCGGGAGGGCAGATACGCGGCTGCCGACGCGGTGTTGACGATGTGGCCGCCCTGTCCGCGCTCGGCCATCTGCTTCCCGAAGAGCCGGCAGCCGTGGATCACGCCCCACAGGTTGACGTCGAGGACGTTGCGCCAGTCCTCCGAGGTCGTGTCGAGGAACGAGCCGGACAGCCCGATCCCGGCGTTGTTCACCAGGACGTCGACCACCCCGTACTCGGCGGCGACCTTCTCGGCGAGCTTCTCCATGGCCTGCTCGTCGGAGACGTCGACCGTCTCGGCCCAGGCCTGGGGGGCACCGATGAGCCGGGACAGCTCCGCGGTGCGGGCCGCGCTCTCCGCGTCCCGGTCGACGGCCACCACGCGCGCGCCGGCCTCGGCGAACGCGAAGGCGGTGGCCCGCCCGATCCCGCTGCCCGCACCGGTGACTAGCACCAACTGCCCGCCGAAGCGGTCGGCGTACGGGCCGGTCGCCGCGGATGTGGTCCTCCCGCCCTCGGTGGTCGTCACGAACTCGGTGATCCAGGCGGCCAGTTGGTCCGGCCGGGTGCGCGGGACCCAGTGCTTGGCCGGGAGCGTGCGGCGCGTCAACTGCGGGGCCCACAGCTCCAGCTCGTCGTAGAGCTTCTCCGACAGGAACACGTCCCCGAGCGGCGTGATGAGCTGCACGGGCGCGTGTGCGTACGCGTCGGCGCGTGGCCTGCGCAGCCGGGCCCGTACGTTGTCCCGGTACAGCCAGGCGCCGTGTGCGGCGTCCGTGGGCAGCGACGGGGTCGGATAGTCGCCCCCGGGGACCTTTTCCAGCCGCCGCAGGATCTTGGGCCACTGCTTGCCGAGGGGGCCGCGCCAGGCGAGTTCGGGCAGCACCGGGGTGTGCAGCAGGTACACGTACCAGGACTTGGCGCCCTGGCCGAGCAGTTGACCGACCCTGCGGGGCGTCGGGCGGGACACGCGCTTCTTGATCCAGTGTCCGAAGTGGTCGAGGGACGGCCCCGACATCGACGTGAAGGAGGCGATCCGCCCCTCGGTGCGTTTGACCGTGGTGAACTCCCAGGCCTGGACCGAGCCCCAGTCGTGGCCCACCAGATGGACCGGGCGGTCCGGGCTGACCGCGTCCGCGACCGCCAGGAAGTCGTCCGTCAGTTTCTCCAGCGTGAACCCGCCGCGCAGCGGCTGCGGAGCCGACGACCTGCCATGGCCGCGCACGTCGTACAGCACGACATGGAAGTGCCCGGCCAGGCGTGCGGCGACCTCGGACCACACCTCCTTGGAGTCCGGATAGCCGTGCACGAGCATCACCGTGGGCTGCGCCGGGTCGCCCAGCTCGGCGACACACAGCTCGACCCCGCCCGTACGCACCCAGCGCTCACGCGCACCCTCAAGCGTCACTTGTCCTCCGCCCAGCGCCGCACGTGCGGCAGATCGTCGTCCAGCCAGAAGGCGCTCTGCTCGGGGTCCTCGGAGTCGGTGACCACGAGGATCTCCTCGAACTTCGCGCCCGTACCCCGGAATCCGAGGTGCGGCTCGACCGCCCACAGGCCGGGCCGGGGAGGGTGGTCGGAGAACCTGTACGGCGACCACAGCGGGGACCAGCCGTCACGGTGACCGTGGACCGCGTCGCTCGCCAGACCCTTGAGCGACTGCGTGCCGAACCCGAACAGATGTGGTGACCAGCGTCGTTCCTTCACCCGGTCGACCTTGTGCGCGATCACCCCGAAGGGATACGCCCGGTGCCGGTTCGCGTAGCCCTGGCGGACCATGAGGCGGTCCACGTCCTGGTAGATCTCGCGCAGCGGGCGCCGCTCGCGCACCTCGCGCAGGATCAGCTCGCGGTGGGCCTCCAGGTCGGCGAGGAGCCTGTCCTGCAGCGGGTTGGGCCCCAGCGAGCCGGAGTACCCGATGTCCGCGGTGAAGCCCTTGTAGACCGGCGCCATGTCGAGGATGAACGGCATCCCCGCCTCCAGGCGCCGGTTGGTGGGGAAGAACTGCAGCGGGATCCGGAAGTCCACGAACGCCGTACGGTCCCCGAACCAGGCGAAGGGCAGATGGAACCAGTCCCGTACGCCGCGCTCGCGCAGCCATTCGCGCTGCATCCGCGCCGCCTCGCGCTCGGTCACGCCAGGCTTCAGCTGCGCCGCGACCGCCTCCGCGCACTCGTACGCAAGCCGCTGTACCTCTCTGAACCCCCGCAGTTCCGCGGTGAGTCCGCCGCCCTTCCCCGAAGAAGTCCCTGGTGAAGCCGCTGCCGCTGCCACTGCCGAGGTCATGCCACCGTCCGTCCCAAGCCGACTGCCGTACACGCCCGCAACTTGACACTGATGAATGTGACAATTGTTGGAGGCTGCGTCAATAGGCGTGCACGCGACCTGTGGACAACCGGGCCCATGTGGACAATCGGGCCGAGACGGGCCCCGCGCGATGCCGTCCGTCGGCAGCCGGTTGTTCGACCTCAGGGGGACCCCTACGGGCCCGTAATACCCGAGAGGGACGCCGATACAGCTCCCAGGGTTGACGACCACTGTGGTCTGCGCCACTACCTTCGAATTGTGACTGTGATCGCGACCGAAAGCCTGAGCAAGCGGTTCCCGAGGGTGACCGCTCTTGACCGGCTCTCCGTGGACGTCGGGCCCGGTGTGACCGGACTCGTCGGAGCCAACGGAGCCGGCAAGTCCACACTGATCAAGATCCTGCTGGGTCTGTCCCCCGCCACCGAGGGCCGCGCCGAAGTGCTCGGACTCGATGTCGCCACCAAGGGCGGCGACATCCGTGAGCGCGTCGGGTACATGCCGGAGCACGACTGTCTGCCGCCCGACGTCTCGGCCACCGAGTTCGTCGTCCACATGGCGCGCATGTCCGGCCTGCCCCCGACCGCGGCCCGCGAGCGCACCGCGGACACGCTGCGCCACGTCGGCCTCTACGAGGAGCGCTACCGCCCCATCGGCGGTTACTCGACGGGCATGAAGCAGCGCGTGAAACTCGCCCAGGCTCTGGTCCACGACCCGCAGCTGGTCTTCCTGGACGAGCCGACGAACGGCCTGGACCCGGTCGGCCGTGACGAGATGCTCGGCCTGATCCGCCGTATCCACACCGACTTCGGCATCTCCGTCCTGGTCACCTCGCACCTCCTCGGCGAGCTGGAGCGCACCTGCGACCACGTCGTGGTCGTCGACGGCGGCAAGCTCCTGCGGTCCAGCTCCACCACGGACTTCACGCAGAGCACGGCGATCCTCGCGATCGAGGTCACCGACACCGACGAGCACCCGGACGGCACCCGCGCGGTGCGCGACGTGCTCCACGCGCGCGGGATCGACACCCACGACGGCAGCGGACTGCCCGGCGCGGGCCACATCCTCCTGCTCACGGCGGAGGGCGAGGAGACGTACGACGTCGTACGGGACGTCGTCGCCGACCTGGGCCTCGGTCTGGTGCGCATGGAGCAGCGCAGGCACCACATCTCGGAGGTCTTCAAGGACAGCGACGAGCAGGCTCTCCAAGGCGGCGACGAACAGCGGAAGGAGGCGGTCGGCCATGGCGGTTGAGCAGCCCCCGGCACAGACCTCGGCCCAGGCCACGGCCCCGGCCCGCCCGGGCGAGCAGACCCGGATCCACAACATCGGCTACCGCAACTACGACGGCCCGCGCCTGGGCCGCGCGTACGCCCGCCGTTCGCTCTACTCGCAGTCCCTGCGCGGCGCCTACGGCCTCGGCCGCTCGGTGAAGTCCAAGGTGCTGCCGATGCTGCTCTTCGTGGTCATGTGCGTCCCCGCGCTGATCATGGTCGCGGTCGCCGTCGCCACCAAGGCGAAGGACCTGCCCGTCGACTACACGAGCTACGCGGTCATCATGCAGGCCGTCATCGGCCTGTACGTCGCCTCCCAGGGACCGCAGTCCGTCTCACGGGACCTGCGCTTCAAGACCGTTCCGCTGTACTTCTCCCGCCCCATCGAGACCGCCGACTACGTCCGCGCCAAGTACGCGGCGCTGGCCTCGGCGCTGTTCATGCTCACCGCCGCACCGCTGCTCGTGCTGTACGTGGGCGCGCTGCTGGCCAAGCTCGACTTCTCCGACCAGACCAAGGGTTTCGCACAAGGGCTCGTCTCCGTGGCACTGCTCTCTCTCCTCTTCGCCGGCATCGGCCTGGTCATCTCGGCGGTCACGCCCAGGCGCGGCTTCGGCATCGCCGCCGTCATCGCCGTACTGACCATCTCCTACGGAGCCGTCTCCACCGTCCAGGCCATCGCCCACTCGCAGGACAGCACCTCGGCGATCCCGTGGCTCGGCCTTTTCTCACCCATCACGCTCATCGACGGCGTACAGACCGCCTTCCTCGGCGCGTCGTCCTCGTACCCCGGCGAGGTGGGGCCCTCGTCCGGACAGGGCGTCGTCTTCCTCCTCGTCACCCTGGGACTCATCGCCGGTTGCTACGGCCTGCTGATGCGCCGCTACCGAAAGGTCGGACTGTGACCACGCTCACCATCGACCACGTGTCGCGCTGGTTCGGCAACGTGGTGGCCGTCAACGACGTCACCATGACGATCGGCCCCGGCGTCACCGGCCTGCTCGGTCCGAACGGCGCGGGAAAGTCCACCCTCATCAACATGATGGGCGGCTTCCTGGCCCCCTCCACCGGCAGCGTCACGCTCGACGGCCTGCCGACCTGGCGCAACGAACAGATCTACAAGCAGATCGGCATCGTCCCCGAGCGCGAGGCGATGTACGACTTCCTCACGGGCCGCGAATTCGTCGTCGCCAACGCCGAGTTGCACGGCCTCGGCGACAAGGCCGCCCAGCGGGCCCTCGCCACGGTCCAGATGGAGTACGCGCAGGACCGCAAGATCTCCACGTACTCCAAGGGCATGCGCCAGCGCGTGAAGATGGCCTCGGCGCTCGTCCACAACCCGTCCCTGCTGCTCCTCGACGAGCCCTTCAACGGCATGGACCCCCGCCAGCGCATGCAGCTCATGGACCTGCTGCGGCGCATGGGCGACGAGGGCCGTACGGTCCTCTTCTCGTCCCACATCCTCGAAGAGGTCGAGCAACTCGCCTCGCACATCGAGGTGATCGTCGCCGGACGGCACGCGGCGAGCGGTGACTTCCGCCGGATCCGCCGCCTGATGACGGACCGACCGCACCGCTACCTGGTGCGCTCCAGCGACGACCGCGCCCTCGCGGCGGCGCTCATCGCGGACCCGTCGACGTCCGGCATCGAAGTGGACCTCCAGGAGGGCGCGTTGCGCATCCAGGCGGTCGACTTCCCACGCTTCACGGCACTGCTGCCGCGGGTGGCCCGTGACCACGGCATCCGGCTGCTCACGGTCTCGCCGTCCGACGAGTCCCTCGAGTCCGTCTTCTCGTATCTCGTCGCGGCGTAGGAGGCCAAGATGTACGACCCCACAGTCGCCCGGCTCACCTACCGCGGCCTGCTCGGCCGCCGCCGGGCCCTCATCCTGGGCGCCCTGCCCGTCCTGCTGATCGTCATCTCCGTGGCCGTACGCGGCTTCACGGGTGCCGACGACCAGGTGGCCTCCGACGTCCTCGGCGGGTTCGCGCTCGCCACGATGGTGCCCATCATCGGCGTCATCGCGGGCACCGGCGCGATCGGCCCGGAGATCGACGACGGCTCGGTCGTCTACCTGCTGGCCAAGCCGGTCAAACGACCCACCATCATCTTCACGAAACTGATCGTCGCCATCGCCGTCACCATGGCGTTCTCGGCGATCCCGACGTTCATCGCGGGAATGATCCTCAACGGCAACGGCCAGCAGATCGCCGTCGCCTACACGGTCGCCGCGCTGGTCGCCTCCATCGCGTACGCCGCGCTCTTCCTGCTCCTGGGCACCATCACGCGGCACGCGGTCGTCTTCGGACTCGTCTACGCCCTCGTGTGGGAGGCCCTCTTCGGGTCGCTGGTCTCCGGGGCACGCACGCTCAGCGTCCAGCAGTGGTCCCTCGCCGTCGCCCAGAAGGTGTCCGGCGGCGACCTCGTCACGTCGGACGTCGGGCTGACCACGGGGACGGTGCTGCTGGTCGTGGTGACCGTCGCCGCCACCTGGTTCGCCGGACAGAAGCTGCGGACGCTGACGCTGGCCGGCGAGGAGTAACCGCTCCGGGGAGTCGGGGCGGCTCCACGCGCGCGTGACCGGCTTTCCGGGGGCACGCGCGCGTGGAGCCTCTTTTGATCTTGAGATCGGCTTTACACGCGGAACGGCACACTTGCTCAAGGGGATGCACAGCGAGGAGGAACGGGGATGGCAGGGCAGGCACCGAGGAGCGAAGGGCAGGGCCCCGGCGACGGTCAGGGCCAGGAGACGTCCGAGGACGTCTGGGACGAGCTGGTCCTGGACGACGACTTCATACGGTCCGCCGATACGGCCGAGCCGTCCGCGCGAGCCCGGATGCTCGCCGCCCGCTGGCGCGACGGCGGACCCGACCCGCAGCCCTGGCGCTCCGACGAGCCGCCCGCGGGCTGGTTCTTCAGCAAGGCACGGCGCCGCAGGTGGCGTCGCAGGTAGCCCGCCTCCCGGTCACCTCGCGATCGCCCCGGCAGTCTTCCGCCATGGGCCGCGCCCGGCCGGTGATTTATTCGGTGGCGTCCAACTCGGCGTACGGGCACAGTGGTTATGTCCAAGTCGCCGGTTTCCTTCGGCGCCACGATCTGGGAGAGGAGCGCGACGATGCCCGTCAGTAGCAGTTCGTCGAGCTCCCAGCAGGGCAGCCGGCGGGCTCCGGAGTAGTTACCCCTCCGTCGAGTCCGCCCCACACGGGGAGCTGCCCGGGGCGGCCGCTTCGAGCGCGCACATTGGCGCGGGCCGCCCACCCGGAGGATTGGCCGAGCGGTAAGGCACCGGCTTGCTAAGCCGTGGTCGGGGGTGACCCCCGCGCGTGTTCGATCCACGCATCCTCCGCCAGACGCTGTCGCCGTGACTCGGCGGCGTTCGAGACACCGCTCAGCGGCGAGATTCCTGCCCACCTGCCACCCGCCGCCCCCGCTCGCCTCTATCGCCCCTTCGGGGCGGGCTCATCACGTGCCGCAGCCGGTTTCTCCGGCAGCGCCGGGGGCGGTGGTGGCGGTGACGTCAGCCCAGCAATCTCTCCAGCACCACCGCGATGCCGTCGTCCTCGTTCGACAACGTCATCTCGTCCGCGACGGCCTTGAGCTCCTCATGGGCGTTGGCCATTGCTACGCCATGGGCCGACCACGCGAACATCGGGATGTCGTTCGGCATGTCGCCGAAGGCGATCGTCTCCGCGGCCTTCACGCCCAGGCGGCGGGCCGCCAGGGAGAGGCCCGTGGCCTTGGACAGGCCGAGGGGGAGGATCTCGACGATGCCCTCGCCCGCCATCACGACGCTCACCAGACCGCCGGCCGCCGCTCGTGCCGCCGCCGCCAGCTCGTCGTCGGTGAGTTCGGGATGCTGGATGTACATCTTGGTCAGCGGCGCGGCCCAGAGCTCCGCGACATCGGTGAACGGGACGGCCTTCAGCTGGCCCAGCACCCGGTAGCCGGGGCCGATCAGGACGTCCCCGTCGACGCCGTCGCGGCTCGCGGCGAGGGCCAGCGGGCCGACCTCCGCCTCGATCTTGGCCAGCGCGAGGCCGGCCACCTGCCGGTCGAGGGTCACCGACGTGAGCAGGCGGTGCGCTCCGGCGTCGTACAGCTGCGCGCCCTGACCGCACACCGCGAGTCCCTCGTATCCGAGTTCGTCGAGGATGTGGCGTGTCCAGGGCACCGCGCGGCCGGTGACGACGAGGTGCGCGGAGCCCGCCGCGGTGGCCGCGGCGAGCGCCTCACGCGTGCGCTCCGAGACCGTGTCGTCGGAGCGCAGCAACGTTCCGTCGAGATCGGTCGCGACGAGCTTGTAGGGGAACGCCCCGGTCTCGCCGGCCCCGCCGGTCTCCCTGGTCGAAGCGGTCGAGGCTGTGGACCCAGTGGTGCCGGTCACTTGGAGATCGGCTCCAGCACCTCGCGGCCGCCCAGATACGGACGCAGCACCTCGGGAACCCGTACGGAACCGTCGGCCAGCTGGTGGTTCTCCAGGATCGCCACGATCGTGCGCGGGACGGCGCACAGTGTGCCGTTCAGCGTCGCGAGCGGCTGCACCTTCTTGCCGTCGCGCATGCGCACCGACAGTCGGCGGGCCTGGAAACCGTCGCAGTTCGAGGCCGACGTCAGTTCGCGGTACTTGCCCTGGGTCGGGATCCACGCCTCGCAGTCGAACTTGCGCGAGGCGGACGAGCCCAGGTCGGCCGACGCCACGTCGATGACCTGGAAGGGCAGCTCAAGCCCGGTCAGCCACTGCTTCTCCCACTCCAGGAGCCGCTGGTGCTCGTTCTCGGCGTCCTCGGGGTTGACGTACGAGAACATCTCGACCTTGTCGAACTGGTGCACGCGGAAGATGCCCCGCGTGTCCTTGCCGTACGTGCCGGCCTCGCGGCGGAAGCACGGCGAGAAGCCCGCGTAGCGCAGGGGCAGCTTGTCGGCGTCGAGGATCTCGTCCATGTGGTACGCCGCGAGCGGGACCTCGGAGGTGCCGACCAGGTAGTAGTCGTCCTTCTCCAGGTGGTACACGTTCTCCGCGGCCTGGCCGAGGAAGCCGGTGCCCTCCATGGCGCGCGGGCGGACCAGCGCGGGGGTCAGCATCGGGATGAAGCCGGCCTCGGTGGCCTGCGCGATCGCCGCGTTGACGAGGGCGAGCTCAAGCAGCGCGCCGACACCCGTCAGGTAGTAGAAGCGCGAGCCGGACACCTTGGCGCCGCGCTCGACGTCGATGGCGCCCAGCGCCTCGCCGAGCTCCAGGTGGTCCTTGGGCTCGAAGCCCTCGGCGCCGAAGTCGCGGATGGTGCCGTGCGTCTCCAGGACGACGAAGTCCTCCTCGCCGCCGACCGGGACGTCGGGGTGCACGAGGTTGCCGAGCTGGAGCAGGAGGCGCTTGGTCTCCTCGTCCGCCTCGTGCTGCTCGGCGTCGGCAGCCTTGACGTCGGCGGCGAGCCGGCCCGTCTTCTTGAGCAGCTCGGCCTTCTCGTCGGCGGACGCCTTGGAGATGAGCTTGCCGATGCTCTTCTGCTCGGAACGCAGCTCGTCGAAGCGGACGCCGGACGACCTGCGCCGCTCGTCGGCGGAGAGGAGGGCGTCGACAAGGGCGACGTCCTCTCCACGGGCGCGCTGGGAGGCGCGAACACGGTCGGGGTCCTCACGAAGCAGGCGAAGGTCAATCACCCCACAAGGCTACCGGTGCGGGGTTCCGACTCACGACCCGGTATTCCGTTCTGTCGCTTCTGTCATGTTTTGCGGGAATTGGTAAGGCGCTTCAATGGCGTCAATGAAAGAGGTCCCGCTCCCTGGAACGGGGCAGGTGGGATTCGGTCGGTTGACTCGATTCCCTTGTGGGGAACGGGACTTGAGAACTGGGTTGTCCACAGAAATCCACAACCCGGAAAAGTTATCCACAGGCTGTGCGAAAGATCTGTGGACATCGGAAGTGATCGTTCCCAAAGCTGTGCGCAGGGCCAAGAATTCCCGGACCAAACCCTCCCTACACGCACTTTCGAGTGGAAATGGTTCGCTCTATGGGATTGGTCAACAGAAACGGGTGGACGAAGGGTGACCGATGGGGCTGTGGACGGACTTGTGGGCTGTAGGGCGATTTGTCGACTGAGTCGCGCTTCGTTGTCGACTTGTCCCCAGGTCGAGAAGCGTGCCTGTGGATAACTTCTGTGGACAGAGACAATCTGCAGGTAGGACTGGTCGAAACGGGCGGGCGGAGCCGCCGGCTCCGCCCGGGAAGCCGCCCGGAGGACGGCCGGTGGCTGCCGGGTTGCCAACGGGTGGCCGCCCCGCAGCCGTGAGAAAAGCCCGCTCGGAAACCGGCGCTGAGCGAGCCCGCGCCAAGCGAACCCCACTCGGCAAGCCGCGCCAGGCGTCCCGCTCAGCAAGCCGCTTCTCAGCAAGCCGCTTCTCAGCAAGCCGCGCCTCAGCAAGGCCCGCTCGGCAAGTCCTGCTCAGCGAACCCCGCTCGGCAATGCCGCCCGGCAAGCCCCGCTCCGCGAACCCCGCCGCTGAGTAACCCGCTCACCAAAGCCCGCTCAGAACCGGCCGTCCTGGCAGCGCGCCAGCCAGTCCGAGGCCGCCGCGAACTCGCTCTCCGACGTACCGGCCCGCGGCGGGCGTACGTCCTTGGGGTCGACGTCGGCCTGCGGATAGGAACCGAGGAACCGCACCTGGGGACAGATCCGCTTGAGGCCCATCAGCGCCTCGCCGACACGGCGGTCGGCGATGTGGCCCTCGGCGTCGATGGCGAAGCAGTAGTTGCCGATGCCCTCGCCGGTCGGCCGGGACTGCAGCAGCATCAGGTTGACCCCGCGGACGGCGAACTCCTGGAGGAGTTCGAGCAGGGCACCCGGGTGGTCGTCGCGCTGCCAGATGACCACGGAGGTCTTGTCCGCGCCGGTCGGCGCCGCGGGCCGGGCCGGCTTGCCCACCAGGACGAACCGGGTCTGCGCGTTCTCCGCGTCGTGGATCCCCGTCTCCAGGGCCACCAGGCCGTACCGCTCCGCCGCGAACTCGCCCGCGAAGGCCGCGTCGTAGCGCCCCTCCTGCACCAGGCGGGCGCCGTCCGCGTTGGAGGCCGCGGACTCCCAGATGACGTCCGGCAGGTTGTTCTTCATCCAGTTGCGGACCTGCGGCTGTGCGGCCGGGTGCGCGCTGACCGTCTTGATCTCCGAGAGCTTCGTGCCCGGGCGGACCAGCAGCGCGAAGGTGATCGAGAGAAGTACCTCGCGGTAGATCATCAGCGGTTCGCCGACGGCCAGTTCGTCGACCGTGGTGGTGATGCCGCCCTCGACGGAGTTCTCGATCGGTACGAACGCGGCCTCGGCCTCGCCGGCCCGGACCGCGTCGAGCGCGGCGGGCACGGACACCATCGGGATGAGCTGCCGGGTGGCCGACTCCGGAAGAGTCCGCAGAGCGACTTCGGTGAAGGTGCCCTCGGGGCCGAGATACGCGTAGCTGGCTGGCATGGCCTCACCCTAATGGGCCTTGCGCGGCCCGGCTCCCGCTTCCGGCCCCAGCCGTTCCAGCCGTCCGGGCTGCCTCAGTCTCCTCAGCTGCTTCAGCCGCCTCAACTGTCCCAGTCGCCTCAGTGAGTGGATCTCACCCCTCCAGCAACTTCTGCCCCACGTACTCCCCCTCCGCCGCCCCGCCCGGCACGGCGAACAGTCCGCTCGACTCGTGCCGGATGTACGTGGACAACGCGTCACCGCGGTCGAGCTTGCGCTGCACCGGTACGAAGCCGCGCAGCGGGTCGGCCTGCCAGCAGACGAAGAGCAGCCCCGCGTCCGGGACGCCCTCGGCGTCGATGCCGTCGTGGAAGGAGAACGGCCTGCGGAGCATCGCGGCACCGCCGTTCTCGTCGGGCCGGGTGATGCGGGAATGGGCGTTGATGGGGACGACGAGCCCGCCGTCGGCGTCGGTCTTCTCCAGGTCCATCGCGGTCGTCTCGGTACCGCCGGAGAGCGGTGCCCCGGTGGCCTTCCGCCGCCCGATCACGTCCTCCTGCGCCTTGACCGAGAGCTGCTCCCAGTCGTCGAGGAGCATGCGGATACGGCGTACGACCGCGTACGAGCCGCCTGCCATCCACGACGGGTCGCCCGCGTCGGGCACGAAGATCCGCCGGTCGAAGTCGGACTCCGACGGCTTGGGATTGCGCGTGCCGTCGATCTGCCCCATCAGGTTGCGGGCCGTCATGGGCTGGGAGGTGGCTCCAGGCGTGCGGTTGAAGCCGTTCATCTGCCAGCGCACCTTCGCCGCCCGCCCCGCGTCCTGCTGGATCGCGCGCAGGGCGTGGAAGGCGACGAGGGCGTCGTTCGAGCCGATCTGGACCCACAGGTCGCCGTTGCTGCGCGCCTTGTCCAGGTGGTCCGAGGAGAAGTCGGGCAGCGGGTCGAGGGCGATCGGCCGCTGCTTCTCCAGTCCCGTACGGGCGAAGAAGCTGTGGCCGAAGCCGAAGGTGACCGTGAGGGACGAGGGTCCGGCGTCGCGTGCCACGTCGGTGTCGGCGCTCGCGGACGCCTCGCCCGCCATCAGTCGCTGGGCCGTCGTCGACCAGCGCCGCAGCAGGGCGGATGCCTCCTTGCGGCCCGCGCCCGCCGCGAGATCGAAGGCGACGAGGTGGCCGCGGGCCTGGAGTGCGGTCGTGATGCCGGGCTGATGTTTCCCGTGAAACATCACCTCGTCCGCGCCGAGCGAGCTGAGGAGCGCGGTCCGGTCGGCGGAGGGCGCGGCGGCATATCCGGCGGCCCCGCCCGCGGCGCCGAGCGCGAGCCCGGTGGCACCGGCGGTCCCGAGCAGGCGGCGCCGCGAAATGACGCCCTTGGAGGGGGCCTTTTGGGAAACGGCCTCCCCAGGAGGGGCATTTTCGGAAGAGGCCCCTTTGGCAGCGGCTCCCTTGGGAGCGGCCTTCGGGGCAGCGGCCTTCTGGGAGACGCCTCCCTGACCGGATGCCCCTTCGGCGGGGGCACCCGGGGAGGACGTCTCCGGAGTGGACTGTTCAGCCATGGTGTCGTTCAGCCGATCTGCGCGTTCTTGTCCACGGTCACCTGGTCGATGTCGGAGGTCCTGACCGTCACCGCGATCGCCCAGTTGCCCGCCATCGGGATCTGTACCCCGGTCGCCGTCCAGTGTCCGGTGGCGATCCGGTCGGGGACCACGGGCAGCGGTCCGATGTCCTTCGCCTTGAGGGTGAAGGAGACCTTGACCTCGGGGATGTCGAAGGCCTTGCCGTTCGGCCGCTGTACGTAGACGTGCATGTCGTTGCCACCGACGCGGGCCGGGTCGATCTCGACGCGTGCGAGGCCCTTGCCGTCCTTGCCGCCGGTGTCGAACGGGATGTCCACGGCCAGTGCGCCGGTGGCCTCCTGCGAGCTGGCGGCGGTGGCGGCCTCGGCCTCCTCCACCGTGCGCCCGGGTTCGGTGGACGTCAGCACGGTGGTGACGGCCAGCAGGACCACCGCGACGCCCGCCTCGGCGAGCACCGAGCGGCGCAGGCCCGAGCGGAGCGGATCGGCGTCCCTCACGCGCTTCTCGCGCGCGGTGGCCACCGCGGCCCGCTGCCGGGCCAGCTGGGTGGCCCGCTTGCCGTCACCGCCGCCCGCGGGAGTGGCGGCCGGCTCCTTCTCGTCCTCGGTCTCGCGGTCCTCGTCCTCCGACTTCTCTGAGGTCGCCGAGGTCGCCGCAGTCGCGGAGGTCTTGGCCGAGGCCTTGGCAGGGGTCTTGGCCGAGGTCTTCGTGGTGGCCTTCACCGGCGTGGCCGCCGAGGTCTTCGCGGCCTTCACGGCCTTCGTGGCCGGTGCCTGCGACAGTCGCGCCGTCCAGCGGCGCGATATCCACGCGATGCCGACGAGCACGACCACCAGGCCGATCTTGACGAGCAGCAGCTGCCCGTACGACGTCCCGGTGAACGCGGACCAGGAGCCGAGCTGTCGCCACGACTGGTAGATGCCCGTCGCGGCCAGCACGGCCACGCTGCCGAACGCGATGCGGGAGAAGCGGTGTACGGCGGCCGGCTCGATGGACGGGGCGCGGTAGAGCGCCACGAGCAGCGTGGACAGGCCGCCGAGCCAGACGGCGACGGCGAGCAGGTGCAGCACGTCGACGGGCATCGAGATTCCGGTCTGGATACCGGTCGAGGCGTGCTCGGCCATGGCCCAGGTCGCGGCGAGACCCGCCGCCACGACGAACCCGCCGATGGCGAGCCCGAAGGTCAGATCGCCCTTCTCCTCGTCGTCCTCGCGCTTTTCGTACGCTCCGAAGAGCACGGCGATGAACAAGGCTCCCGCGGCGAGCAGCAGCAGGCGCGAGACGAGCGCCGCGCCCGTCTTGGTCTGCAGCACATCGCTGAGCAGGGCCAGGTCGAAGATGTCCCCGACCTTCCCGGAGCCGGTGTACGAGCCGCGCAGCAGCAGCATGGCGAGCGTGGCCCCGGTCAGCGCGAGCCACCCGGAGACGACCAGCCGCTGAACCGACCGCTCCCCGGTGCCCCGCTGCCAGCAGGCCAGCACGAAGGCCGCGCCGCCGACGAGCAGGATGAAGCCCGCGTACGAGAGATAGCGCGCGAAGCCGTAGAGCCCGCCCACCACTCCGCCGCCGGCTTCCTGGTCGGACACGGAGACGGAGGTCGTCGAGGGGGCCCCGATGGAGAAGGTGAAGGCGCCGGAGACGGGGTGGCTGTCCGCCGACACCACCTGGTAGGTGACGGTGAACGTGCCGTCCGGCAGGCCCGAGTGCAGCTTCACGGAGTACGTGTTCGTGCCCTGCTCGCTGGTCTTCCCGGTGTCGACGCGCTTGCCCTTGGGGTCGAGCACGCGCACCGAGCCGTCGGACATCGCGACACCCTCGGAGAAGGTGAGCGACACCTGGGCCGGCGCCTCCTTGACCACCGATCCCTGCTGGGGGTCGCTCGCCGTCAGGGCGGCGTGCGCGGAGACGGGCGCGGACCCGGCGAGGAGCGCGCCGGTGACGGCGAGGAGCAGCAACAGCAGCGTCCGGACGCGGGGAGCGATGGTCTGGCTCACGGTTGGTCCCTCCCTCAGTGGTGAGACGTCGAGGACGACTGCAGGGACGACTTGGTGGTCGCTGTCGGCCGGTAGGTGGGGGACTTCACCGGCATCTCGACCTTCATCGGCCCGGACTTGGTGAAGTGCAGCTCCAGGGACACCTTGTCGCCCTCCTTCGGCTTGCGCTTCAGCTTCTCGAACATGAGGTGGTTGCCGCCGCTCTCCAGCACGAGCTTCCCGTGACCGGGGACGTCGAGGTTCTTGACCTCGGTCATCGACTGCCCGGACGTCGTGTGGAGGGTGACCTCGCCGGCGATGTCGCTGGTGACGGAGGACAGCCTGTCGTCGGCCCCTCCGGCGTTGGCGACGACCAGGAAACCGGCCGCCATGGAGTCCGAGACCGGCTGCGGCATGTAGACGGAACCGACGGACAGTTCGGGCTCCGAGGAGCCCGAGTCCGAGTCGCCGCAGCCCGCCAGGGCCAGGGCGGCGGCCACGACGATGGCAGCCGCCGAGGTGCCCGTGGACGTGGGCACCCTCCTGGCCGCCGTACGACGCGTCACGGCTTCTCGCCCTTGATCAGCTTGGGGAGGTCCTTGGTGTAGTCGTCGACGGTGGCGTCCTCGCCGTACAGCACGTACCCGCCGTCGGTCTTCGGGGAGAAGGCGATGACCTGGGTGCCGTGCATCGAGACGACCTTGCCCTTCTTGTCCTTCTTGGGCGCCTCGATGGAGATGCCGAGCGTCCGGGCACCGCCCTGGATGGTGGCGAAGGAGCCGGTCAGGCCGACGACGTCCGGGTCGATTCCCTTGAGCCACTTGCCGAGCGCGGCGGAAGTGTCCCGCTCCGGGTCGGTGGTGACGAACACGATGCGGAGCGAGTCCTTCTGGGCCTGCGACAGCTGCTTGTTCTGGGCCAGCTGCTTCTCGGCGACGGCGATGTTGTTCATCGTCAGCGGGCAGACGTCGGGGCAGTTGGTGTAGCCGAAGTAGACCAGCGTCGGCTTGCCCTTGGTCTCCTTGCGGAGGTCGTACTGCTTGCCGTGCGTGTCGGTGAGCACGAGGTCCGGCTTCTCGAACGGCTTGTCGAGGACCGTCGCGGCCTTGTCGGAGCCCGCCTCCTCGGAGACCTCGGCGACCGCGTTGTCGGCGTCGTCACCGCTGCCGCAGGCGGAAAGGGTCAGGGCTGCCGCGGCGAACAGCGCGGCAGCGGCGTACGTCTTCTTGCGCATAGTGCATTCTCCGGGGGGACGCCTCACCCGGTCGCCGCTGTGCGGCGGGCCGGACCCCCGGCCGGAAACGGATTCGGCCGGGGATCCCGGTGGGGCGTCCCGGGGTTTCGATGAGTGGGACTTGGCTTACGCGGTGGTACGCCGACGACCGGCGAGCACGCCGAACGCCACGCCCGCCACGCCGACGACGATGCCCACGACGCCCAGTACACGGGCCGTGGTGTCGCTGCTGTCGGAGGAGGCGGCCTCGGTGGTCGAGGTGTTGGCGGCGGCCTTCGCGTCGTCGGCCTCCGCGGAGTCGTCGGAGGCGGCGGAGGCGGAACCGTGGTGGTCGCCCTCGGCGGCGGACAGGGCGAGCACCGGAGCCGGCGACTCGGGCTCCTCCTCGCCCTTCGTCGGGGTCTCGATCCAGCGCACGACCTCCTTGTTGGAGTACGTCTGGATCGCCTTGAACACCAGCTCGTCGGTGTCCTCGGGCAGCGCGCCGATGGAGAGCGGGAACTTCTGGAAGTAGCCGGGCTGGATGCCCTTGCCGTCGGCGGTCCAGGTGACCTTGGTGACGGCCTCGTTGATCTTCTCGCCGTGCAGTTCGAGCGGCTTCTCGAGCTTGGACTTGGTGACCTTGACGGTCCAGCCGTCGACGGCCTGCGGCATCACCGAGGCGAGCGGGTGGTCGGCCGGGAAGTTCACTTCGAGCTTGGTGGTCGAGGCCTTGTCGCGCTCGTTCGGCACCTTGAAGTTGACGGTCGCGTAGCCACCCTTGGCGGCCGTGCCCTCGGGCTGCACGCTGACGTGCGCGAACGCGGGGCCGGACAGGACGAGGACGGCGGAGGCGGCGACGGCGCCGGTCGCGGCGATACGGGAAGCCTTCATGGCAGGACACTCCACTTTCAGCACTGGTTCGGTGGCAGAACGGGGTTGCGCGTGCGAAAGAGCGGGCACGCGCGCGTGCCGCACGACGGCACCCCGGGAGTGATACGTCCAGAAGTGGTGCGTCGCGTCAGGCGGCGAGGGCGAGAACCCCGTGGGCCGGCGGACCGCGCCGGACGACCGAGTGCTGAAGAGCGGTCGCGGGCACGGCCGGTGGCACGTACTCCGTGGCCCGCGGTACGCGCGGCGCCTCGGGGGACGTGCCCGGGAGACCCGCCAGCAGGGCGCGTACGAGCGCCAGGGCCCCGCGCAGGGAGACGAGCGCCCCTTCGGCCACTCCGTGCGCCGAGAGGCGCAGGAGGCGCCGCAGCGCGACGTCCCCGCGGCGCAGCAGCCATCCGGTGGCGGCGGCGGCGAGAACGTGGCCGAGGAACATGGACAGCGACGGCAGCGCCGACATCGGCGTTCCGGTGGCGGCCGACGCCATGGCGCCCGCCTGTTCGTGGGCCGCGTGAGCCGTGCCCGACCCGCCCGTTCCGCCCACCCCGACCGTGTCCAGCCGGGCGTCGGCGAGGATCCGCTGCGCCTGGGCGGGACTGAGCGTCGCGACGGACGCGCCGCACACCAGCCGGGCGGCCCGGGCCACGAGCGAGGCGTCCACACCGGTGGCCGCCGTCGCGGTCGTGCCGTGCTGGCCGAGTCCGAAGAGCGTGTGCAGCGCGGTCTGGCCGACCGCGAGCAGTACGGCGATGCCCGGCAGGGAGCGCTCACGCCCGGCGAGCGGTGCCGCGACGGCGAAGACGGCGAGGAATCCGGCACCCAGCGACCACAGGGGAACCGTGGCGCAGGAGACGATCGCATGACCGGCCGCGGCCAGCACGACACAGACCGCGGTGAACACCGCGGCCCTCAGGACCCGGAGATCACCTCCGGTACACGCGCGCTGGTGGGGGGCAGTCATGGCGGGCTCATCATCGCACTGGGCTCACCGGCTCCACACGGCAGGTCCACAAGGTGACGTACGTTCCGGAAGGTCACGTTCTGACACCGGTAGTACGCACATACACCGGCGGATGGAGTCGGCACATCCCCCGAATGGGCGGCATCACGTCAACGGCACGCTTACACCCGGCCCTGTGCGGCAATACGTATCGGTATGTCGAGCCGCGGCCAGGAGGCTGGAGCATGAGCATCTGGTGGTCCCTCCATCTCCGGCGTGAAGCGGCGAGCGTGCCGCTCGCCCGGCGCCTGCTGCTCGGCACGATGGAGTCGGCAGGGGTGGATCCCGACATCTCCTACGACCTCTCCGTCGCGCTGAGCGAGGCCTGCGCCAACGCCGTCGAGCACGGGGGTGAGTCCGTCCATGGGGAGTCCGGCGAGGCCTACCGGGTCACGGCCTACCTGGACGGCGAGACGTGCCGTATCGAAGTGGCCGACTCCGGACCAGGGTTCCCCTCGGGACGGGGACGAGCCCGCGTCCGGCCCGCCCACAGCGACGCCGAGAACGGCCGGGGCCTCTGTCTGATCCAGGAGCTCGCCGACCACGTCCACATCGGCAACAAGCCGGGCCGGGGCGGCGCGGTGGTCAGCTTCGACAAGATGCTCAAGTGGCGCGAGGACACGCCGCTGATGGCCACCCCCTAGGAGGGGGGTTTCCCGCCTGCTTCGCCCTCCCCGGGATTCTCAGGGTCCTCACAGCCGCCCCCCATGTTCCTGACGGACGGCGTCCCTAGCTTTCCTGGCATGACGGGAACACACAAAGACACGACGATCACCCGGCGCCGCGCGATCGCGGTCACCGGTGGCACGGTCGCGGCCGGTGGGCTCGCGATCGCGGGATACCAGTCCGCCTTCGCCGACGAGACGACCGCCACGGCCACGGAGACGGCCGCCGCGAGCGCGTCCGCCGGTTCGAGCAGCGGCACCTGTGTCCTCATGTCCAGTGTCACGGAGGGCCCGTACTACCTGGACGGCGCTCTCGTGCGGAAGGACATCACCGAGGGCAAGAGCGGTGTCCCGCTGACGCTGCGCATCACCGTGCAGGACACCACCGAGTCGTGCGCCCCGGTGGCCGGCGCGGCCGTGGAGATCTGGCACTGCGACGCCTGGGGCTACTACTCCGGCTACACGACCGCCAACCCCGGCGGCTCGGCGCCCGCCGAGAGCGAGGACGGCTCGACCGCCGACGACAAGACGTACCTGCGCGGCTACCAGGTCGCCAACGCCAACGGGGTCGTCAAGTTCGAGACGATCGTCCCCGGCTGGTACACGCCGAGGACCTGCCACATCCACGTGAAGGTGCACACCGGCGGCGAGAAGGAGGACGGCACCTACGAGGGCGGCAAGGTCAACTTCACCGGCCAGCTCTTCTTCGATGACGCCGTCGCCGAGCAGATCTTCGAGCTGGAGCCGTACTCGCAGCACACCGGCACCTGGACCAAGCTCGACGACGACATGGTCTACGACGGCGGAGGCGCCTCCAGCGGCCTGCTCACCCTGAAGCCCGTCCACAAGAAGGACCCGTCCAAGGGCTACAAGGGATCCATCACCCTCGGCATCGACCCGGACACCGAGAACACGGGCGCGGGCAGCGGCGGCGGTGGCGGCGGAACGCCCCCGAGCGGCGCGCCCGGCGATGCGCCGAGCGACGCCCCGAGCGCGTCGGCCTCCTCCACCGAATCCTCCTCGTAAGCGTTTACGTCGATGAGAGGCCGTGAAGTTTCGATGAGCAGTCGTGAGGACGAGACGCTGGCCCACGCCGCCGTGACCGCCCTGACCGGGCACCTGGCGCTGGCCCCCAAGCCCGGACTGCCCGACCCGCGTGACCTCGCCGCCCGCGCGACCGGCGAGGACCACTGCTCCCTGCGCTGGTCGGCCAAGGCGCTGGCCCCGGGCCTCGCGGCCATGGCGGCGGCCGCCCGCCGCACCGGTTCGGCGACACCGGAACTGAGGGCGGAGCTCGGCGCGATAGGGCGCTCCACCGAGCACTCGGTGGTCCTGGCGGGCGGCGGCCACCGCGGAGCCCTGTGGGTGCTCGGCCTGCTGGTCGCCGCGGCGGCCCTGGAACCCCGCGCCACGGGGCGCGACTTGGCCGCGACCGCCAAGCGGATCGCGGCGCACCCCGACCGGCGGGCGCCGCGTCGGCCCTCCCGCGGCTCGTCGGTCTCCGCGCAGTACGGCGCGGCCGGAGCGAGGGGCGAGGCCAGGGCCGGATTCCCGCACGTAAGGCGGGCGTTGGAGGCACTGGCCACGGCCCGCTCGGCGGGCGTCCCCGAGCCGTACGCCCGGCTCGACGCCCTGGTGACCGTGATGTCGACGCTCCAGGACACGGAGTTGCTCTACACGGTGGGCCCGCACGGTCTGCGGCACGTCCAGGCGGGCGCCCGCGGGGTTCTGGAGGCGGGCAGTACGTCCACAGAGGCGGGCCGCGCGGCGCTGGCCGCCTTCGACGACGACCTGCACACGCGCGCGTGGAGCCCCCGCGGAAGCAGCGGGCTGCTCGCGGGGGCCCTGTTCGTGGACTCGCTGCCGGTGACGGTCAGTTCACCGGTACTGGCCGCCTGACCATCGGTGCGGCGGCGGGCCGGCTGTCCGTCGCCCACCGCACGGCAGGCCCCATGGCGTACGAGGCCGCCAGTATCAGGCCTCCCAGGAGCAGCCACCCGGGCGTCCCCCACCCCACGAGCATCGACGTCAGCACCAGCGGCCCCGCGGTCCGCGCCACCGTCACGCCCGTACCGAAGAAGCCCTGGTACTCGCCCACCCGGTCGGCGGGGGCGAGGTCGAACGACAGCTGCCAGGAACCCGCCGACTGCTGCATCTCGGCGACGACCTGGAGCACCGCGCCGACCGTCAGCACGGCCACCGCCACCCAGGGCGAGACCCCCGCCGACAGCGCGAACACCGCGCACGACGCCAGCATCACGAGCCCCGAACGCCGCACCGCGCGCGTGGCCGACGCAGGCCCCCGCACCCCGCGTGCCATCCGTACCTGGAAGAGCATCACCGCACCGGTGTTGAGCACGAACAGCGCGGACACCAGCCAGGTCGGTGCCTCGGTCCGCTCGGAGATCCACAGCGGGATGCCCAGGCTCAGCAGCGGCATCCGCAGCAACAGCACGGTGTTGAGCAGTGTCACCAGGGCGTACGGGCGATCGCGCAGCACTCCGAGGGCGTTGCCCCGCCCCTTTTCGTCGGCCACGCGCGCGTGCACCGCCTTCACGACGGGCAGCCGCAGCAGCACCGCCGCGCACAGCAGGAAGCTCACCGCGTCCAGCGCGAACACCCCGAGGTAGGCCTCCCGCGTGCCCAGGTGCAGTGCGAGTCCGCCGAGCCCCGCGCCCACCGCGAGACCGGCGTTGAGCGTCGACTGGAGGTGCGCGAGCAGCCCTGTCCGCTCCTCCCGGGACACCAGCCCGGCCAGCAGCGCCTGCCGGGCCGCCGCCAGCCCCGACTGCGCGGAGGCGTACACGCACGCCGCGAGCACGAACGGCACGAAGCCGCGTACGACGAGGAAGGACGCCACCGCGACACTCGTCGCGAGCGCCAGCAGCACCGCCGTGCCGCGCGGCCCACGCCGGTCGGCGAGCCGCCCAAGGGGCACGCCCACCAGCGAACCGACCGCCCACGCGACCGTGAGTCCGAGCCCCACGCGCGCGGGGGCGAGCCCGACGACATGGGTGAAGTAGAGGGCGGACGTGACGTAGTAGGCACCGTCCCCGACGGAGTTGCTCAACTGAGCCAGAGCCAGAACGCGCTGCGGACCCGCGGGCGGGATCACGCGGCTCGTCTTCGCGGGGGCTCCGGCGGGTGCGACTCGGTTCGTCATGACTACGACGCTACGGGCGGAATGGAGCCCTCAACAGGTCCAATATTCACGCACTTTCTTGGCCCAATTCACCCCGCCTCAAGGCCCCCGCTCAAGGCCTCGGACCGCCCCTCAGGCCCCCTCCAGCACCCGGCCCAGCACCTCCAGCGCCTCCGGATAGACCCGCTCCCGAGGCGTGCCGTACCCGACCACGAGCCCCTGCGGCCGTCCGGCGTCGGCCTTGTGCCAGTGCTCCCCGAGGTGTCCCACCGCGAGCCCCTCCTCCGCGGCCCGCGCCAGCACCGCGGCCTCGTCGCTCACGTCGATCAGCGCGTGCAGCCCCGCCGCGATGCCCCGTACCCCGCGCCGCGTTCCCACCCGGTCCAGCAACTGGTCCCGTCGCCGCCGGTACCGCAGGCGGCACGCGCGTACGTGCCGGTCGTAGGCGTGGCTGGTGATCATTTCGGCGAGGGCCAACTGGCCGATGGACTCCGTGTGGTGGTCGGTGTGCAGCTTGGCGTCGGCGATCGCGTCCACGAGGTGCGGCGGCAGCACCATCCAGCCGAGCCGCAGCGCCGGCCCGAGCGTCTTGGACGCCGTCCCCAGGTAGACGACATGGCCGGGTGCCATCCCCTGGAGGGCGCCCACGGGCTGACGGTCGTAGCGGAACTCCCCGTCGTAGTCGTCCTCGACGATCAGCCCTCCACGCGCGCGTGCCCAGTCGGTGAGGGCCCGCCGCCGCTCCGGGTGCAGCGTCACCCCGGTCGGGTACTGGTGCGCGGGCGTGAGGACGACGGCCGCCGCGTCGTCCAACCCCCGTACCGAAGCACCCCGTTCGTCGACCTCCACAGGGACCACGGTTCCGCCGTTGTGCCGCACCACGTCCCGGTGGAAGGGGAGGCCGGGGTCCTCCATGGCGATCACACCGGCGTCCAGCACGCGGGTGAGGAGCGCGAGCCCCTGAACGTACCCGGAGGTGACGACGATCCGCTCGGGCGGCGCGATCACCCCGCGCGCCCGCCCCAGGTACCCCGACAACGCCGTCCGCAGCTCGATCCGGCCGCGCGGGTCCCCGTAGTCGTAGGCCGGGGAGGGCGCGCTCGCGATGGCCCGGCGCAGCGCGCGCAGCCAGGCCGCCGCCGGGAACGTACCGACGTCGGGGCTGCCGGGCCGCAGATCGAAACGGGGTGCACGCGCGCGCGTGGTTGCCTCCGGCGCGTCCGCGGCCGGGGAGGGCAGCGGGGCGACCTGCGTGCCGGACCCCTGCCGCGCGGTCAGATACCCCTCGGCGATCAGCTGGTCGTACGCCGACTTGGCCGTGCCACGCGAGATCCCGAGCTCGGCCGCGAGCCGGCGCGTCGCGGGCAACCGTGTTCCGGGCGCCAGCCGCCCGTCCCGTACGGCATCGCGCAACGCCCGTTCGAGCCCGGCCCGGCGCCCGTCGGCGGCGTCGGGTTCGAGGTGCAGATCGACACCGACGCCGGACCAGAACGCGTCCACAGACAAGTCCCCCTCGGTGAAACGCGTCCCTTCTTCCAGGGGCGCGGGGCCGTGACATGGTGCGGCTGCCCCGCCGGAGCGCGACCAGCCACCGACCGCGCGCAGACGTATGGCCGGGCACCACACTGGTACCCGGCCATCCATGTCATGTCAGCCCATGAGCAATGTGCCCATGAGCAATGTCAGCCCTTGAGGGCTGACATCCACGCCTCGACCTCGTCCGACCGGCGAGGCAGCCCGGCGGACAGGTTCCGGTTGCCGTTCTCCGTGACGAGGATGTCGTCCTCGATGCGGACGCCGATGCCCCGGTACTCCTCGGGCACGGTCAGGTCGTCCGCCTGGAAGTACAGGCCCGGCTCGACGGTCAGGCACATGCCTGGCTCCAGTGTGCCGTCCACGTACGTCTCCGTCCGCGCGGCGGCGCAGTCGTGGACGTCCATGCCGAGCATGTGACCGGTGCCGTGCAGCGTCCAGCGACGCTGCAGCCCGAGCTCCAGAACGCGCTCCACGGGGCCCTCGACGAGCCCCCACTCGACCAGCTTCCGGGCCAGCACGCGCTGCGAGGCGTCGTGGAAGTCGCGGTACTTGCCGCCCGGCTGCACGGCCGCGATACCGGCCTCCTGGGCCTCGTACACCGCGTCGTAGATCTTCTTCTGGATCTCGCTGTACGTGCCGTTGATCGGCAGCGTGCGCGTGACGTCGGCGGTGTAGAGCGTGTGGGTCTCCACGCCCGCGTCGAGCAGAAGCAGGTCGCCGGAGCGTACGGGGCCGTCGTTGCGCACCCAGTGCAGCGTGCACGCGTGCGGTCCGGCGGCGCAGATGGAGCCGTACCCGACGTCGTTGCCCTCGACCCGCGCGCGCAGGAAGAAGGTGCCCTCGATGTAGCGCTCGGACGTGGCCTCCGCCTTGTCGAGGACCTTCACCACGTCCTCGAAACCGCGGACCGTCGAGTCGACGGCCTTCTGCAGCTCGCCGGCCTCGAACTCGTCCTTGACCAGCCGCGCCTCGGAGAGGAAGACGCGCAGCTCCTCGTCGCGCTCGGCGGTCACCTTGTCGGTGAGCGCCGCCTCGACGCCGGCGTCGTAGCCGCGCACGACCCGCACCGGGCCGGTCGCCTCGCGCAGCGTGTCGGCGATCTCGCGGACATCGGAGGCCGGGATGCCGTACAACTGCCCGGCCTCGGTCAGCGAGTGGCGGCGGCCGACCCACAGCTCGCCCTGGCCGGAGAGCCAGAACTCGCCGTTCTCGCGGTCGGAGCGCGGCAGCAGGTAGATCGTGGCCTTGTGGCCGCCCGACGTCGGCTCCAGGACCAGGACGCCGTCCTCGGTCAGGTTGCCGGTCAGGTACGCGTACTCGACCGAGGCACGGAAGGGGTACTCCGTGTCGTTCGAGCGGGTCTTCAGGTTGCCCGCCGGGATCACCAGGCGCTCGCCCGGGAAGCGCGCGGAGAGCGCGGCACGGCGGGCGGCGGTGTACGCGGCCTGCGGGATCGGCTCCAGGCCGTGCAGCTCGGTGTCGGCCCAGCCGGACTTCATGCTCTCGGCCAGCTCGTCGGACACGCCCGGGTACAGGCCGTTCTTGCGCTGCTTGAGCGGCTTCTCTTCTTCCGCCTGGTCGGCGTCATCGTCAAGCACAGCTTCCGGGGTCTCCGGGTTGAGCGCCTCCGACACGGTCTGCCTCCTCGATACGACTCTGGACGCCCTCCATCGTACGGTCGTACGGAAGGACGCCCAGGGCCGGAAGACCTGTCCCGAGGGGCTCGCCCGAAGGGGCGGGACGCTCACTCGAAGCGTGCCGCCAGGAGCACCACGTCCTCGTCGCTGTCGGCGACGTCGAGTCCGTCCGGCAGCACACTCCGCAGAACGTGGTCGGCGACCGCGCCCGGGTCGGTGCGCAGCGCCCTCGGCACGGACGCGGCTGCCGCGTGCAGCCGTGAGAAGGCACGGTCCATGGGGTCGCCGGTGCGGTGCAGCAGCCCGTCCGTGTAGAGCAGAACCGTCTCTCCGGGCTCGGCCTGGAACTCCACGCTCGGCGCCTCCCAGCAGGCGAGCATCCCCAGGGGCGCCGACAGGGACGTCTCCACGTACTCCGTGCGCCGCTCGCCGATCACCAGCGGCGGGCTGTGCCCGGCCCCGGCGAGCGTGATCTTGCGCAGCGCGGGCTCGCAGTACGCGAACAGGGCGGTGGCGGAACGGGCGGGCTCGGTCAGCCGCAGCAGCAGTTCGAGGTCGGACAGGACGGCGACCGGGTCCTCGCCCTCCATCACCGCGTACGCCCTCAGGGAGGCCCTCAGGCGGCCCATCGCGGCGACCGCGCTGGGTCCCGAACCGGTGACGGACCCGACCGCGAGGCCGAGCGCGGCGTCGGGCAGCGGCAGCGCGTCGTACCAGTCGCCGCCGCCGCGCGGCCCCGTGCGGTGCCGGGCGGCGAGCTGAACTCCGGAGACGCGGGGCAGCCGCGAGGGGAGCAGTTCCTCGGAGATGGTCGTCATGCACGCGCGCGTGCGGTCCAGTTCCACCAGCCGGGCCAGGTGCTCGGCCGCGTAGCGCGCGTACAGGCCCACCAGGTGCCGCTGGCGCTCGACGGGTTCGGCGGGCTCGTCGTACAGCCACACGGCGGCGCCCAGTCGGCCCGCCTCCTCCGTGGACAGGGGGAGCGCGTAGCTCGCGGCGTAGCCGAGGCGGGCGGCGACCTCGCGGTGGCGCGGGTCGAGACCGTCCTCGGAGAGGAGGTCGGGCTGGGCGATCTCGCCCTCGCCCCCGGGGAGACCGTCGAGGATCTTGCCGTACGACATGGCGCTGCGCGGGACGGTCTCGATGTGGCCGAGATCGGCGCGGGCCAGACCCAGGCCGATGGTGGTGTCGGGGCCGAGTCCGTCACCCGGTTCCAGGACCACGAGACCGCGCCGGGCGCCCACGAGGGCGGCTCCGGCGCGCAGCAGCTCCTGCAGCGCGTCCGGCAGTGCGGCGGTGCGCGCCAGGCGCTCGGTCAGTTCGTGCAGAGTGGTGAGATCAGAGACCCAACCTGCGAGTCTGTCCTGGAGAACGGCCCCGGGGGCGTTGGGAGAAGTGGTCGAAGAGGCACCCGGGGCGGCAGGCGCGGGCGCGACAGTGTGTGTGGGCGATGGAACCGTTGAATCGATTCCGGCCACTTTCGGGAGGTGAGGGGCGTTCATGGCGTCCGGCTTTCCGACCGGTGCGTATTGCTCAATAGCATCGCAAACCCCCATGTCATTCTGCGCCGCTAGCAGTGTCTCCACATGTACACGCACTCGTGAGGGGATGTCCAGCATTGTCCTGCCGGGATTCCTGGTGTCCGTGGGACCGTTGCGGAATTGCAAAGTTGGCTTAAAACTGACTCGAGTCTCGGCGTATTGAGGTCGACTGGCCTTGTTCGACGGAGCGTCACAGCGGTCGTGATGGGTACGTACTCGGTGAAGGCCAGGGGTGGTTGGGATCGTCCCGGAACCTGGCGACGGACCCGGGCGTCTTAACCATCGACGACCGTGCCCCATCCTCCCGTGGCGGAGGCGGCGAGAAATACGCGCGACGGCAAACGCCAGGCGCCGCCACCCCACGCCATGCCCGTGCTTTTGCCAGACGCAGTATGGACGCGGACGCAGCCCAACGCTCGGCCCATAGGGGTTCCCCTTGTCTCTGACGGGGGTGTGATGCGCCAGCAGGTACGCACAGTGAAGTGATCGACACATGGTGTGATGTGGTCCTCGGTGTTGCCAGGCGTGCAACGGAAAGGAACGAGCGCTCATGCGCGAGATCCTCGGAAAGCGACGCAGGCTCCTGTCCAAGCGAAACGGCGGACAGCCTGAGATGCTCGGCGCGGCCCTGACCTTCGCGACCGCATGGCAGTGGCCCGTACTCCCGGGAGTGGCGGCGGACCCGCAGGGGCGGGCCCGATGCGCGTGCCCCGACCCGGAATGCACAGTGCCCGGTGCCCATCCCTTCGACCCCGGCCTCCTCGCGGCCACCACCGATGAGCGGATGGTGCGCTGGTGGTGGACGAACCGGCCTACGGCGCCGATCATCCTGGCCACCGGGGACAAGGCACCCTGCGCGGTGAGCCTGCCGGCGCTCGCCGCGTCCCGCGCGCTCCTCGCGCTCGACCACATGGGGATGCGCCTCGGCCCCGTGATCGCGTCCCCGACGCGCTGGGCGCTGCTCGTGAAGCCGTACTCCCTGGAACAGCTGGGCGAGTTGCTCTACGCCCAGGACCACGTTCCGGGCTCGCTGCGCTTCCACGGCGAGGGCGGCTATGTGGCGCTGCCCCCGTCCGAGACCGGCCAGGGCCAGCTGCGCTGGGAGCGGGCTCCGCTGCCCGGATCGGCCGCCCCCTGGGTACCCGATGTCGAGGCGGTCGTGGACGCCGTGGTGGAGGCCCTCACCCGTACGGGTGTGAGCGCCCCCGAGTTGTAGGGATACCGGGCGCGCGGCGAGCCGCGCGCCCGCCCTCGCTCGTTATGTTCCTTTCATGCTGCGTCACTCCCGGGGACGACGAGCCCCAGGCCCTCGAAGAGTCCGCCCGATCGCGCTGGCGGGCGCGGTAGCGCTCATGGCCGCGCTGCCACTGGCCGTGGCCTCCGCGGGACCTGTGGGTGACATGGATTCCGCGACCCCACGGACCTCCGACGACGGCTCACGCGCCTCCGACGACTCCGTACGCGCCTCGGGCGCACGTGGCTCCGACGACGCGCCCGCTGCCGCCGCCGGTCGCGCCGGCGCACCACAAGCGCCCGAACCCCGTTCCGCGCCCTCCGAGAGCCCCCTGACGCTCGGCCTGGGCCTCGCCACCGCCGCCCGCTGCGGTCCCGAACTCGCCTCTCCCGACGGCATCGAGGCGCAGACCTGCGTGCTGACCCAGGGGCGGGACACCTGGGCGCGTACGTACTACCGCAACGCGACCGGTGACGATCTGACGTCCGTGCTGACCCTCATGGGGCCCGACGGCCGCACCGTACGGATGCACTGCGCCGTGGGCGCGGACGACGAGCCGGGGGTGTGCGAGACACCGCGGGAGCGCACGGCGGGGGACGCTGGTGCGTACACGGCGGTGGTGGAGTTCGCGGAGGGGGCCGAGGGGCCGCTGTTGTTGCGCTCGGGGAGCAACTCGCCTGCGTAGAACGCGCGTTGAGGCTTCCGCCGGCAGGGGGTCCGGATCCGGGAATGAAAAGACCCGGTTGCTGGCGACGGGGGATGCACCAGCAACCGGGCTAATGGAACGGTAACAAGAGATCGGCGGTTCGCAAATTCGATCTCGGCTATTCGGACACCGACTTCCCTGCCACAACGGGGAGTTGTGACAGGAGTCACCCGGTCCACGGCCCTGTCGGCCGACTGACCGGTCGGGCAGTCCCACCTGGGTGTCGGCTGTGCCTCAGCTGAGCGTGACCTGCCGGTTGGTGAGGCCGCCGCGCGCCCGGCGCTCGTCCGGGGTGAGCGGTGCGTCCGAGGCCAGCGCGCCGGCGAGCCGCTCGGCGAACTCGGCGGCCGGCTTCTCGACATCCTCCGCCGTGACGCCGGTCGGCAGGTCCCAGACCGGCACCGTGAGGCCGTGGGCACGGAAGGAGCCCACGAGACGGGTGCCGTCGCCGAGGCTCGACCGGCCAGCGGCGTGCAGCCGGGCGAGTGCGTCCAGAAGCTGCTCCTCCGGGTGCGGCATGACCCAGCGCAGGTGGTTCTTGTCGGGCGTCTCGCACCAGTACGCGGCGTCGACACCCGAGAGCTTCACGGTCGGGATGGCGGCGGCGTTGGCCCGCTCCAGGGAGGCGGTCACCTCCGTGGTCGCGTTCTGCGCGTCCGGAACCCAGAATTCGAACCCAGGGTGCACAACTGGCTCGAACGCGCCTTCGGGGTCGAGGAGGTCCTGCAGCCGCGGTCCGTCGGCCGGGGCGCGACGGCCCTGGACCGGAGTGCCGGGCTCCGCGGTGAGCGCGCGCCCGAGCGTGTCGGCCAGGTCGCGGCTGATGTCACCGGACGCCGTGTCGTTCTGCAGGCCGATCAGGACCGAGCCGTCCTCGCGGCGCAGCGCCGGCCACGCCATCGGCAGCACCGTCGCGAGCGTGACCGACGGGACGCCCTCCGGGAGCGCCTCCTTCAGATGCAGCTCGACGGTGGCCGCGGGCACCAGCTCGCGCAGCGCGACCCAGTCGGCCTCGCCCGCCAGCGCTTCGAAGGGGCGGTGCACCAGCTCGGTCACAGCGTGCGCGGCGGCCCGTCCGTGACAGGCCTTGTAACGGCGGCCGCTGTTGCATGGGCAGGGCTCGCGTGCCCCGACGACCGGGATCTCTCCATCCGTCAGCTGAGGCTGCTTGGCCTTCGTCTGGGGTCGCTTCTTGGCCATCGTGGATGTCTCCCGGTTACGGCTCGACTCGTACGGGCGCGAGCCTAGCCGCTCGTACGGGGAGCCACGGGACCCTGTGGACAACGTGCCGAGTCGTCCCGGAAGCGGTGATTCGGTTCGTCCTTGAACAAGTGCTTCCGTCTGCTTCGGGTTGCTTCGGGGCAGGTCGTCCCCGGAGTCGTCTCCTCGTCCGCCGACCGGGGGCGTCCTCGGATCAGGTCGTTCTCAGTCCAGGCTGTCGAAAGCGTTCCCGAAGCCGAGGTCGGGTATCGCGGACACCGACGGGGCCGTGACGCGCGCGGCGAAGTCGTCGCGGCGATGTCCCGCGTGTGCGTCCTTGTGCACGACCACCCACACCGTGACCTCACCGCGGGCGTCGTCCCGGACGCCCCAGTCGTCGGCCAGCGCCGTGATGATGTTCAGCCCGCGACCGCCGCGTGCGGTGACCGAGGGCGTGGCCGGAACCGGACGGGTCGGACCGCCGCCGTCCGTCACCTCCACGGTGAGCCTGCCGGTCGGTTCGACGCGCCACGCGCACCGGACGTCGCCGTCCCCTGCCAGGGCGTCACCCAACGGCCTGCCGTGTCGGCAGGCGTTGCTCAATAGTTCGGAAAGGATCAATACGGCATCGTCGATGACCGTTTCCGCCACACCGCCGGTACGCAGCTGAGCCCGCATCCGGTGCCTTGCTTCCCCCACGCCCGCAGGGCCATGGGGTACGGCCATGCTCGACGACGTGGGCACCTCCTGTGCCACCACCAACGCCACCCCCGAGACCTCCTTTGCCCCACGCCACGGTGTGAATGCCCCTCTGGACTGGACCGGAAACCGGCCAATGCACGTGCAGTGACGCACTCGTAACGATCGAATACGGACCGAACGCGCCGGAGCACTCCCTGTAATCGTGTGGCCTGAATTCGACGGTATGGCCGAGGGTCGGGGGTAGCCGCGCGGGGGACTCCGAAGGGCCCCAGGTCAGCGGCCCAGTTGGTGGAGCACCGCGCGCGGGCGGTTGGTGATGATGGCGTCGACGCCCAGCTCGACACAGAGATCGACATCCTCGGGCTCGTTCACCGTCCATACGTGAACGTGATGTCCGGCACGCTTCAGGCGCTCGATGTACGCCGGGTGATTGCGGACGATGCGCATCGAGGGACCCGCGATCCGCACCCCCGCGGGCAGCCGTCCGTCGCGCAGGCGGGGCGAGACGAACTGCATGAGATAGACCGTCGGCAGGGTCGGGGACGCGGCACGGACGCGGTGCAGCGAGCGCGCCGAGAAACTCATGACGCGAACGGGCGACTCGGCGGCCGAGGGCGGAGCGTCCAGGCCGAAGCGCTTCAGGAGTACGAGCAGGCGCTCCTCGACCTGGCCCGCCCAGCGCGTGGGGTGCTTCGTCTCGATGGCGAGCTGTACGGGGCGGCCGGCGTCGGCGACGAGTTCGAGCAGCCGCTCCAGGGTGAGCACGGACTGCTGCTCCCAGGACGGGGGCCGTTGCTGTTCCCAGTCGGGCGCCTCGTCGCGGTTCTTCCAGGAGCCGAAGTCCAGGGTGGCGAGGTCGGCGAGCTCCAGGGCGGAGACGGCGCCGCGGCCGTTGGAGGTGCGGTTGACGCGGCGGTCGTGGACGCAGACGAGATGTCCGTCCGCGGTCAGCCGTACATCGCACTCCAGGGCGTCCGCCCCGTCCTCGATCGCCTTCTCGTACGCGGCCAGGGTGTGCTCCGGGGCCTCTTCGGAGGCCCCGCGGTGGGCGACGACCTGGTTCAGGTGCTGTCGTGCGTGGGTCACCGCGTCATGGTGCCATCGCGAGTGGGTAGGCGTGACGTCGATGGTGTGGTGCATGCGATGGTTTTGTCAGACCTGTCCGATATAAATGAAGATCCCGG
This sequence comes from Streptomyces phaeochromogenes, assembly GCF_001418655.1. Taxonomy (GTDB): domain Bacteria; phylum Actinomycetota; class Actinomycetes; order Streptomycetales; family Streptomycetaceae; genus Streptomyces; species Streptomyces phaeochromogenes. The sequence continues at coordinate 8,988 of NZ_LIQZ01000148.1, read as the reverse complement.
AGTCACAGGCACCGCTTATGGTGCCCTGACGGCCCATGGGAAAAGCTGACGGCATACAAAAGCACATGCACAGCTGAATCGCGCCGGTTCCTGAACGCTCGCGGGTGGAGTCATGAACACACGTGAGTGATCGTGACCGAGTGCGACCTGACTGAACAGCCGTGGATCGAGAGGAAGAGCTGTGAGCACCGAGAACGAGGGCACTGCGGTACCCCCGGCCCCGTCTGCACCTCCCGTGCCGGTGGACACTCCTGCTGCTTCCGTGCCGCCGGAGCGGGGGGTGTCGCCGGCAACGGACCCTGTGGACCCCCATCAGGGCGTGGACCCCCATCAGGGCACGGCTCCGTCCCAGGGTCCGGCGTACTCCCAGGAGTCGGCCTACTCCCAGGATTCGGGCGTTTCCCAAGAAGGTGCGCCGACAGCCGCGTTGCCCCCGGTCCCCTCCGGGGCGCCCGAGGCCGCGGGCCCGGCACCGGAAGCGGGTGCCTGGCCGCCTCCGCCGCCGGCCACACCCTCGTACGCGAGCGGCGGCGAGGGCGGCTCGGGGGACACCTGGGGCTCCTCGTACCAACAGCCCGCGCCCAAGCCCAAGTCCGGCGGGCGCGGCGGTCTGGTCGCCGCGGTCCTGGTGGCCGCGCTGGTCGCGGGCGGCGTGGGTGGTGGCATCGGCTACTGGGCCGCCGACCGGAACGACGACTCCACGGGCTCCACGACAGTTGCCGCCTCCGAGAGCGGCGGAGACCTCAAACGTGACCCGGGCACGGTCGCGAACGTGGCCGCCACGGCGCTGCCGAGCACGGTCACCATCGAGGCCGAGGGGAGCAACGGCGAGGGCGGCACGGGCACCGGCTTCGTCTTCGACACCCAGGGCCACATCCTCACCAACAACCACGTGGTGGCGGAGGCGGTCGACAGCGGCAAGCTCTCGGCGACCTTCTCGAACGGCAAGAAGTACGACGCCGAGGTGGTGGGCCACGCCCAGGGCTACGACGTCGCGGTCATCAAGCTCAAGAACGCACCGAGCGACCTCAAGCCGTTGCACCTCGGCAACTCCGACAAGATCGCCGTCGGCGACTCGACGATCGCGATCGGCGCGCCCTTCGGCCTGTCGAACACGGTGACCACGGGCATCATCAGCGCCAAGAACCGCCCGGTGGCCTCCAGCGACGGCAGCGCCCAGAGCAAGGCCTCGTACATGAGCGCCCTGCAGACCGACGCCTCGATCAACCCGGGCAACTCCGGCGGCCCGCTGCTGGACGCGAACGGCGCGGTCATCGGCATCAACTCCGCCATCCAGTCCTCCAGCGGCGGCGGCCTGGGCGGCACGAGCCAGTCCGGTTCCATCGGCCTGGGCTTCGCGATCCCGATCAACCAGGCGAAGACCGTCGCCCAGCAGCTGATCAAGACCGGCAAGCCCGTCTACCCGGTGATCGGCGCCTCGGTCTCCCTGGAGGAGGGCACGGGCGCGAAGATCACCGAGCAGGGCGCCAGCGGTTCGGACGCGGTCACGCCGAACGGCCCCGCCGCCAAGGCCGGCCTCAAGCCCGGCGACGTCATCACCAAGCTCGACGACCGGGTGATCGACAGCGGCCCCACCCTCATCGGCGAGATCTGGACCCACCAGCCCGGCGACACCGTCAAACTCACCTACACCCGCGACGGCAAGCAGCAGACCGCCGAAGTCACCCTGGGCCAGCGCGAGGGCGACAGCTGACCGGTTAGTCTTGTCCCCGCGCCGATCTCCCAGCGGCGCGGGGTGGGTTGCCCGAGCGGCCTAAGGGAACGGTCTTGAAAACCGTCGTCGCAGCGATGTGACCGTGGGTTCAAATCCCACACCCACCGCAGTGCGGGAAGCAGGGGCGTCCGGAACCGAGAGGTTCCGGGCGCCCCTGTTGTTCTTGGTGGTGCGTTGCATAGGTGTTTTTGGGGTGCACGCGCGCGTGAGTGGTTGTTGGTCGGCCTTCCTCGGTTTTCGGGGCTCATAGGGGGGCCGTTTTCGGTTGTGGCGGGGCTAGGGGCGGTGCCTCGTCATGCGGGATGCCGAGGTGATGGTCGAGCGGGCCTCGCGTTCGGTGAGGCCGGTGTGGATGGCGGCGTCGACGAGGGCCTCGGTGAGGTCCTGGCCGAGGCCGTTCTCGTAGGCACGGCAGGCGGCCCAGAAGAGGCGGGTGTTGCGCTGGCCCTCGTGGGCGGCGAGCACGAACTGGACGAGGCCCTGGCCGTGTTGCCCCGCCGAGGCAGGGCCGGCGTGGCGGCCGGTGCGCGGCGGGGGCAGGAGGAGCTGCAGAAGGGACGGCGGGCAGGCGGCGGGTGCCAGGTGGGCGGTGCCCGGGGCCGTGCCGTAGGCGCCGTGTTCGGTGCGTGAGCCGGGGCCCACGAGGTAGCCGCCCGCGCCGCGGATGTCGATTCCGGGGGCCAGGCGGCCGGCCGAGTTGGGGACGACGACGTCTGGCGGGCCGCTCAGCCAGACATGACGGCCGCCGCTGGGGGTCAGCACGACGACCGTATCCGGGATCGTGAACAGGTGGCGCAGGGCCAGTTCCCGGAGTGCCGCGGACGAGTCCGTACCCGATTTGGTGTCGAGGTCGATGCCGATCAGGTGATGGGGGTCCAGCCCGCAGGCGATGCCGTAGCCGGTGGCCCAGGGGGCGGCGGCGAAGAGCTCTCGGATGCGTACGGGGTCGATCGAGGCGTCGTACACCCCGTGCCCGAAGCGGCCGCACTCGCCGTGGCAGAGCGGGGCCGTCGGATCGTCACGATGCGGGGAGCGCAGTGCCGGAAGTTTGGTTCGGGACAGCGGGATGACGGCCAGTCCGCGTTCGGCGGCTGACAGGGCGTGTGCGAGGGCCAGCGTCGTGGCCTGCCGGTCGATGGTGGCCATGACTCTATGTTCGTACGAGTGTTCGAAAAAAGGAAGAGGTGCTCCGGGGTGGAGCGAAGGAGGGCTCGGTCGGGAGGGGATGGAAACCGGCCCCGTGGGATTGGCTGAAAACGTGCCGGAACGCTTCGTCCCTTGCGGCGTATGGGATTGAGTCGCCCACACCGCCCTGATCTGCGGTTTTGGTCGTATGAAGGGGGTTTATCGACATGTCCTCACGCTTGCGAGCGAATAGTGCCTTCCGGGGTGGTTCGCCGGGGATTCGGTGGGCAATTCTGGTCTCGCGACGTTGTGACAGACACCGAGGCGGTCGGCCAACTGCCTTGGAACAAGCCGTACTCAGCCGGTCCTGGCCGGTGCGAACTTCCGCTTCTGGAGGAAAAGACATGGCAAGCATCCGTACCGCCCGCCTTCTCGCCGCCGCGGCAGCCCTGCCGCTCGCCGCCGCCCTCTTCACGGGCGTTGCGGCGGCCGACAACGGCGCCTTCGCGGACAACGGATCGAACGCGGCCGTGGCGAACGTCGTCGGCAGCGGCGTCGGCGGCGACAACTACGGGACCTCGTCCACGACGCAGCAGCAGGCCGTCGGCTCCGGTGCCTCGAACCAGAGCAACACGGCCCAGGTGAACGGTTCCGCGTTCACGGCCATCGACCAGTCGAACGAGAACACCGCCGTCAACTTCACCGAGCTCTGGTGAGCCGGCGGCTGTCGGGGACTGGAGACCCCCGGCGGTCGTACGCCTCCTCAGTGGGGTGCTTTGTGGGGTGGTAACACGTCTGCGCGGCGGCACTTGGGTGCCGCCGCGCAGACGTTTCCGCATGTGCGCCGGGCGGGCGATCGTGACCCCGGCGGTCGAGGTCCGTGACCTTGACAGTCCCATCTATCTGACGGACAGTCAGAAATCCTTGTTCGTACGAGGTCCGGGAGGGCCGTCGTCGTGCACCTCGCCCCCACCGAGCGCCAGCGACGGCTGCGCGCCGAACTCCGCACGTACTTCCGGGACCTGATGCCGGACGGACCGCCGTCGCCTGCGGACTCGGACTCGGACTCGGGTTCGGACTCGGGTTCGGGCTCGGGCTCGGAGCCGGGTGAGCCCGGTGTCTCGGACCGGCAGCGGGCGCTCTTGCGCCGCATCGGTGCCGACGGGTGGCTGGGGCTCGGCTGGCCCGTCGCCTACGGAGGCCAGGGGCGCGGCGCCGACGAGCAGTTCGTCTTCTTCGACGAGGCCTACCGGGCGGGCGCTCCGGTCTCCATGGTCACGCTCAACACGGTCGGGCCGACGCTCATGAAGTACGGCACCGAGGAACAGAAGGACTACTTCCTGCCGCGGATCCTGCGCGGCGAACTCGTGTTCGCGATCGGGTACAGCGAGCCGTCCGCCGGGACGGATCTGGCGTCACTGCGGACCCGGGCCGTGCGCCGTGGTCATGGCGATGGTGATGGTGAGTGGCTTGTCGACGGGCAGAAGGTGTTCACCTCCAACGCCCAGCAGGCCGACTGGATCTGGCTCGCCTGCCGTACGGATCCCGACGCGCCGAAGCACAAGGGGATCTCGATCCTGCTCGTGCCCACCGACGACCCCGGGTTCTCGTGGACGCCGATCGCGACGGTGGGCGGGCTGACCACGACAGCCACGTACTACGACGGCATCCGGGTCCCGGCGGCCAACCTCGTCGGTGAGGAGAACGGCGGCTGGGGGCTCATCACCAACCAGCTCAACCACGAACGGGTCGCGCTCGCGGCGATCGGCATGCAGGCCGAGGACTTCTACGCAGCCGCGCTGGCCGCCGCCCGTACCCCCGATCCGGTGACTGGGCGGCGCAGGGTTGACGAGCCGTGGGTGCGGTCGAGGCTGGCCGAAGTACATGCCCGGCTGGCGGCAACACGCCTGCTCAACTGGCGTTTGGTGGGTGATGTGGGGGCGGGCCGGCTGGCACCCGGCGACGCGAGCGGAGTGAAAGTCGTGGGAACCGAATCGGCGGTCGCGGTGTACCGAATGTGTCAAGAAATTGTCGGGTCGGACGCGCTGGTCCGTTCCGGATCGCCGGGTGTGTTCGGGGACGGCGAGCTGGAGCGGATGAACAGGGCGGCTCAGATCAACACGTTCGGGGGCGGGGTGAGCGAGGTGCAGCGGGAGATCGTGGCGACGATGCGGCTCGGGATGGCCAGGGGGCGGCGGTGAGCGAGCGGGAGGTTCCGGGTGGCGAGGGGGCGACGGCCTTGGACGAGGGCGGCGAGTACGAGGACGTGTTCGCGCGGGCGAAGGCGTACGAGGGCCAGGCCGCCGCGGTCGGTGGCCTGGGCAAGGACCTGGTCAACGAGCCGATGATCCGGCACTGGTGCGAGGCGATGGGAGACACGAATCCGGCGTACGTGGGAGCGGACGCCATAGCGCCGCCCACCATGCTCCAGGCATGGACGATGGGAGGTCTCTCCGGGCACGCGGGGCGCTCCGAGGCGTACGACGAGCTCCTCGGGCTCCTCGACGACGCCGGGTACACCTCGGTGGTCGCCACCGACTGCGAGCAGGAGTATCTGCGGCCCCTGCGGCCCGGGGACGCGATCACCTTCGACGCGGTGATCGAGTCGGTCTCCGAGCGCAAGACGACCAAGCTGGGCACGGGGTACTTCGTCACGACGCGGATGGACGTCCGGGTGGCCGGCCGACCGGTGGGGACACATCGGTTCCGGATCCTGAAGTACGTGCCCGCGGGCCGGAGAAGGAGCGCTCCGAAGGCGGAGGGGGCAGGTGCGGTTGCTAGGACTGCGGGGGCTGCGAGGGCTGCCGAGATCCCACGGGAGATCGCCGGGACCGCCGGGACCGCCGGGACCTCACGGCCCAAGCGGCCCCGCCCAGTCGTCAATCGCGACAACGCCGGCTTCTGGGAGGGCGTGTCCCGGCACCGGCTGCTCATACAGCGCTGCGACGGATGCAGGACGCTGAGATTCCCCTGGCTGCCGGGGTGCAACGCATGCGGTTGCCCGGACTGGGACACGGTCGAGGCGGGCGGCGAGGGGACCGTCTATTCGTACGTGGTGATGCATCACCCGCCCTTCCCGGCCTTCGACCCGCCGTATGCGGTGGGGCTGATCGAACTCGCGGAGGGCGTGCGGATGATCAGCAACGTGGTGGGGGTGCAGCACGACCGGGTGCGGATCGGGATGCCGGTCCGGCTGGAGTTCGAGCAGGTGGACGAGGAGTTGGAGCTGCCGGTCTTCCGGGCCGTCGAGAGGAGCGGGGGCTGACATGGACTTCACGCCCACGGAGGAGCAGGCGGCGGCCCGCGATCTGGCCGCGCGGATCTTCGGCGACCTGTCCACCCACGAGCGGCTGACAGCCGCGGGCACCGGCAGCGACGCCGAGCTGTGGAAGGCGTTGTGCGAGGCCGGGTTGCCGGCTGCCGTCGAGGACATCGGGCTCCTCGGACTGGTGCTGCTACTGGAGGAACAGGGGCGGACCACGGCTCAGGTGCCGTTCGCGGCGAGCTGTGTGTACGGGCTGCTGGCGGTGTCGGCCCATGGTTCGGCGGAGCAGCGGGAGCGGCTGCTGCCCGCGATCGGGGACGGCGCGGTGGTCGTCACCGGCGCCCTGCCCGAGGCTGCCGTACGGGTGGGCGGATCGGGGGAGTTGAGCGGTGCGGTCCCCGTGGTGCCGTGGCTCCGCGACGCCACGCATGTCCTGGTCGCCGACGAGGAGCACGGCCTGTGGCTCGTACGGACCGGGGACGCGCGGTGCGATCCCGTCGAGCTGACGGCGCCCTGGTCGGCGGGACGGCTGATGCTGGACGCGACACCGGGCGAGCCGCTGGGCGGGAGCCTGGGCGAGCGGCAGGGCGGTCCCGAAGCGGTTGCGGCGGGCCAGGACGCGTACGACGACGTACTGGCCACCGCGCGTACCGCCTTCGCGGGGCTGCAGGCCGGGGTGTGCGCGGGGTCGGTGGCCCGGGCGGTCGATTACACCAACACCCGCGAGCAGTTCGGGAGACCGCTCGCGACCAAGCAGGGGGTCCAACTCCGGGCGGCCGACGCGTACATGGACACCGAGGCGATACGGGTCACGGCCTACGAAGCGGCCTGGCGGCGGGACGAGGGGCTGGACTACGCGACGCACGCGCTGACCGCGGCCTGGTGGGCGTCGGAGGCGGGGCATCGCGTGGTGCACGCGGGACAGCATCTGCACGGCGGTATGGGGGCCGACCTCGACCATCCCGTGCACCGGCACTTTCTGTGGGGGCGGCAGCTTGACGCGTATCTGGGGTGCGGGAGCGAAGTGCTCCAGGAGCTGGGGGCGTTGATCGTGGACGGAGAGGGGGACGCATGAACACCGAGGTCGGGCCGGTGCGGGTCGGGGACGTCCTGCCGCCGCTGGAGATCGAGATCACCCGCACGCTCATCGTCGCCGGGGCGATCGCGTCGCGGGACTACCAGGACGTGCACCATGACGCGGAGCTCGCCCGGCAGAAGGGTTCGCCGGACATCTTCATGAACATCCTGACGACCAACGGGCTGGTCGGGCGTTACATCACGGACCGGTTCGGACCCAGGTCGGTGCTGCGGAGGGTCGCGATCAGGCTGGGCGCTCCCAACTACCCGGGCGACACGATGGTGTTGACCGGCACGGTGGAGGCGGTCGATGGCGACACGGCGACGGTCAGGGTGGTGGGGGCCAACGGGATCGGCAGACATGTCACCGGGACGGTCACGGTCACTGTTCCCGGAGCCGCTGGCGCTGTGGGAGCCGATGGAGCCCGTGTAGCCCAGGGCGCTGAGGGCGCTGAGGGCATTGAGGGAGCCGAGGACGCCGCGGTCCACGAGGCGGCGGGGAGTCGGCCATGAGCGTACGGACGAGGGACACGCTCGGCGGGCGGGCGGCGATCGTCGGGATCGGGGCCACCGAGTTCTCCAAGGACTCGGGGCGCAGTGAGCTGCGGCTGGCCGTCGAGGCGGTGCGGGCCGCGCTCGACGACGCGGGGCTCACACCGGCCGACGTGGACGGGATGGTGACGTTCACGATGGACACCAGCCCGGAGATCACCGTCGCCCAGGCGGCCGGTATGGGCGAGCTGTCCTTCTTCTCGCGGATCCACTACGGCGGAGGTGCGGCCTGCGCGACCGTCCAACAGGCCGCTCTGGCCGTGGCCACGGGCGTGGCCGAGGTGGTGGTCTGCTACCGGGCGTTCAACGAGCGGTCGGGACGCAGATTCGGTTCGGGGGTGCAGCGGCGCGAGCCGTCGGCCGAGGGCGCGGCGCTCGGCTGGGCGCTGCCTTTCGGACTGCTCACGCCCGCGTCCTGGGTGGCGATGGCGGCCCAGCGCTATCTGCACACGTACGGACTGACGCCCGAGGCGTTCGGGCAGGTCGCGGTCGTCGACCGGAAGTACGCGGCGACCAACCCGGCGGCGTATTTCCACGGCAAGCCGATCACCCTCGCCGACCATGCGGCCTCGCGGTGGATCGTCGAGCCGTTGCGGCTGCTGGACTGCTGTCAGGAGACCGACGGCGGCCAGGCCCTGGTCGTCACCTCGGTGGAGCGGGCGCGGGACCTGCCGCACCCGCCGGCCGTGATCACCGCAGCCGCCCAGGGCGCGGGCCGCGCGCAGGAGCAGATGACCAGCTTCTACCGGGACGACCTGACGGGGCTGCCGGAGATGGGCGTGGTGGCACGGCAGCTGTGGCGCACGTCCGGGCTGACGCCGGCCGGAATAGACGTGGGGATCCTGTACGACCACTTCACACCGTTCGTGCTGACGCAGCTGGAGGAGTTCGGGTTCTGCAAGCCGGGTGAGGCCGCGGACTTCGTCGCCGAGGAGCGGTTGCCGTTGAACACGCACGGGGGGCAGCTCGGGGAGGCCTATCTGCACGGCATGAACGGCGTGGCCGAAGGCGTACGACAGCTCCGGGGCACCTCCGTGAACCAGATACCCGGGGCCGGCCGGGTACTGGTAACGGCGGGTACGGGGGTCCCCACGTCGGGGTTGATCCTGGGCTCGGACGATCGGGGCTGATTCCAGGACGGGGCGGATGACCGAGGCGCGTGTCCTGGACCGGCGAAGCGGGTGACCGTGGTGCGGGTGCGGGCGGGCCGGGGCGGATGAATGCGGTGCGCGTC
>NZ_LIQZ01000147.1 GCF_001418655.1 Streptomyces phaeochromogenes | reverse complement strand
GTGGGGGCTGGTCGCGCAGTTCCCCGCGCCCCTAAAAGATTGCGCAGTTCCCCGCGCCCCTTACGGGGCACTGTTCCCGGCGGCGCTTACGAGGCACAGGCGGGGCCCGGCACCGCGCCGCCCGGGTGGCGCACAATGGACGTATGGATTCTCCGCCCTCCCCCCATCCCATCAGCCCCTTGGAGCAGGCGCTGCACGCGGCGCGGGCGCTCGTGCTCGCCGATCTTGCCGCGGGTGAGGTCGCCGAGCCGGACGTCGTCTCGTTCGTCGAGGAGTCGGTGGTGCAGCGGCGCTGGTGGGTGGAGCAGTGGCCGGAGGGGGTCGACTACGTGGCGGGGCTCGTCGCCCAGGACTTACAGGACGCGCTTCTTGAGCGGCACGGGCGGTGGCCGCTGTGTCCCGTCTGCGGTGCCGGTGACCCCCACGCCCTGGAAGTGGAGCCGGAGTTGGGCGCCGACCCGCACTGGGTGTGCCACAAGGCGGGAGTGAAGGTCTCGCCGGTGGGCGCGCTCCAGGTGGCCGGCGGCGGCACCGGCGGGGGGACGCCCTCCTCGTGACCGTCTACATCGACCCGCCCGACTGGCCGGGGCACGGCCGTATGTGGTCCCACCTCGTCAGCGACGTCTCGTACGACGAACTGCACGACTTCGCCCGCCGGCTGGGCGCCCCCGCCCGGGCCTTCGAGCGTGATCACTACGACATCCCCTCGCACCGGTACGAGGACGCGGTCGCGGCCGGAGCGGTGGAGGTTCGCAGCCGCGAGGTGGTGCGGCTGCTGCTCGCCTCCGGGCTGCGCAGGCCCAAGGGGCGTGCCGTTCCCGGGAGTTGACGGCCGCGACCGCACTCCGGCAGCAAACCGCGCGGCGATCAGCCCCGCAGCTCGTACGCGTACTGCTCCCCGTCCTCTCCCTCCCCGCCCGCCTCGCTCACCCGGGTGAAGCCCGCGCGGGACAGCACGCTCTGGGAGGGGGCGTTGACGCGGTCCACCGTCGCGAACAGGGACGTCACGTCGTCGCGGGAGAGGGCCCAGGCGGACAGGGTGCGCAGGGCCTCGGCCGCGTAGCCGTTGCCGCGGGCGGACTCGACCAGGTCGTAGCCGACCTCGGCGCGGCCGTCCTCGTCCGGGGCGCCGTGGAAGCCCATGCCGCCGACCGCGCGGCCGTCCTCGCGGCGAACCAGGACGAACAGGCCGAACTCCGGTCGGTGCACCCCGGCCTCGTACGCCTTCGTGACCATCCCGGCGGCGTCCCGGGTCCCCTCGAAGGGGCCGTCCTGCGTCCACTCGAAGCCGCCGGTGCCGCCCGTGCGGAGGTCGGCGGCGGCTGCGGGGGTGACGCCCTGGAGGGTGAGGCGGTCGGAGGGGATGACGAGGTTGTTGTTCCAGCGCCAGTCGGTGAGGGGCGCCCGGCCGGGCAGGTCACCGCGGCCCGTGGCCCACAGGAGCGTGCTCCAGTGGTCGGCGCCGGGCGTGGGCCGGACGTGCGGGAAGATCCGGGTGAGCACCGCCTCGCAGAGCGCCGCCGGCGGCTCGTACGGGATGCCCAGGCCCTCGGCGATGTCGTGCGTGTGCGCGAGCACCTCGGTGACGCCCATCGCGGCGAAGCCCTCGCGGTTCGCGCTGCGGAAGGGGTACGGGTGGAAGGCGCGGGCCTCGCGCGGGGCGGCCCGGACCGCTGCCGCGAGCAGGGTGCCGGTCGCCTCGACGACCTGGATGACGTCCTCGGGGCTCTCGCACTCGTCCATGGAGATCTCGAACGGTACGTAGCGGTCGCTGGGGAGGCCCGCCAACTGCCCCGCGTACGCGATGCAGTCCGACGCGATGTGCTCCGCCGTCCTGCGGCAACTCCAGTCCAGGCGGCCCGCCTTGACGCTCCAGTCCCGGTCGGCCACCCGCCGCAGCACCGCCACCGCGTCCGCGACGGCCTCTTCCACCTGATCCCCGCCCATAGCCAGCATGCCGGTGACAATAGGTGATCAGTTCGCCGAACGAGACTGATTAATCGGCTCGTTGGCGGCTGTGGCGGCCGTAGAGGCTGCCGTGGCCGCGGAGGCGGCCGGGGCTCCGGCGGTCACCACCCGCGAGGCCGCCGTACGCCGGTGCAGGCGCAGTGAGACCGCCGTCACCGCGCCCGCCGTGACCGTCAGGGCCGCGCCCGCCCAGGCCGGGGAGGCGAAGCCGAGGCCCGCGTCGATGACGGCACCGCCGATCCAGGGGCCGCCGGTGTTGCCGAGGTTGAACGCGGCCGTGGTGGTGGCACCGGCCAGGGTCGGGGCCTTGCCCGCGACGTTGAACATCCGGGCGTTCAGGGCCGGGGCCGTGTAGAAGGCGGAGACACCGAGGAGGAAGGCGAGGGTGACGGCGGCGACGGCGTACTGCCCGAGCAGCGCCAGCGCGACCAGCAGCACGGACGAGGCCGCGATGCCGGAGAGCAGCACCCCGAAGAGGTGCGCGTCCGCGATCCGGCCGCCGATCATCGTGCCGATCAGCGCCCCGACACCGAACAGCCCGAGCACCACGGGCACCCAGCTGTCGTCGAGCCCGGAGACGTCGGTCAGCAGCGGCGCGAGATAGCTGAACGCACAGAAGACACCGCCCGCGGCGAACGCGATCAGCGAGATGGAGAGCCAGACCTGCCGGTCGCGGTAGATCCGCAGCTCCCGCCTGAGCTGCGGCTTCTCGTCGGGGAGCGGGATACGGGGGATGAGCGTGGCCACTCCGACCAGCGCGACCGCGGAGGCCGCGCCGACCGCCCAGAACGCCGAACGCCAGCCGAGGCTCTCGCCCAGGAAGGCGCCCGCCGGGACACCGAGGACGTTCGCGATGGACAGGCCGCCGATCATCACGGCGAGGGCGCGGGCCCGGGCGGTCACCGGGACCATGGCGATGGCCACGGCCGCGCCGACCGCCCAGAACCCGGCGCACGCCAGCGCGCTCACGACACGGGACGCGAAGAGCACGGCGTAGTTCGGGGCGAGGGCGCCCGCGATCTGGCCGACGCCGAAGACCGCGATGAGCGAGATCAGGGTCGTACGGCGGGGCATCCGGAGCGTCGCCACGGCCAGCAGCGGCGCGCCCACCACCATGCCGACGGCGAAGGCGGATATCAGCAGCCCCGCGCGCGGAATCGACACGTTCATGTCGTCCGCGACGGCCGGCAGCAGGCCGGAGAGCATGAACTCGCTGGTGCCCAGCGCGAAGACGGAGAGCCCGAGGACGTAGACGGCCAGGGGCATACGGGTGCGGGTGGCGGTGCGGGTGGGCGTGGCGGAGCCGGCGCTCGTGGGGACGGGCATATCAGGTGCCAACCTCATGGATGGGCCTGTCATTCCATCGGCTGCCGTTCAGCCCGTCAACAGGCTGAGCTCCGACTCCAGGTTCCGGCGTGCCGGACCCTCCCATTCCCTTGTCCCGTACGGGGTGTGGAAGAGGCGCGGCAGCTCCAGAAGCTGCCGCAGAATCGCCGCGCGGCCCTCCCGGAAGGCCTCCGGCGGGACGAAGGCGTACTCCTCGCGGACGGCGGCCGTGTAGGCGGCGTACGCGTCCGGGGACGCGGCGAGGATCCCCAGGTCGGCGTCGCAGAGAACCTGGCCGTTGGGGTCGTCGTCGGCCGGGGCGTGCGTGACGGTGAGGCGGACGAGGCGGGCCACCTCCGCCGTGCCGGCCGCGGAGACACCGGCCTCGGGCAGCGCACGCTCGGCGAGCCGGGCCGACCGCTCCTCGTTCTCGGACCGGTCGGGGAGGTAGACGGCGTCGTGGAACCACGCGGCCAGCCGCACCAGGTCCACGTCGTCCGCGTACTTCTCGTGCGCCTCCAGCACATCGATGTGGTCCAGGACCGCCGTCAGATGATCAACCGTGTGATACCGCCGCTGCGGCTCCGACCAGCGGGAGACGAGGTTGTCGGCGTAGGGGGCGGGGTCCACGGGGGTGGGGTCCACCCGGGCGCCGGCGTCGCGGGCCCCTTCCAGGGCACGGGACCAGCGGGTGCGGAGGGAGTCGAGGTCGGCCATGGCCTCATTCTCTACCGCGCCCCTTCAGGGGCGCGGGGCTGTATCGATGTGCGGCTCCGCCGCGTGGGCGCACCCGGCCATCAGCGAACCCGCAGACTCATGACCGCTCCCCGCGGAGCGCCCAGCACCTAGCGTGTCCTCATGACTGCTGCAGACACGCACGCCGTACGCGATCCGGATCTGCCGGGCAAGCTGCTGGCCGCAGAACGGGACGCCCTGATCCCCCTCCTCCGGGGCCGACCCGAGCACGACTTCGAGGTCAGGACCTGCTGTCCGGGCTGGACCGTGCGGCATCTCCTCGCACACTGCTCGGCCGCGCTGTCGCGGGTGGTGGAGAGCCGATATGAGGAGGACGTGTTCAGCCCCGCGGCGAACGACCGGGACATCGCCGAGCGGTCCGGCCGGTCCCTCGCGGAGATCGTCGACGAGCTGGAGCGCGGCATGACCGACGCGGGCCCCGTGATCGCCAAGGCGGGCGGCGCGCTGGACGGGGTCGGGTTCGGCGAGTGGGTGCACGCGGGAGATGTACGGGACGCCTGGGGCGAGCCCGGAGCGTACGCGGGGCCCCAAGTGGGGCCCGCGCTCGACCTGTTGGCGTGGATCACCCGCGACCGGGGGCGGCCCGCCCTGCACGCCGACCTCGACGACCTGGACGAGCCGCTGCTGCTCGGCGCGCCCTCGGGCGACCGGCCGCCCGCCCGTTACATCGGCGACGCCGCCACCCTCGTACGGCTGCACGCGGGGCGCCCGCTGACCGGGACGCGGTACGAGCTGGCGGGGGCGAGGGAGGCGGAGCTCGATCTGTTCGGCTGAGCCTCGGCGGTGGTCCCGGCGGTGGTCCCGGCGGTGGTTCCGGCGGTGGTCCCAGTGGAGGCTCCGGGCTCCGGCCCGGTCGGTCGGTCCCGGTCCGCCGGTGCGCGGTGTCGAGCGCGTAGGCTGACTATTGGACTAGACCTGTAGCCGCCCCGAGGGAAGAGGTCCTATGAGTGAGCGTGCAGTCCTGGAGGTGATCGCCCTCGGTGTCGAGGACGCGGTCGCCGCCGAGGCCGGAGGCGCGGATCGACTGGAGCTGGTCACCGACATGGCCGCCGACGGGCTGACCCCGCCGGTCGGGTCCTTCGCGGAGATCAGGGCCGCCGTAGGCATCTCGCTGCGCGTGATGCTGCGCCTGGCGGACGGTTTCGAGGCCGGGGACGTACGAGAACTCCTGCGGGCGGCCCGGGAGCTGCGGGCCGCCGGGGCGGACGAGTTCGTGCTCGGGTTCCTGGACGAGACCGGGGAGCCGGACCTGCCCGCGCTGGAGGCGGTGCTCGCCGAACTGGACGGCTGCCGCTGGACGTTCCACCGGGCGATCGACCGCGCGGCCGACCGCGACGCGCTGCGCAAGAGCCTCGCCGACCTGCCCGGCCTGGACGCGTACCTCACGGCGGGGTCGGCGGAAGGCGTGGACGAGGGCCTGGCCACGCTCCTTGCGGAGGCGGCCCGCAGTGGCGAGCAGGGATACGAGCCGCGGCTCCTGGTCGGCGGCGGTCTCCGCCTCGACCATCTCCCGCGCCTGCGGGCCGCCGGCGTCGACGCCTTCCACATCGGGGGAGCGGCCCGGCCCGGCGGCTGGAACGGGCCGGTCTCGGCGGAGGCGGTACGGGAGTGGCGTACGGCGCTGGACGCCGCCTGAGCCTGCACGTCGGCACTTGAGCGGCTTGCGCCTGAGGGCTTGCGCTTGCGCGGAGGCGCCTGAGCAAAGAGGCAAGTGCACCTTGACACCTCGGAATTGGCAAGGTGTGCTTGCCTCATGCCGCTCCCCGATCTGGACGACCTCATCGCGGAGGTCGACCGCACCTGCGACACCGCGCACCGGGCCGCCACGGGCCAGGAACAGCCGGACTGGCTGGCGCTGTTGACGACGGCGGCGGGCGTCGCGGGTCAACTGCAGGCACTCGCCGACGACTTGGTGGAGGACTACGTCGAGCACTGCCGGATGCACGGCCACTCGTGGACGGACGTCGGCGCGGCGCTGGGCGTGACCCGGCAGGCGGTCCAGCAGCGTTTCCAGGCCCCGCACAAGCGGTACGGGCCGGAGACGATGACCGGTGACCTCCGTCTGGCGATGACCCATGTGAAGCGGGCCGCGGTCCAGCACCGCAACAACTACATCGGTACCGAGCACCTGCTCTGGGGCCTGACCGCCGGGACCAACTCCGCCACCCGGCTTCTCCGCTCGCTCGAAGTGTCACCGGACGACATCCACCGGGCGGTGGGGGCCCGCTTCAGCGTCGGAGCCTCACAGGCCGCGGAGCGCATCGCCTGGACCCCGTACTCCCGCAGGGCGATCGCGATCGCGGAGGAACGCGCCTGCGCGGAGGGCCACGAGGGGGCGGAGGACCGCGAGGCGGTGGAGGGCCGCGAGGGCGCGGAGCCCCTGATCGACTGCCATCACCTGCTCCACGGCCTCGCCCGCACCGGCCGGGGAGTGGCCGCGACGGTACTGGCGGAGGCGGGCCTGGACCTGTCGGCCCTCTGAAGAGGGGCGAAGCAGGAGGGATGCGGGAAGAAGGCAACTCAGCAGGCAGCGAAGCAGGACGCGAAGCGGAAAGCGCAGCAGGAAAACGGGGGGACGGGTCTCGTGACCACAGCCATCGTCGCAGTGATCGGCACTCTGCTGGGCGCCGTCACCGCGGGCGTCATGCAGCACCTCACCACGGTCGCGGCCCGCCGCGACCGCGACCGGCAGGCACTCGCCGCCGCTGTCGCCGCCCTCCTGGGCGCGGCGACCGACCACCGGCGCCACCAGTATCTGAAGCACGTGATGCGCAGGCAGAGTCACGAGGAGACCATGGAGATCCGGGCGGCCCGTTACGAGGCACGCTCGGAGATGACGAAGGCCCTGACCTCCCTGACCCTCGTCACCGACGACCCGTCGCTCCTCGGTCTCGCCGACACCCTCGTCCAGCGGTCCACCGACATGGGCGAACCGCCCCACGACGACTACGACGCGGTCAACGCCGCGGGCGACCGTGCCAGGGAAGCCCACGCCGCCTTCCAGGCGGCAGCGGCCGAGCACCTCCGCCGCGCCCGCTCCTGAGGGTGTTCACAACGCCCCTGCCCCCTCGGCCAGTTGGGGCGGCAGCGGCGCCGCGTGCGTGACGATCAGGCCCGAGACCGCTCGGGTCAGGGACACGTACAGGCGGCGCAGACCGGTGCGTTCGTCCGGTTCGCCGTCGACGACGGCCCGGGGCTCGTCCAGGACCACGTAGTCGTACTCCAGACCCTTGGCGAGCGAGGCCGGGACCAGGGTGAGCCGGGTGGTCGGCGTCGTCTCCTCGCCGGGGCCGAGGTGGGGGAGCCCGGCCGCGGCCAGGGCCTCGGCAAGCAGCGGCACGCGCGCGTCGGCCGCGATCAGGCCGACCGAACCCTCGTTGCGCAGCAACTCCTCGCAGGCGGCGACCACTTCGGTGGCCGCGGTTGTGGCGTCACCGACGGTGGCCGGGCGGACCTCGAAGAAGCCCGGGTTCTCGCGGACCGACGCCACCGGGGTCAGGCCGGGCGCGATGTGGGGGAGGAGCCGGGAGGCGTACGTGATGACGTCCGTCGGCACACGGAAACCGGCCGTCAGCTCCTCGACGACCGCGTCCCCCTTGCCCAGATGGGTCAGCGCCTCCTCCCAACTCCGGGTCGCCCAGGGCGTCGTGCCCTGCGCCAGGTCCCCGAGCACGGTCGCCGAACCGGTCGTGCAGCGTCGCCCCACCGCCCGGTACTGCATGGGGGAGAGGTCCTGCGCCTCGTCGAGCACCACATGCCCGAGGGAGTGCGTGCGCTGTACGAGGTCGGTGGCCTCGTCGATCAACACGGCGTCCGCGGCTGCCCACTTGGCGGATTTCACCGACCGTACGGGCCTGGCCCACAGGATCGTCTTCTGCTCGTCCTCGGTGAGGAGACCCTCGGCGTGGGTGGCCAGGAAGTCGGCGTCGGAGAGCAGACGCAGCACGAGCTTCGCGGGCTCGACCGGCGGCCAGAGGCTCTTCACCGCCGCCTTCACCGCGGTGTTGCGGGCCACGGCGTCCTGCACCCGGTCGTCCGGGGCCTCGCCCGACCGCTCCATCTGCACCAGCACGGCGTGCGCGATGCGCTGGGGCAGGGCCTCGCGGGCGGCGCCGTACCGGATGTCCCGGTCGAGCAACTCCCGGACGATGACTTCGAGTTCGTACGCCGGGACGCGCCAGCGCCGTGAACCGCGCACCACCACGACCGGTTCGACGGGCATGGTCACGTGCGAGCGGACGGCCCGGCGCAGCACCTCGGCCATCCGTGCGTCGCCCTTGATAACCGCGGCCGGCGCCTCGTCCGTACCGCGCACCTCCACATGTGCGACGAGGTCGTCGACCGTGGCCTGCTTGACCTCCAACTCGCCCAGTGCGGGCAGCACTTGCTCGATGTAGTGGAGGAAGGACGCGTTCGGCCCGATGACCAGGGTGCCGGTGCGGGCGAGCCGGTCGCGGTGGGCGTAGAGGAGGTAGGCGACCCGGTGCAGGCCGACCGCCGTCTTCCCGGTGCCCGGACCGCCCTGCACGCAGACCGAACCGCCGAGACCGGACCGTACGATCTCGTCCTGCTCGGGCTGGATCGTCGCCACGATGTCGCGCATCGGGCCGACGCG
>NZ_LIQZ01000146.1 GCF_001418655.1 Streptomyces phaeochromogenes | reverse complement strand
GCGCGGGGAACTGCGCGAGCACCCCCGACCGACCCGCACCTCCCACCGACCCGCACCCCGATGGACCCGCACACCCGAACGCTCACATCAGCCACCCCGACTCCGCAGCAATCCGAACCGCATCGACCCGATTGCGGGCGTTGAGCTTCGTGACGACGGAGGTCAGATAGTTCCGCACCGTGCCCACGGAGAGATGGAGCGCCTCGGCGATCTCGGTGGCGTCCGCGCCCTGCGACGCGAGACGCAGGATCTCCGTCTCGCGCCCCGTGAGAGGCGACTCGCCGTCCGAGAAGGCGGAGAGCGCGAGCTGCTGGTCGATGACCCGCTCACCGGCCGCCACCTTGCGGACGACCTCGGCGAGGTAGGAGGCGGGTGAGTCCTTGAGGACGAACCCGGCCACCTGCTGGGCCAGCGCCCGCCGCAGCGTCCCCGGCTTGCCGAGGCTGGTGATGATCACCGTGCGGCAGCCGGGCAGCCGCTCGTGCAACTGCCCCGCCGCGGTGATCCCGTCCGTGTGCGGAAGGTCGTAGTCGATGACAGCCACATCCGGCCGTACGGCAAGTGCCGCCGAGAGGATCGTGTCGCCCCGGTCCACCTCTGCCACGACCTCCAGGTCGGGTTCGAGGTTGAGCAGCGCCACCAACGCACCGCGCACCATCGAGACGTCCTCGGCCAGCAGAATCCGTATCAACCCGCCCCCAGCTCTCCCGCGGGCGCGACTCCGCAACCCCCTTGCGAGGAAGTCTAGTTGGGTCATATAGCCGAGTTGTGCAGGACTTGTGTGCAGGGGTCCGTTGTAGGGGCGTACCGGGGTCAGGTCCGGCCACTCACGGGGCGCTCGGTGCGCGTGGGGATGTCCGGATACGTCGTACGCGCCTCCTCTTCGAGCCCCACCCGCCGCTGCAGCCGCCGCAGGGGTGCCGGGGCCCACCAGGTCGCCCGCCCGGTGAGCCGGAGCACAGCGGGGACCAGCAGGGCCCGTACGACCATCGCGTCCATCAGCACGGCCAGCCCCACGCCCAGGCCCAGCATCTTGATGTTGGTCACGCGCGAGGTGCCGATCGCCACCATCACCACGGCCAGGATCAGCGCCGCCGCAGTGATGAGCCCGCCGGTGCGCCGGATGCCGAGGACCACCGCGTCACGGTGGTCGCCGCCGAGCTCGTACTCCTCCTTGATGCGTGAGACCAGGAAGACCCCGTAGTCCATGGACAGACCGAACGCCACGCAGAACATCAGCACGGGCAGCGCCGTCTCGATGTCCCCGGTGGGCGTGAAACCGAGCGGGCCGGACAGGTGCCCGTCCTGGAAGACCCAGACCACGGCCCCGAACATCGCGGTCAGACTGAGCCCGTTGACGACGACGGTGAGCAGCGGCAGCAGCACGCTTCCGGTGAGCAGGAAGGCCAGGATCAGCGTCGTGACGGCGATGACCGCGAGCGCCCACGGCAGCCGCTCGGCCGTACCGTGCTGGGTGTCGGCGAGCACGGCGGCCGGTCCGGTCACCGAGGTCTCGAACGAGGCCGGAACCGCACGGATCTTCTTTACGAGACTCACACTCTGCGGTGAAGCGCTTTCCGCCGAGTGCAGTACGGAGACGAATCCGACGGCCGGGGGCGCGTCGCCCACGCGCTTCCCGCCCACGCGCTTCCCATCCACGCGCTTCCCGTCCACGAACCGCCCCGCGGGGCCCGCGACTTGGACGACATGCGCCAGCCGCGAGACCTCGCCGCTGTACTCCGTGAGTGCTTTGGCGTCCGGCTTCCCCTCGACGAGTACGGCCAGCGCGCTGCCCGGGCTGCCGGGGAACTCGTTCCTCAACTCCTCCTGTACGACCCGGGCTTCGGTGCTCGACGGGAGCTGACGGTCGTCGGCCGTGCCGAACCGCACGTCCTTGAAGGGCAGTCCGAGTGCGAGCAGCACGGCGACCGTGCCGACCGCGAACAGCGGGGCACGTCGCATCACCAGTCGGGCGAGCCGCGCCCAGCCCGCTCCCGGATTCCCGCCGCGCCTGCCGACCGGCAGCCGCAGGGCGTTGACCCGGTGTCCGAGCAGCACGAGCGCCGCGGGCAGCGCGACGAGCGAGGCCGCGGCTGAGATGAGGACGACCGCGATACCGGCGTACGCGAGGGAGCGCAGGAAGTACTGCTCGAAGACCAGCATCGAAGCGAGGCAGACGGCGACGGTCAGCGCCGAGTACAGCACCGTTCGCCCGGCGGTCCGCAGTGTCACGGCCACCGCGTCCCGTGGATCATGGCCGGCCGCCAGTTCCTCGCGATGACGTCGTACCAGGAACAGTGCGTAGTCGATGGCGAGTCCGAGCCCGAGAGCCGTCGTGAGGTTCTGCGCGTACACCGACACGTCCGTGAACTCGGTGATCACCCGCAGTACGGCGTTCGTGCCGAGCACCGACACGATCCCCACCAGCAGGGGCAGGGCTGCCGCGACCGCGCTGCCGAACACCACGACCAGCAGCACCAACGTGACCGGCAGCGCGATGACTTCGGCTCGTACGAGGTCGTCGGCGATCACCTCCTGGGAGGCGTGCCGCACCGCCGCCGGGCCGCCGAGCCGTACGTCGACCGCGCCGTGCGTGCCCTGGTAGCGCGGCTCCAGAGCCTCCAGCGCGTCGTCGACCGCGTCCTCGTCGCCCTTGATACGGGCGGTGATCAGCGCCTCGCCGCCGTCGCGGGCGCGCAGCGCGGTGTCCTTGGCCTGCCAGTACGAGACCACGCCCAACACGGTGTTCTCGTCCGCCAGTTGGCGGGCCAGGTCGTGCGCCGCCGAGGCGACGGCCGGGTCGTCGACGTCCCGGGACCCGTCGCGCGGCGACACGAGCAGCAGGAGATTCGGCTGCGAGGCGGGCCAGCGGCGCTCCAACTCGGCTGTCGCGTACGAGGATTCGGAGCCCGGGATCTGTGAGCCGCCGCTGCTCATGCGTTCGGCGACCCCGCCGCCGACCAGGACCGCGCCCGCGGTGAGCAGCAGTATCAGGAGGAGCAGCAGACGCGGCCGGGTGCTCACCGCGCGGGCGACCCGCCCCCGCGGCCCGGCTGCGGACTGTGGCGACGAAGAGGTCGGCGAACTCGGCGATGTCTGCGAAGTCGGCGATGTCTGCGGTGTCATCGGCCCTGCCCTCCTGGACGGTCGCTCTCGCGAAAGACGATCGTCCGGTGAGGGGCTAAAGGGTCGGCTGGGTCGGGGGCAGGGGCCGGGGCGCGCGTTGGCGGGCTGGGTGAAGGGGTCGGGTCGCGCGGCGGCTGACTGAGCACAGAGGTTGGGTCACGCGGCGGCCGGTTGAGTGGAAGGGCCGCGTGACGCGGGGCTGCTTGAGCAGGGGCTCGTCACGCCGCGATCGGTTGAGAAGGGGGCTCGTCACGCAGTGGTCGGTTGCGCAGAGGGGTTGTGTCTCGTCGCGGTCGGTCCGGTGCAGTCGTGGCCGGTCCGGTGCCGGGGTGTGTCACTCGTCGGCGGAGTTCAGATACGCACGCCATCCTCCGTACTCCGTGATGTCCCGCGCGCCGTCCAGCGCGCCCGGCTCGCAGAGGAAGCCGGGTGCCTCGTCGCCGTCGGCCAGTTCGACCCGGCCCAGGGCCATTGGTCGGGGCAGCGCGGCGAGCAGGCGGCCGAGCCCCTCGGCGGGCAGCCGCCACACCTCGGCCTCGATCGCGGCGCCGCCCTCGCCCACGTGGACGAGGCCCGGCTTGGGCGGTTCGGTCGACAGGGCGTGCAGCCGGTAGACGGGCGCGGTCCTGGTCGTACGTTCCAACCGGGCTCCCAGGGAGAGGAGTTGGCCGTTGAGCGGCTGGCCCGAAAGGTGGGCGCCGACCACGGCGATCCGGGTCGTCGGTGCCTCCAGGGTGCGGGCGATCCGGGCGAGGCGTTCGTCGGTGAAGGCCGGCCCGATCAGCATCACACCGAACGGGAGGCCCGCCACCTCGCCCGCCGGGACGGCCACGGCCGCCAGGTCGAAGAGGTTCGTGGAGTTGGTGAAGCGGCCGAGCCGGGCGTTGGAGCCGAGCGGGTCGGCGGCGACCTCGGCGAGCGTGGGGTGACCGGGGGCCGTCGGGAGGAGCAGGGCGTCCGCGTCGCCGAGCTCCGCCAGGGCGCGGGTGCGCAGGGCCGCCAGCCGGTCCTGGTCGGCGAAGAGCTGGTGGGCCGGGATGTCGCGGGCGCGGGTGATGATGCCGGCGACCGTCGGGTCGAGGCCGGCGCCGCCCTCGGAGAGCAACTTGTCGACAAAGCCCCCCACGGCGGTGTAGCGCTCGGCCACGAAGGCACCCTCGTAGAGCATCGCGGCGGCTTCGGTGAACGGGGCGAGGTCGAGGGGGAGCAACTCGGCTCCCGCCGCGCGGAGTTGGGCTGCGGCCTCCTCGTACGCCTCCGCCCAGCCCTCGTCCAGCTCGCCGAGCTGTTCGCGGGGCGGGACGGCGATGCGCCATGGGCCTGGAGTGCGCTGTGGGAGTGCGGGGAGGTCGCGGGCGGGCGGGGAGGTCATGTGCGCCAGGGCCTGTTCCGCCTCCTGGAGGGTGCGGGCGAAGACCGTCACGCAGTCGAGGGTGGCGCAGGCCGGGACCACGCCGCCCGTGGGGACGAGGCCCCGGGTCGGCTTGAGGCCGACGATGCCGTTGAAGGCGGCGGGGATGCGGCCGCTGCCCGCGGTGTCCGTGCCCAGGGCGAGGTCCACGATGCCGAGGGCTACGGCTACCGCGCTTCCTGAGCTGGAGCCGCCGCTGATTCTTTCGGGGGCGATGGCGTTGCGGACGGGGCCGTGGGGGGAGCGGGTGCCGACCAGGCCTGTGGCGAACTGGTCCAGATTGGTGGTGCCCAGGGGGATCGCGCCTGCCGCGCGGAGGCGGGCTACCACCGGGGCGTCCGTCTGCGGGCGGTATGCGTAGGCCGGGCAGCCTGCCGTGGTGGGGAGGCCCGCCACGTCGATGTTGCCCTTCGCGGCGAAGAGCTTGCCTGCGAGGGGGAGGTGTTCGCCTGCGGCGAGGCGGGTGTCGATGGCTCGGGCCTCCTCCTCGACCTCTGCCTGGGGGCGCAGGTCGATCCAGACCTCGGGGCGGGCTGTGGCCTCGATACGGGCGTAGGCCGCGCGAACGCGGGCCACTGCGTGGGGCTGGGTCTGGGGCGACATCTGTGCTCCTTACGGGGGTTTCGTTGTCGGCTGCCGGCCGGTGGTCGTCTGTGCCCACCCGTTCCGCCCTGCGGAACGCCTGCCCACAGACTGTGGCGGGTGGGGCGCCTGCCCACGGACGGGCGGGAGCGCCTGCGCTCAGACAGGCGGGCGGGCTGTCTGCGCACAGGCGGGTGGGTGCGCCGCCTGCCCGTAGACGCACGGCGCGGGGTCTCAGTGCTGCGGTGGGCCCACCACCGCCAATGCCGTGCCCGCTTCCACCTGGTCGCCCGGTTTGGCCAGGAGGTCCAGGACCACTCCGTCCATGGGGGAGGGGACTCGGGACTCCATCTTCATGGCCTCCAGGGCCAGCAGGGGCTGGCCCTGCGCGACCGTGTCGCCCGGTTGGACGTTGAGTTGCCATACCGAGGCGGCGAATTCGGCTTCGACCAGGCGGGCGCCCGGAGGCACTGTCACCTGCACGGCGGCGGCCACCGGAGCCGCCACAGCCTCCGCACGGGTGAACTCGCCCGCCGCCTCCCAGGCGTCGCGCTCCGCGGAGAAGGCCGTGCCCTGCCGGGTGCGGAACTCCTCGATCGCGTCGGCGTTCTCGGCGAGGAAGGCCTCGTACGAGGCGAGGGAGAACGTGCCCTCCTCGATCCTCGGGACGAAGCGGCCCGAGGTGATGTCGGAGCGCAGGTCCAGCAGTTCGTCCGCGTCCACCGGGTACCACTTGATCCGGTCGAAGAAGCGCAGCAGCCAGGGCGAGCCCGGCTCGAACGCGCCCCGCTGCTGCCACCCGGACCACACCTGCGTCGTACGGCCGACGAACTGGTAGCCGCCTGGCCCCTCCATCCCGTAGATGCACAGGTACGCCCCGCCGATGCCCACCGAGTTCTCGGCAGTCCACGTGCGCGCCGGGTTGTACTTCGTGGTGACGAGCCGGTGCCGCGGGTCGAGCGGCGTCGCCACCGGCGCCCCCAGATAGACGTCTCCGAGGCCCAGGACCAGGTACTCGGCGTCGAACACCGTCCGGTACACGTCCTCGACCGAGTCGAGACCGTTGACGCGGCGGATGAACTCGATGTTCCACGGGCACCAGGGCGCGTCGTCACGCACGCCGGCCATATAGCGGGCGATGGCCTCGCGGGTCGCAGGATCGTCCCAGGAGAGCGGGAGATGCACGGTCCGCGACGGAACGACGAGCTGGTCGGCGGGTGGCAGCGAGGTGACGATCTCCCTTACCAGGCGCAGGAGTTCGGGCTGCGGGAGCTCGTCCGGGTCCGTCTGGATCTGGAGCGAACGGATGCCGGGCGTGATGTCCGTGATGCCGGGCATCCCCGCCGCCGACACCGCCTCCATCAGCGCGTGCACCCTCATCCGCAGCGCCAGGTCGAGCTGCATGGGCCCGAACTCCACGAGTAGGTTGTCGTCACCGCTGCGCCGGTACGTCACGGCGGCGTCCCGGGCCAGTACGCCGCCGTCGGCGATCTCCGCACGGTCCGCGACCGGCGATGCAGCCGGGGTACGCCGCAGTCGCGCGGCCTCGGGCACGGTCACCGGCACGAACCGCACCGTGTCCCCGGGCCGCAGCTGCCCCAGCTTCCACCGCTGACCCTTCGCGATGGTCGCCGGGCACACGAACCCGCCCAGCGAGGGCCCGTCGGGGCCGAGCAGCACCGGCATGTCGCCCGTGTAGTCGACCGCGCCGACCGAGTAGGGCGTGTCATGGATGTTGGAGGGATGCAGGCCCGCCTCGCCGCCGTCGGTGCGCGCCCAGCGGGGCTTGGGACCGACCAGCCGTACGCCCGTACGCGCCGAGTTGAAGTGCACCTTCCACTCGGCCGCGTAGAAGTCGCGGATGTCCTCCTCGGTGAAGAACTCCGGTGCGGCGTGCGGCCCTTCGAGCGCACCGACCCACCACTCGGAACCGAACACCGGCCGCTCGCCGGCAGGAACTGGAGTGAGCACGGGAATCGGCTCACCGCGCGAAGGCAAAGGCTGCGCAGCGCCCCCGTGCAGCACATCCCCCGTCCGCAACGCCCGCCCGCCGTGCCCGCCGAACCGGCCCAGCGTGAACGTCGAGGCGCTCCCCAGGAAGGCGGGCACGTCCAGGCCGCCGCCGGCGAGGAGTACGTACGTCCGCAGCCCGTGCTCCGAGGGTGCGCCCACCTCCAGCAGACCGCCCGCGGGCACCGTCACCGGCTCCCACTGCGGGACCGCCGTTCCGTCGACCGTCACCGGCGCCGGAGCACCCGTGACGCACACGGTCGTCGGATGTGTGAACCTCAACGCCGGTCCCTGCAAGGTGCATTCGAGGCCGGGAGCGCCCTCGTCGTTGCCGAGCGCCCGGTTGCCGAGCCGGAAGGACAGGTCGTCCATCGGCCCGCACGGCGGCACGCCCACCTGCCAGTAGCCGGTCCGGCCCGGCCAGTCCTGGACCGTGGTCAGCGTTCCGCCGGAGACGACCTCGATCCGCGGCGTCGGATCGCTCACCGCGGCGAGGGTGGCCGTGGAGTGCGCCGCCGCCCGGAAGGCCGGGTCCGACAGCGCGGCCCGCACCAGGCCGAGGTTCGTCTCGATACCGTCCACCCGCGTCCTGGCCAGCGCCTCGTCCAGCCGCTCCAGCGCGTGCGCCCGGTCGGAGCCGTACGCGACGACCTTCGCGAGCATCGGGTCGTACGCCGTCGTGACTTCCGTACCCGTCTCGATCCAGCCGTCCACGCGCACACCTCGCGGGAACTCGACCCGCGTCAACAGGCCCGCGCTGGGCCGGTGTTCGCGTGACGGGTCCTCGGCGTACACCCGCGCCTCGACGGCGTGACCGCGCGGCGCCCCGGGATCGCGTACGACATCGGAGTCGCCGCGGGCAAGGCGCAGCATCCACGCGACGAGGTCGACGCCGTAGATCTCCTCGGTGACCGGATGTTCCACCTGGAGCCGGGTGTTGACCTCCAGGAAGTACGCCTCCGCGCGGGCCGCGTCATAGACGAACTCGACCGTGCCGGCGGAGCGGTAGCCGACGCTCGCGCACAAGTCCCGGGCGGAATCGGCCAGTTGCTCCCGCACCCGGGACGGCAGGCCAGGCGCCGGTGCCTCCTCCACGACCTTCTGGTTGCGGCGCTGGAGCGAGCAGTCGCGGTCGCCGAAGGTGACGACACGGCCCTCGCCGTCGCCGAACACCTGCACCTCGACATGGCGGGCGTGCTCGACGAGCCGCTCCAGGAAGACACCCGCGGAGGAGAAGGAGGCCGCGGCGACGCGCTGCACCCGCTCCCAGGCGTCACGGAGGTCCTCCGCCGAGCGGCACGCGGACATGCCGATGCCGCCTCCGCCGCCGGTCGCCTTGAGCATCACCGGGTAGCCGATGGTCTCGGCCCGGCGCAGCGCCTCGTCGACGTCCGCGAGCAGGCCCGTCCCCGGTGCCAGCGGCACCCCGGCCGCCTCGGCCGCCGCCCGGGCCGTGTGCTTCGCCCCGAACAGCTCCAGCTGCTCCGGCGTGGGCCCCACGAACACGATCCCCGCGTCCTGGCAGCGCCGCGCGAACGCCGCGTCCTCGGACAGGAAGCCGTAACCCGGGTGGATCGCCCCGGCGCCGGTGTCCTTCGCCGCCCGCAGGACGAGATCCGCGTCGAGATACGACTCCTTGGCGGGCGCGGGCCCCAGCCGTACGGCCTCGTCGGCGAGCCGCACATGGGGTGCCGAGCGGTCGGCGTCGGAGTACACCGCGACCGTGCGCAGGCCCAACTCCCTTGCCGTACGGATGATCCGGACCGCGATCTCGCCCCGGTTGGCGACGAGGAGCGTGTCGAAGTGGGTCCCTCCGTCGCCGCTCATTCGGGAGCCCCGATCGTCATCTCCACCGCTGTCGGCTCGAAGCCGTTGCAAGGGTTGTTGATCTGGGGGCAGTTGGAGACCAGCACGAGCACGTCGCGCTCGGCGCGGAGGGTCAGCGAGAGGCCCGGTGCCGAGATGCCGTCGACGATGCCGAGGGTGCCGTCCTTCTCGACCGGCACGTTCATGTACCAGTTGATGTTGGAGACCAGGTCGCGCTTGCCGAGGCCGTGACGGGCGCCTTCCGCGAGGAAGTTGTCCACGCAGGCGTGCTGGGACCAGGTGTGGTGCCCGTACCGCAGGGTGTTCGACTCCTTGGAGCAGGCGCCGCCGACCGTGTCGTGCCGGCCGACGTCGTCCGCGACGACCGTCATCAGCGGCGTGTGCTCGTTCGACATGAGCACACTGCCCGTGGTCAGGAAGATGTTCCCCTGCGCCTGGATCGTGTCGGGCGCGCTGTACCGCACGGCCGTGTCCCCGGCGTCGTACACGAGGAAGTCGACGGCCTGGTTGCCGTGCAGGTCCGTGATGGTGAGCGTGGCGCCCGCGCGGACGACGGCCGACCAGGCGGCCCGGGCCGCGACGGTGGTCTTCTCGACGGTCTGCTCGCTCATGCGATCCCCCTCGCGGCAAGGAACTCGGCGGTGTTGAGGAAGGCGCGGTGGCCCTCGGGCGTGGCGTCCCACAGCGGATCGCCCGACCGGGTGGCCTCGGCGCGCCAGGCCAGTACCTCCAGCGGAGTGCTCGTGTAGGCCTCGCGGGGGTCGGCCGGGTGGGGCACGTTGGCCAGCAGCACCGTGACGTCCTGCTCGGTGCGCAGCGTCACGCTCGTCCCGGGACCGGCCGAACCGGTGAAGTCCAGGGAGCCGTCCTCGCGTACCTCCACGCCCTGGAAGAAGGACAGCGACGGCGGCAGATCACGCGGCGCCAGCCCGTTCTTGGCCGCCGCCAGCTTGAACAGCTCACGCCCGGCGGGCGATTCGGACTGCGGCGTCCCGTCCCCGTACCGCTCCGTGTTCCGTACGAGACCGGAGGTGCCGCACAGCGCGTCGTGCCGTCCGGAGGTGTCGGCGATCACCGAGGCGAGGACGCGGCCCTGGTCGGAGAGGAGCAACTGGCCCTCGCCGAGGTAGGCGTTCCACTGCACCTTCACCGTGTCGGCCACGTTCAGGCGCTCCCACGGCCGGTCGGCGGCGAAGAGGAGCAGATGGGCGCAGGCGTCGCCCGACAGGTCGGTCAGCCGCAGCTCCGTGCCGCGTGCCAGCACCTTGTGCGTGTAGTTGCCGCCCGCCACCGTCTCCGCCCACACGAGGTGGCCCGCCTCGCACGGCGGCGCGGGCCAGGCACTCGCCGGGACGACGGGCATGGCCTCGGCGCGGGTGCCCTCCTGGGCGCGGGCATGCGCGCGGGCTCCGTAAGTGGTCGCTGTCGCCATCGCGGGACCTCCGGCTCGGCAGTGGTCGGTCATGGGTGCGGTCGAGCGGGTGCTCGTATTTCTGTCGCCCGACAGAAATTAGGAGCCGGGCGGGTCGCCGCCGTTGCCCGCGGGTTGCGGCCCCGTTACCGATCCCTCACCGAGATCGCCTGATGGGGCGGTGTGCGAGGATCGAACACATGGGTTCCAGTGGGCGACGAGTGGGCAGGCCGCGCGCCGAGCAGCGGCCGGACAGCGGCCTCTCGCCGCGCGACGAACTGCTCGCCGCCGCCGCGGAGCTGTTCACGACACGGGGGTACGCGGCCACCACCACCCGGGCCGTCGCCGAGCGGGCGGGTATGCGCCAGGCGTCCATGTACCACTACGTGTCCGGCAAGGAGGAGCTCCTCGCCGCGCTCCTGGAGTCCACCGTCACGCCCTCGCTGGCCTTCGCCCGGCAGCTCCTCGCCGAGCACGACGCCCCCGCCGCGGACCGGCTCTGGGATCTGTGCCGCACGGACGTCGAGCTGCTCTGCGGCGGCTCGCACAACCTCGGCGGGCTCTATCTGCTGCCCGAGGTCCACTCGGAGCGTTTCGCCGGCTTCCACGCCGTACGGGCCGAACTCAAGGACGCCTACCGGCAGTTGCTCGCCGCGACCGAGGCGGGCGGCGCGCTCGCCAAGAGTGAGCTGGACCTTCGCACCGATCTGCTCTTCGGTCTCATCGAAGGGGTGATCCTCGTGCACCGCTCCGATCCCGAGCGACCCGTCTCGGCCTTCGCCGAAGCCACCGCGGACGCGGCCCTGCGCATCGCCGGAATCTGACCCGGAAGCCGGGCAGGAAATCGGGTCGGAACCCGGCCCCCAGGCGGTCTCTCACCCCTTCTGATGAGGGGTTTTCGTATGCCCGTACGCGGTCACGCACCGTGTGCGAATGATGTCGCTGCGTGTAAATGGGGCAGAGCGTACTCCTGTCGCGAGGGTGATTTCAGGTGCTTGCTGAATATGACACGGCGATGATCCGGTCGGACTAAGCTCGCCCGCAGCGCACCAAGTTGGGGTGTATTCGTGCGCTTGTTCCAAAAGATACTGAAGATCCAGTTTGATTCGCAGATAAACCCCCAGCAAGTTCCCCGACCTTCAGCCGATTTGTCTCAGAGGGCATACATGGTGAGTGTTCAATCGCCTCCCGGTGGCCGTGAACTTCCCTACGCGCGCGTGCTGCTGCTGCCGGCGATACTGATGGCCGCGGTGACCGGGACCGGTGTCGCCCTGGTGACGGGGTCGGCCCGGATCGCCGTCGGCTTGTGCGGAGCAGGCGCGACTCTCCTGGTGATCGCGGTCGCGGCCGTCGCGGTGCGCCGCGGCCGTATGGTCCGTGACCTGCGTGCCGAGCACGCTCGGAGGACCGCCTGCCTGGAGCAGCGGATCGCTGCCCACGACCAGGAGTTCACCCGGCTGGGCACGGAGATCCTGCCTGCCGCGCTGTACCGCCTGCAGTGCGGAGAATCCCCCGACGAGGTGATTCGCAATGAAATCGACGGCGACGCCGAGTGGGGCGAACTCCCCAAGTCGCAGCGCGACTTGGTGCACATGGTGCTCGAGATCGTCGACCGTGAGGAAGCGCTGCGCGACTCCTCGCAGCGGTCCTTCGTCAACATCGCCCGGCGTGTCCAGGCGATCGTCCACCAGCAGAACAAGGAACTCCGGGAGATGGAGGAGGACCACGGGCGCAACCCCGAGGTCTTCGACGACCTCCTGCGCATCGACCACGGCACCGCGCTGATCGGCCGCCTAGCCGACTCCATCGCCGTCCTCGGCGGCAGCCGTCCCGGACGTGTGTGGCCCAAGCCCGTGCCGCTGTACAGCGTGCTGCGTGGCGCGATGTCCCGCATCCTGGACTACCGGCGCATCGAGCTGCACTCGATCGCCAAGGCCAACGTCAACGGCGTCTCCGTCGAACCGGTCATCCACGCCTGCGCCGAACTCCTCGACAACGCGACGCGCTACTCGCCGCCGCACACCAAGGTGCACGTCACCGCCGTCGAGGTACAGACCGGCATCGCCATCGAGATCGAGGACGGCGGCGTCAGCCTCAGCGAGGAGTCCCGCGCCAAGGTCGAGGACATGCTCGCCAAGGCCCAGGCAAGCGTCGACCTGCAGGAACTCGGCGACAGTCCGCGTCTCGGCCTCGCCGTCGTCGGCCGTCTGTCGACGATGTACAAGATGCACATCGCGCTCCGGCAGTCCGCGTACGGCGGGGTCCGCGCCGTGATCGTCGTACCGCGCGACATGCTCAGCATCGAGCCCGCTCCCGGACTCGCCCACGGCATCGGCGCAGCCGCCGTGCCCACCATGGACACCGGTGGTGTCGAAGGCCCCAACCGCAAGCCCAAACGCCGTCGCCCCACCACCGGACCGCGGGTCCCGAGCTCCGCGGAGGAGATGGACCCGGGCATGGAGGACGACGTCCCCGTCGTCACCGAGTGGACGCCGAACGGCCTGCCGCAGCGCCGCAGCCGGATGAAGACCCCGCTCAGCCAGCGGATGGCCGAGGCCGCCGCCGCGGAGGCCGCGGCCGAGGCCGCCATGGCCGCCGCGCCCGTGTGGCAGCCCGAGCCCGAACCGGCGAAGGAGCTGCCCCCGCCCGGCATGTGGGTCGAGGCGTTCATGGCCGGCCTCAAGCGCGACCCGGACCCGAACGCCTTCACCCGGAACCCGGACGACCCGACGGCGTCCACCGCTTCCACCGTGAACAACGAGCCGGCCCGCACCGACGCCGACGACGAAGGGGATCTCAAGTGATCCAGCAGCGAGCCAACTTCGACTGGATGCTCAAGGACCTGGCCGACGGCGTACCCGGCATCCAGCAGATCGTCGTGCTCTCCGCCGACGGCCTGCGGATCGCCCGCTTCGGCGGCGACCCGGACACCGCCGACCGCGTCGCCGCGGCCTGCGCGGGCCTGCAGAGTCTGGCCGGGGCCGTCGCCGGCGAGATCCCGCAGAGCGACGGCCAGATGCGGATGGTCATCATCGAGATCAACGGCGGCTACTTCTACCTGATGGCCGCCGGGTCCAACGCCTATCTCGCGGTGCTCGCCAACGAGACCGCGGAGCCCGGGCTGATGAGCAACCGCATGCGCGACCTCGTCGACCGGATCGGCTCCCATCTCACCAGTCCGCCGCGGCGGAACGGGCAGACCGTATGACGCCTCCGCAACGCCGACGGCGCAAACCCAAGCAGGAGCAACCTCCCCCGCCGGCCGTGGAAGGGCCCCAGGCCGGTGCGGGGGACCGCCCACCCGAGCGGCTGTACATCCTCACCGGCGAGGACTGCGAGCGGGCTCCCATCGACCTCGTCACGTTAATCGTGGCGCGCGCCGATCCGCCGCACTCCGCCGCGCCGGAGCAGTCGGCGCTGCTCCGGATCTGTCAGGCCCCGCTGTCCGTGGCCGAGATCTCGGCCTATCTCAACCTGCCGATCAGCGTGGTGACCGTCCTGCTCACCGAGCTGCTGACGGCCGAACTCGTACAGGCACGCGCACCGGTCGTCAGGCAGGCGCGGGCCGACCGTTCCCTCCTCGAAGCGGTGATGCATGGACTTCAAAAACTCTGACACCATCACGGGGCCACGGACCGAGGACCACCTGCCGGGCACCGCGCAGGCCGCCGTGAAGATCGTGATCGTGGGCGGTTTCGGCGTCGGAAAAACGACCATGGTGGGCTCCGTCAGCGAGATCAAGCCGCTGACGACCGAGGAGACCATGACGCAGGCCGGCATCGGAGTCGACGACAACTTCGGCTCCAAGTCCAAGACGGCCACCACCGTGGCCATGGACTTCGGCCGCATCAGCGTCACGGACGAGCTGGTGCTCTACCTCTTCGGCACCCCCGGCCAGGAGCGCTTCTGGTTCCTGTGGAACGGGCTGTTCGAGGGCGCGCTCGGCGCGGTCGTCCTGATCGACACCCGTCGGCTGGAGGTCAGCTTCGACGTGATGGGACGCCTGGAGGAGCGCGGCGTGCCCTTCGTCGTCGCGGTCAACGACTTCCCCGACGCACCCCGGTACGCCGTCGAGGAGCTGCGCCAGGCGCTCGACCTGGCCGAGGAGATCCCGATCATCCGCTGCGACGTGCGGCGCCGGGCCTCCAGCCGGGACGTCCTGATGACCCTCATGCGCTTCCTGCACTCCCTGACGATGACGGGGGCGTCGACATGAGCCCGGTACCGGTTCGACCGGTTCCCTGAACCGCACGCCGTACGAGTCCCCAGGGCCGGGAGCCGTGTCGTCCCGCACGGAGTCCCCTCCCGGTTTTCACCAACTCCCCAGACACCGGATCCACTTCAGCTCGGAGCGATCATCGTGACTGAATCCCACTCCCTGACCGGTACGGACGACCCCTCGCTCGGTCCGCCCCCCGGTTGCCCCGCCCACGGCAAGGGCCCCGGCGGCCTGCGCCGGCTGTACGGCCCCGAGGCGGAGGACCTGGGAGCCGTGTACGAGAAACTCCGCGCCGAACACGGCGCGGTGGCCCCCGCGCTGCTCCACGAGGACGTGCCGATCTGGGTGGTGCTCGGCCACGGCGAGAACATGCACATGGTGCGCACCCCCTCGCAGTACAGCCGTGACACCCGGTTGTGGACCGCCCTGCAGGACGGCACGGTCAAGCCGGACCACCCGCTCATGCCGATCATCGCCTGGCAGCCCATCTGCTGCCACGCCGAGGGCGACGAACACCTGCGGCTGCGCGGAGCGGTCACCAGCGCCATGTCGACCATCGACCACCGGGGCATCCGCCGTCACATCAACCGCGCGACCCAGCACCTCGTCAACAAGTTCTGCGAGGAGGGCAGGGCCGACCTGGTCGCGCAGTTCGCCGAGCACCTGCCGATGGCGGTGATGTGCGAGATCTTCGGCATGCCCGACGAGTACAGCGACCGGATCGTGCACGCCGCTCGCGACATGCTCAAGGGCACCGAGACCGCCATCGCGAGCAACGCGTACATCATGGACGTACTGACACGGCTCACCGTCCGCCGCCGGGCCGAACCCAAGGGCGACTTCACCAGCCGGCTGATCAACGACCCGGCGCAGCTCAACGACGAGGAGGTCGCCCAGCACCTGCGCGTCGTCCTGATCGTCGCGTACGAGGCGACCGCCAACCTTCTCGCCAACGTACTGCGGGTCGTGCTCACCGACCCGGGGTTCCGCGCCCAGCTCAACGGCGGCCAGATGACGGTGCCACAGGCGGTCGAGCAGTCCCTGTGGGACGAGCCGCCGTTCAGCACCATCCTCCCGTACGTCGCCAAGCAGGAGACCGAGCTGGGTGGCCGGCGCATCCGCAAGGGCGACGGCCTCATCCTCGGTATGGAACCGGGCAACGTCGACCCGCGCGTCCGTCCCGACCTCAAGGCCAACATGCAGGGCAACCGCTCCCACCTCGCCTTCAGCGGTGGTCCCCACGAGTGCCCGGGCCAGGACATCGGCCGGGCCATCGCCGACGTCGGCGTCGACGCGTTGCTGACCCGCCTTCCGGACGTCCAGCTCGACTGCGAAGAGCACGAGCTGCGCTGGCGGGCGTCCATCTCGAACCGGCACCTGGTGGAACTGCCGGTGAGGTTCGCGCCCAAGCCCCAGCAGGACGTCATGGCGCGGCCCGCGTACGCCGTGCCGTCACAGAATCCCAGCGACTGGCAGGTCAGCAGGCCTCAGCCGCAGACGGCGGCTCCGGAGCCCGTTGCTCCGGCCCCTGCCCAGACGCCGACGCCAACGCCCGAACCGGCCCCCCGACCGGGCGTGTTCCGGCGCCTCCAGCGCTGGTGGCGCGGCATGTGAGCCGACCGGGCACCGGGGCTACCCGGCGGCCCACTCGTCGTACGACGACCAGGCCCGCAACACGCGCGGGCTGACGAACCGGTGCTCGCACCCCGTGACCGGATCGGTGAACTCCAGTACCCGCGCCAGCAGTTGGAGCGGACGCCGGAAGTCACCGTCCGCCACGGGGGCGGTCACCACGGGATAGAGGGGATCGCCCAGGATCGGCACCCCCAACGCGCTCATGTGCACCCGGAGTTGGTGCGTCTGCCCGGTGCGGGGCTTCAGCCGATACCGGGCCAGCCCGTCCTCCCGCTGTTCCAGCAACTCCACGGCGCTGACGGCATTGGGCTCCCCCTCGACCTCGCGCGCCGCCATCACCCCACGCTCCTTCACGATCCGGCTGCGCACGGTGCGCGGCAGAGCGAGCGCCGGATCGTACGGGGCCACGGCCTCGTACTCCTTGGCGATGAGCCGGTCGCGGAACAGCGACTGGTACGCGCCGCGCTCCTCAGGGCGCACGGTGAACAGCACCAGCCCGGCGGTGAGCCGGTCCAGGCGGTGGGCGGCGCCCAGCGTGGGCAGGCCCAGCTCCCGGCGCAGCCGCGCGAGCGCGGTCTCCGCGACATGACTGCCGCGTGGTGTCGTGGCCAGGAAATGCGGCTTGTCGGCGACGACCACGTGCTCGTCGCGGTACACGACGTCCATCGCGAACGGCACCGGCACCTCGTACGGCAGCTCCCGGTGGAACCACACGAACATGCCCGGCACGTACGCCATGTCACGCGGCACGGCACGCCCGGCGGCGTCCACGATCAGCCCCGCGTCCAGCATCCCGTCGATCACGCCCGCCTCGACCGCGAGCCGCTCCACCAGATGATCACGCACGGTCGCCCACGCCGCCCCCGGAGGCAGCTTCACCCGCACCGGATCGACCCCGCCACGTTGTGGCAGGGGAGAGGGAGGGATCGGGCTTCTGCGTCTCATCACGATCAAGCGTACGAGCCGCCCTCCGCCGACGTCCCAGGAGGCGTCCTGGCAGTCGGAGTCAACAGCAGGGGGCGTGCACGTCCTGATCGGGCGACCGTCCAGATGTGAGTGCAACACGTTCACGCCCGGATCAAAGACGGCCACTTCCGGTCTGGACGTAACTGCGATGTGATAGAAGCTGTACCGCCGAAGGCGGCACGTCCTGCTCGCGCCATCGTGGAAGGGGAGCCCGTGCCGCCACCCGTCCTGGCCCCTCCCGCCGCGGCCGCCACTGCCTCGGCCCTCTTGGAGCACGCCCGTGAGTGGGCACGCCAACAGCGCAGACGGAGATGTCCTCCCAGGACCTCGTGAAGCACCGATCGGCCACCGATTCCCCGGCTTCTCGCTGCGAGAGCGGGCAGCCCGTCCACGCCTCACCCGCGTTGGCGAACTCCGGCGCCATAGACATGGAGGACTCAATGCTCGCCATGATCCCGACGTACGCGGAGCCCACCCCACCGGCTGAAAGCCCATACGCTCAGCGGATCGAGGAGTATGTCCGCTCACTCGGAGAGAGCCTCGGACTGGCAGAGACACGGGCCGGTCGGAAGCGACTGGAAGCAGGCTACGGGAAATTTGTTGCCTGGACCTATCCGGAAGCCTCGTTCGAGGACCTCTGCCTCTGCGCGGAATGGCTTTTCGTCACCTTCATCCTGGACGACCTGCACACGCTGAAGGTCTACGACGATCCCGAAGCCTGGGCTCCGGTCCACCGACGCCTGATGGGCATCATCGACACCGGGAAGGACCCTGCCCCCGCACGGGAGCAAACTCCTTTCACCGAGGCGCTCACGGACCTGTCCATACGCACCGGCAAAAGGCTCTCGCCGACGCTTCGCGGACGACTGAACCGGCACCTGGATTTATTTTTCCAGGGATTCACCGAAGAATCCAGGAATCGGTTCCGCGGAACTCCCCCCGGGATTGAAAGTTTCACCCAGACCAGGCGCTTGTCGGTAGGAATGGAGTTCGGCTTCGATCTGGTCGAACTCAGCCAGGGCACGGAGGTACCCGAAGGCGTCTATGATTCGGCCTTGTTCAGGGAGATCATCGACGCTGCGAGCGATGTGGTCGCCTGGCAGAACGACTTGCACTCGGTTCGTCTGGACGACATGCGTGGAGATTTCCACAACGTTGTCATCGTCATGAAGCATTCCAGCGGAATATCGCTGCAGGAAGCCATCCGCTTGGCCGTCGCCAAGGTTCAGGGGCGAGTTGCCGACTTCCTGGCCGCCGAAGCACGGCTCCGGCCCTTCCTGAAGAGCCGTGGGGTGCCGCCCACCACCCGTGACGAGATTCTGCAGGTCACAGCCGGAATGCGGCAGTGGACGAACGGATGCCTGCACTGGTATGGGAACACCACCCGCTACGCAATCCCCACCGCCTCGGACGCGTCGGACCAACAGCATGCCCACCTGGAGGCGATGCTCCCGAGCCAGGATCTTGCCTACCGGCACAGTTACGGGTGACCGGCAGGGAATGCGCCCGGCCTCCTCGGTGCCGGCCCGCACGATGCTCCCGCCCCGTCGATGCGACCAAGAGTGGCTCGGGGCACTGGCTCGTCAAAATCCTGGATCGACAAGAAGGGCCAACACGCCATGGCAACGGACCTTGAAGGAATCACACGGGCGCCGGGGGCACTGCCGGTCGTCGGGCATCTGCTTCCCCTGATCCGTGACCCGCTGCGGTTCCTGAAAACCCTTCCCTCCTATGGTGACTTGGTACAGATACGGCTGGGTCCGCAAACGGCCGTCGTGGTCTGTCGGCCCGAGCTCGTCCAGGAAGTCCTCCTGCACGACCGCACGTACGACAAGGGCGGACCCCTCATCGAGCGGATCGGGAACGCGCTCGGGGACGGCCTCGCCGCGTGCCCCCACAGCGCCCATCGGCGGCAGCGACGCACCTTGCAGCCGGCCTTCTCCCGCGCTTGCCTGCGCGAATACGCCGCCATCATGACCCAGCAGATCGACACGCTGGCCATCGACTGGGGCGACGGACAGCCCATCGATGTGGCCGAGCAGATGTACACGTTCGCGAGCGACACCATTGCCCGGACACTGTTCACGGCTGAATCCGCGGGACCCGCCATAGACACCGTCAAGGAATGTCTGCCGGGTATCTTCCGAGGTATCTACCAGCAGGCCGTCTTCCCGCCGTTACTGAACCGTCTGCCGCTCCCCTCGAACGTGCGCTACGAGCGGGCACGCAACCGGGCATGGGCCGAGGTCAGCAAGACCATCAGCTCGTACCGGCAGGACGACGAGAGCCACGGCGATGTGCTGTCGATGCTCCTCAAGACGCGGGACGACGCAGGAAACGGGCTCGGCGACACCGAGATCCACGCTCAGATCATGACCCTGCTCGTCGCCGGCATCGAATCCACCGCGGTGGCTCTCACCTGGGCTCTACATCTCCTGTGCCAACACCCTGATGTGCAAGAGCGGTTGCGCACCGAGACAGCCAAGGTTCTCGGCACTCGAACCGCCACGTGGGACGACCTTCCCCAGCTCGACCTGGCACGCCGGGTCATCACGGAGACGCTGCGCATCTACCCTCCCGGATGGATCCTGACGCGAACGACCGCCACCGAAACCCGGCTGGCGGACGCCCTGATCCCCGCCGAGACCACCCTCATCTACAGCCCGTATCTCATCCACCACGACGCACGATTCAATCCGCGCCCGAGCGATTTCGATCCCGACCGGTGGCTTCCTGAGCAGAAACACGTACGCGGCGCCTTCATTCCGTTCGGCGGCGGTGCGCGCAAGTGCATCGGTGACAACTACGCGATGACCCTGGCGACGCTCGCCCTGGCCACGATCGTGGCCCAGTGGCGCCTGACGAGTGTTGACGATCAACCGCCGCACATCGAACCGCGTATGACCCTGACCCCTCACGGGGTCCGGGTCCGAGCGGAGTGCCTGCAGACAGAGACAGTGCCTGACTGACGGCGCATTGCCGGCCTCTGTCAGGTTGGCCTGATCGAGGGATCGATCGAGGGTCTGATCGACGGCCTGGAGAAGCGGGCTCGGCCGGAGCCTTCACGGCTTCGGCCGAGCCCGCACGGACCGGACGCCAGGCAGGGCGATCAGCTGGACTCCGCGGGCACTGCCAGCGGTACCTCTTCCTCCACAGCGCGCCCTCGATGCGCCCCCAGCCACCGGTACAGGCATCCCAGTCCCACCGTGACCAGCAAGAACAGCACGGTGAACCACTGGAAGTACCAGTGCCCGCCCGCCGGGTCGTACACCTCGGCCCGGGGCCAGGCCAGGTTGACCGTCATGAACAGGCCGTAGAGGAGGGCCAGCGCGTTGACGGGGACGCCCCAGCGGCCGAGGGAGAAGAGCGGGCGGCCCGTCTCGTCGGTGCCCTCGACCGTGAAGTCGCCGCGCAGGCGCCGCCACAGCAGGGGGCCGGTGACCATCGCGTACGCGAGGTACAGCATCACGATGCAGGTGGTGCCGATGGCCAGGAAGGCCTCCGGCGAGGCGAAGTTGAGGAGCAGCAGGGCCGCGGCGAGGGTACCGACGACCAGGGCGGGGGCGCTCGGCATACCGGTGCGCGGGTTGACCTTCGCCAGGCGCCCGGAGAAGGGCATCTGGCCGTCGCGGGCCATGGAGAAGAGCATCCGGCAGGCCGACGTCTGGATCGCGAGGGTCGCGACCGCGATGGCGATGACCACGTCCACGAGCAGGGCCCGGCCCACGCCGTCGCCCAGGCTGCTGGTGAGGACGTAACTCAGGCCCTCGACGCCGAGCCGGCCGTCGGTGAGGCTGGGCGCGGCGAGCAGACCGCCGAGGATGATCAGGCCGCCGAGCAGCCCCGCGGCACCGAGCGCGGTGAGGATCGTGCGGGGCGCGGTGCGCCGGGGATGGTGCGTCTCCTCGCTCATCTCGCCCGCGCTGTCGAAGCCGATCATCACGTACGCCGCCGTGAACGACCCCACGAGCAGCGCCCCGACCAGGCCCGACTCGGCGGCCGTGCCGGTGTGGAAGGTGATGCCGGGGGTGCGCTCGGAGTGGGTGAACAGGAGCACGATGATCAGGGCGGCGCCGATGATCTCGGCGGTCACACCGATGCGGTTGATCAGGGACATCACCCGGTTGTCGATGACGTTCACGAACGTCGTCAGGACCAGCAGGAGCACGCCCAGGACCGCCGCGTTGGCCGCGCCGCTCGCCGACGTGGGCGCCGGGTCGTCGCCGATCAGCTGGAAGCCGGACCAGATCGCGGGCATGACCACCTGCAGCGCGAGCGCCGCGGCGGCGACCACCACGATCTGTCCGATCACCATGATCCAGCCGGCGAACCAGCCGAAGGTGAGGTTGGAGAGCCGGGACGACCACTGGTAGATGGCGCCGGAGATCGGATAGCGCGCGGCCAGCTCGGCGAAGCACGCGGCGACCAGCATCTGGCCGATCAGCACGGCGGGCCAGGCCCAGAAGAAGACGGGACCGCCGAACGCGTACCCGAAGGCGAAGAACTGGAAGACGGTCGTCAGGACGGAGATGAAGGAGAAGCCGGCGGCGAACGAGGCGTACCGGCCCAGGCTGCGATGCAGCTCCTGGCGGTAGCCGAACTCCGCGAGGGAGCGGTCGCCGGTCGACTCCGGCGGATCGGGGCGTACGTCGGAGGGGGCGGTAGTGGTCACGGCGGCGGCACCTGCCTTCGGCGCAGGGGAGCGGGATCCTGGCGGCGACTGAGGAACTCCGCGGCGGAATTCCTGTCGGGTGACAGAAATTAGGGAGAGCCTGTTTCGCCCGCATGACGCGACCATGTCGAGGCCGGGCCTAAGTCCTCACGCCCTTGCGCCGGACCCTGAATCGCGATACATCGTGTGTATTGACGCTCGCCGTCAAGACGCGATATGTTCGGCCACGGATATTCGTGTACGAGGATATGAGTGGTGATCCCGGTGGCGATCAAGCGCCGCAAGCTCGGCAACCCCCTGGCGCTGGCCGTCATGGTGCTGCTCACCGAGCGGCCGATGCATCCGTACGAGATCGCCCAGACCCTGCGCAGCCGCGGCAAGGACGCGAGCCTGAAGATCAACTACGGCTCGCTCTACACGGTCGTGCAGAACCTGGAGAAGCACGGATTCGTCGAGGTCGCCGAGGTGCAGCGGCAGGGCAACCGTCCCGAGCGCACGCTCTACGGCATCACGGACGCCGGGCGCGAGGAGGCGACGGAGTGGCTGTCGGACCTGCTCTCCGTCCCGGCCCGTGAGTTCCCGATCTTCGAGGCCGCCCTCTCGCTGATGGCGGTGATCCACCCCGACGAGGTGGCGAGGCTGCTGACCGAGCGGCTCAAGGTGCTGGAGGTGCAGGCGGCCAGCGCCCGCGGCGGCCTC
This sequence comes from Streptomyces phaeochromogenes, assembly GCF_001418655.1. Lineage (GTDB taxonomy): Bacteria > Actinomycetota > Actinomycetes > Streptomycetales > Streptomycetaceae > Streptomyces > Streptomyces phaeochromogenes. Next base: position 72,879 of record NZ_LIQZ01000146.1, on the reverse strand, counting down.
ACGAAGCTGTACGAGACGCTGCCGCGGATCTTCCTCGTCGAGAGCGAGTACCAACTGCACATGGTCGAGGCGCAGGCCGAGTGGGTCCGCGGATTCCTGCGGGAGCTGCGGTCCGGCGCGCTCGACGGGATCAAGGAGTGGCGGAGCTTCCACGAGACCGGGGAAGTACCGCCCGAATTCGAGGAGTTGGAGGCCCGCCACGTCGACCAGGAGTGAATCACTTCGACCAGGAGTGAAGCAGTAGCAAGAAGAACAGACCCCGGCAGAGCTGTTGCACCAGCTCCGCCAGGGTCTCGAACCCCGAGCCGACTCCGCGGTGAGGCAGGCCAGGCGATCGAGGTGCGGCACACCCAGGATAGCCCGGCGCTCTTCACGTGGATCGGCCGTCATCCGCTCACCCAGGAGAGCAGTCGTCATGAGCACCCGTGCGCCCGCAGTGCAGGCGCGTCAGCTGATCAAGACCTACCCCGGCGAGGTCACCGCCCTCAGCGGCATGGACCTCACCGTCGAGGCAGGCACCGTCTTCGGACTCCTCGGCCCGAACGGCGCCGGCAAGTCAACCACCGTCAAGATCCTCACCACCCTCGCGCGCCCCGACTCGGGTACCGCCACGGTCGCGGGCCACGACGTCCTGCGCCACCCGGACCGGGTGCGCCGCGCGATCGGCGTGGTCGCCCAGAAGTCCGGCGCCGACCCGGTGGCCACCGGCCGCGAGAATCTCCAACTCCAGGGCAGGCTCTACGGGTTGAAGGGCGCGGCCCTCCGTCGACGGGTGGACGAGCTGCTGGCCCGCTTCCACCTCACGGACGCGGCCGGCCGCCAGGTCAAGGGTTACTCCGGAGGCATGCAGCGCCGCCTCGACGTCGCTCTCGGCCTCGTCCACCGGCCCGAGGTCCTCTTCCTCGACGAGCCGACGACCGGCCTCGACCCCGAGGCGCGCACCGCGATGTGGGACGAGATCGCCCGCCTCGCCGGCGACGAGGGCCTGACCATCCTGCTCACCACGCACTACCTGGAAGAGGCCGACCGTCTCGCCGGGCACATCGCGATCGTCGACCGCGGCCGAGTCGTCGTCGAGGGCACGCCGGACGCCCTCAAGGGCGAACTCCGCGGCGACGCCGTCCACGTGGAACTGCGCCACCCGGTCGGCGAGGCCGGCCGTACGCTCCTGACGGGCGCCCTCACCGCCCTGCCCGGCGTGTACGAGGCACTCCTCGACGGCCGCCGCATCAGCGTCCGCGCCGAGGACGGGGCCGCGGCCGTGCCCGCCCTGCTCGCCGCCCTGGAACGCGCCGGGGTCGCCGTCAGCGCCGCCACCGTCGCCCGCCCGTCGCTCGACGACGTCTATCTGCGCTACGCGGGCCGCCGCTACGGCGAAGCCGAGGCCGCGGCAGCGGTATCGGCCGGGGGCTCCGACGACCTCGCCCTCACGGGAGGCACCCGATGAGCATCAACGCCCTCACCCAGACCTGGTACATGACACAGCGCCAGCTGACGGCGGTGCTGCGCCAGCCCGCGTACGTCGTGATGATGCTGATCCAGCCCGCGATCTGGCTCTTCCTGTTCGGCAACCTCTTCAAGGAGGTCGTCGAGCTCGGTGGCTTCGGCACGACCAGCTATCTCGACTACCTCGTGCCGGGCATCGTCGTGATGAGCGCGCTCAGCTCCAACATGTGGGCCGGCATGGGCACGTTGGAGGAGATCGAGCGCGGCACGCTCAACCGGTTCCTGACCACTCCGGTCGGCCGCGGCGCCCTGATGAACGCCAACGTCGTGCAGCAGGCGCTCACCACGGCCGTGCAGTCCCTGCTGATCATCCTGCTCGGCAAGCTCGGCGGCGCGGACTATCCCGGCGGGGCCGCGGGCCTGCTCGTCCTCGTCGTCGCGGCCTCACTGCTAGGCACGGTCTTCGGCGCCTTCTCGAACGCGCTCGGCATGCTGGTGCGCCAGCGGGAGTCGATCATCGGCATCAACACCTTCCTGCTGCTGCCGCTGACCTTCCTCTCCTCCGCCTTCATGGCCCCGTCCCAGATGCCCGGCTGGATGCGCACCATCGCCGACTACAACCCGCTCAACTGGGCGATGGTGGCGGGCCGTTCAGCAATGTCGGACAACCCGGACTGGTCCGTAGTGCTGACCAGGAGCGGAGCACTCCTGGCCCTGGCGGTGACGGCGGTGTGGCTGTCGATCCGCACGTTCAGGGCGTACCAGCGCTCGGTGTAGCCCCTTGGGGGGCGGTCGCTCTGTGGCCGCGCCCCTTCAGGGGCGCGGGGCTGTGACATTCTGCGGCTCCGCCGCGTGGGCGCGACCAGCCCAGGCGGACCCGCAGTCGACAACCAAACCCTGGGAGCGGAACCCTAGGAAACCGGCGGAGCCTCCTGCTCCGCCTCGACCTGCGCGTTCCAGTCCCGCTTCGCGGCCTGCCACCCGTCCTCGTTGTGCCCCAGCCGCCAGTACCCGGAGATGGACAGATCCTCGCGGGCGACCTCGTGCTCGACGCGGAGCAGCCGCCGAAGCTCCTTCACGAAGGCGGCCTCACCGTGCACGAACGCGTGCACCCGGCCCTCGGGGAACGAAAGGCCCCGTACGGCCTCGACCAGCGCCTCACCGATGGGCCGGTCGCCGCGGTGCAGCCAGACGACCTCCACGTCGGAGTCGATCTTCTGCTCCTCCTCGGGCCCCGAGACCTCCACGAAGGCGTGCACCCGCGCACCGTCGGGCATCGCCTCCAGCGAGGCGGCGATCGCGGGCAGCGCGCTCTCGTCACCGGCCAGCAGATGCCAGTCCGCCCCGGCGTCGGGGGCGTACGCACCGCCGGGGCCGAGGAACCGGACGATCTCGCCGGCCTGGACGCGTGTCGCCCACGGCCCGGCGAGGCCCTCGTCGCCGTGGATCACGAAGTCGAGTGTCAGCTCGTGCAGTTCGGGGTCCCAGGCGCGCACCGTGTACGTGCGCGTCACGGGCCACTGGTCGCGCGGGAACTCCTCGCGGATCCGGGCGATGTCGAAGGGCTCCGGATAGGTCACGCCCTCGGCGCCGAACAGCAGCTTGACGTAGTGGTCGGTGCTCGTGCCCGCGGTGAATTCGGCGAGGCCGTCGCCGCCGAGGACGACACGTTGCATATGCGGCGTGAGTCGCTCCGTGCGGATCACGCTCGCGGCGTGGGGCTTGGGGGCCCTCCGTGCCGGACGCTCTGCCATGACAGCCTCCCGAAGTTCGCTTAGGCTTACCTAAGTTAGCACCTCACCGTCCACTGGCGCCCCCTTCTTGAGAACCCGATTACCGTTTCGTGGGAATCGAATTGCTGCTTCACCCGTGGAGTGTCGTCAGCAGTCGCGCCAGCGAACCACCCAGGCCCCAGCGTGTCGCGAGCTCCTCCAGAGCTGCCGGATCGCGCGGCGTGCGGGGCAGAGCGGTGGTTACGTCCGGCAAGGGTACGTCTCCGGCCACCCGGACGACTTTGGGCGCGACGGCGACGTACGGCCGGGACTCGTCGAGACGCTTGCGCTGGGACGGTGTGAGCTTGGCCTTGGGGTCGTCGACCGCGGCCATGATCCCGACCAGGTCGCCGAACTCGGCCAGCAGCTTGGAGGCCGTCTTCTCGCCGATGCCCGGCACCCCCGGCAGACCGTCGCTCGGGTCGCCGCGCAGCAGCGCCAGGGTCGCGTACCCCGCGCCGTCGACGCCGTACTTCTCGCGCAGCCAGGCCTCGTCCGTGATCTGGAGCATGCCGACACCCTTGAGCGGGTACAGCACGCGCACCTCCCGCTTGTCGTCGACCAGTTGGTACAGGTCGCGGTCGCCGGTGACGATGTCGACCGGGCCCGTGGCGCGGCCGGTGAACGTCCCGATCACGTCGTCCGCCTCGTACCCCTCGACGCCCACGCGCGCGATGCCCAGCGCGTCCAGGACCGCCTCGATGACCGGCACCTGGGGCGAGAGGGTGTCGGGCACCTCCTCCTCGTCCGGGCCGGTCTCGGTCTCCTGGGCGACGCGATGCGCCTTGTAGGAGGGGATCAGGTCGACCCGCCACTGGGGCCGCCAGTCCGCGTCCATGCAGGCGACCAGGTCGTCCGGATGGTGGTCCTTCACCAGCCGGTCGATGAACTCCAGCAGGCCCCGCACGGCGTTCACCGGTGTGCCGTCCGGGGCCCGTACGGAATCCGGGACCCCGAAATAGGCTCGGAAGTACAGGGAGGCGGTGTCGAGGAGCATCGTTCGCCGGGGCTGCTGCGTCTGCTGCGTCACGCCTCGCATCATGCCGTACGCCGCTGACAGTCACCGGTAGTCACCGGCCGGCGCGGAGAGTGGGCGAAAACGAGTGCCCGCACCGTCCGGATGTAAACGCCTTGTGAACTGGGACACGGTCGCGTTTGCGCCATCGAGGCGGGGGCAGGCGCCGAGCCGGAGCGAACCCGGTCGCATTTTCAACCACATCTGACATATGCGCACCGGACGAGCGGGCGGAACCCGCGTCGCTCCACGGCCCGCCGGCGGGGGAGGCGGGCCGTCTTCGTTCGACCCGAGAGGTACTTGTGTCATCCAGGCTGCAGGCGGAACAGCTCTACAAAGTGTTCGGCAGACGACCCGGCGAGGCGGTCGAGCGACTGCGCGGGGGAGCCGACCGTGAGGAACTGCGCGCGGACGGCACCACGGCCGCGGTGATCGACGCGTCGTTCACCGTCGAACCGGGCGAGATCTTCGTCGTCATGGGCCTGTCGGGGTCCGGCAAGTCCACGTTGCTGCGCATGCTCAACGGGCTCCTCGAGCCGACCGCGGGACGTGTGGTCTTCGACGGGCAGGACCTGACCGCGCTCAACGACCGCGAGATGCGCGAGGTCCGCTCCAGGAAGGTCAGCATGGTCTTCCAGCACTTCGCGCTCTTCCCGCACCGCAGCGTCCTGGAGAACGCCGCGTACGGCCTCGAGGTGCAGGGCGTGCCGCGCGCCGAGCGTGAGGAGCGTGCCACCAAGGCCCTGGTGCTGGCCGGACTCGCCGGCTGGGAGACGTCCTGGCCCGACGAGCTGTCCGGCGGTATGCAGCAGCGCGTGGGCCTCGCCCGGGCGCTCGCCACCGACGCCGACCTGCTGCTGATGGACGAGTCCTTCAGCGCGCTCGACCCGCTGATCCGCCGCGACATGCAGGACCAGCTGATCGAGCTGCAGAAGAAGCTCAAGAAGACCATCGTCTTCATCACCCACGACCTCAACGAGGCCATGCGCCTGGGCGACCGCATCGCCGTCATGCGCGACGGCAGCATCGTCCAGATCGGCACCGCCGAGGACATCCTCGTCCGCCCCGCGAACGACTACGTCGCCTCCTTCACGAAGGACGTCGACCGCTCCCGGGTCCTCACCGCGTCCTCTGTCATGGACACGGAACTGCGCGGCGACGAGGCCGACTGCAACTGTGAGACCGCCAGGCCCGACTCCTCGTTCGGCGACCTGTGCGCCATCAGCGCGCGGCTGACGCACCCCGTGGCGGTCGTCGACAAGAAGGGCAAGCTGCTCGGTGTCGTACCCCGGCAGCGGCTCGTCGGCTTCCTCGGCGACGAACAGGGCGAACCAGTGCCCTGCGACACACCGCGCGACAAGAGCGTCAAGGCGGTGAAGGCCGGTGCCTAGGATCCCCTTCGGCGACTGGGTCAACGACACGGTCGACTGGCTGCTCAACCACATGGCGTGGCTCTTCGACTTCCTGAAGACCGTCTTCCAGGGCACCTACGACGTCATCAACGACGTCCTCCAGGCGCCCGAACCCCTTCTCCTCGCGGGCATCTTCGCGGTCATCGCGTTCTGGCTGCGCGGCACGTCCGCCGGTGTCCTCGCCTTCGTGGGATTCGCCTTCATCGACTCCCTCGAACTGTGGGAGAACGCGATGGTGACCCTGTCGCTGGTCCTGGTGGCGACGATCATCGCGCTCGTCATCTCCGTGCCCGTCGGGATCTGGGCGGCACGCTCGGACCGCGTCAGCGGCATCGTCCGCCCCGTGCTCGACCTCATGCAGACGATGCCCGCGATGATCTACCTCATCCCGGCGATCCTGTTCTTCGGCACCGGCGGACCCGCGGGCATCGTGGCCACCCTGATCTTCGCCCTGGCACCCGGCGTCCGTATGACGGAACTGGGCATCCGCCAGGTCGACAAGGAGCTGGTCGAGGCCGCCGACGCGTTCGGCACCACCCCCCGCAACATCCTGCTGCGCGTCCAGCTGCCGCTGGCGCTGCCCACCGTCATGGCCGGCGTCAACCAGGTCATCATGCTGGGCCTGTCCATGGCCGCCATCGCGGGCATGGTCGGCACCGGCGGCCTCGGCGGCGACGTGAACGAGGCGATCGGCCAGCTCAACGTCGGCCTCGGCGCCGAGGCGGGCATAGCCATCGTCATCCTCGCCATCTACCTGGACCGCATGACCAGCGCCCTGGGCACCCAGGTCTCGCCGCTCGGCCGCCGAACCGCCGCCAAGCTGCGTGCCGCACAGGGCCTGCAGATCTGGTCCTACCGCCCCCGGCCCTCCGTTGCCGTCATCGGCGTCGTCGTGCTCGCGCTCGTCGCGGGCGGCATGGGCATCTTCGGCTCCGGCGACAGCGAGACCACCGCGTCCGACGGCGGGAACGTCGGCCAGGGCAAGAAGGTCAGCATCGGCTACATCCCCTGGGACGAGGGCGTCGCCTCCACCTTCCTCTGGAAGGAGATCCTGGAGCAGCGCGGCTTCGAGGTCGAGACCAAGCAGTTCGACGCCGGCCCGCTCTACACCTCGCTCGCCCAGGGCGACATCGACTTCCAGACCGACTCCTGGCTGCCGGTCACCCACGAGCAGTACTGGAAGAAGTACGGCAAGCAGCTCGACGACCTGGGCTCCTGGTACGGCCCGACGTCCCTGGAACTGAGCGTGCCCGCCTACATGAAGGGCATCGACTCCCTGGAGGACCTCAAGGGCAAGGCGGGCGAGTTCGACGGCAAGATCACCGGCATCGAGTCCAGCGCCGGAATGATGGGCCTCCTCAAGACCAAGGTCCTCAAGGAGTACGGGCTCGACAAGGAGTACAAGGTCGTCGACAGCTCCACGCCGGCGATGCTGGCCGAGCTGAAGCGCGCGTACGCCAAGAAGGAGCCGTTCGTCGGCACGCTCTGGTCGCCGCACTGGGCGTACAGCGAGTACAAGATGAAGAAGCTCAAGGACCCGAAGGTGGCCTGGGGCAAGGGCGACGGCGTGCACACGCTCTCCCGCAAGGGCTTCGCGCAGGACAACCCGGTCGTCGCCAAGTGGCTCAAGAGCTTCAAGATGACCGAGAAGCAGCTCACCAGCCTTGAGGCGGACATCAACAAGGCCGGCAAGGGCAAGCAGCAGGACGCCGTACGCACCTGGCTGAAGAGCAACCCCGGTGTCGTCGACAAGCTGGCCCCGGTCGAGAAGTCGTCCTCCGGCACCCCGGCCGAGGCGAAGCGCACGGTCGACGTCGCCTGGTTCCCCTGGGACGAGGACGTCGCCGTCACCTACCTGTGGAAGGACGTCCTGGCCCGGCGCGGCTACAAGCTGAACCTGAAGCAGATGGACGTCGGCCCGGTCTACACAGGCCTGGCCACCGGTGACATCGACCTCAACTTCGACGCCTGGCTGCCGTACGCGCAGGCGAACTACTGGGACAAGCACAAGAACAACCTGCGCGACCTCGGCACCTGGTACGAGCCGACCTCCCTGGAGATCGCGGTGCCCTCGTACGTGAAGGACGTCAAGTCCCTCGCGGACCTCAAGGGCAAGGGCGATCTCTTCAACGGGAAGATCATCGGCATCGAACCGGGCACCGGCGAGATGAACCTCGCCAAGACGAAGGTCCTGCCCGGCTACGGCCTGGACAAGGAGTACGAGATCGTCGACGGCTCCACGCCCGCGATGCTGGCCGAGCTGAAGCGCGCGTACGCCAAGAAGGAGCCCGTCGCCGTCACGCTCTGGTCGCCGCACTGGGCCTACAGCGAGTACGAGCTGACGAAGCTCGCGGACCCGAAGAAGACGTTCGGTGAGGGCAACACGATCCGGACCATCTCCAGCAAGAAGTTCCCCGAGCAGTACCCGCAGCTCACGAAGTGGATCAAGAACTTCAAGATGAGCGAGGACGAGCTCGGCAGCCTGGAGAGCGAGATCAAGGACCGCGGTCAGGGCCAGGAGGAGGAAGCCGTCTCCGCGTGGCTCAAGGAGCACCCGGACATGGTGGAACGGATGACTCCGCAGTAGACACGTCCCCAGTGGGGACCCCCGCGAGGGGTGGGCAGCGCCGAACGGCGAGGCCCACCCCTCGCGGCGTTTCCTGTGCATACGACCCGGGCAAGGGCCACGCCGGCTTTCCGGCGCCGTCCGCACGCCCCGACGGCCGCGCCGGCTCTCCCACCGGCGCGAACCGTGACGGGCGGTCACGCGATCGGTGCGGCGATGTTTACAGCGATGTGACGGGCGCATGAAACGGTTTGCCGAACACCCGTAGGGTGCAGACAAGACATCAGGAACTCGCGAGAAATTGGCGTGTACGTACAACGAACGTGCCGCCACCGCACCGCACCGCACGCATGCACCGAGCAGCGCACCGACGACGCACAGGGGGGAGCCGAGGCGATGGACGAAAACAAAGAGACCCTTCGAGTGGGCGCGGCCGTCAGGCGGCGGCGCCGGGCACTGGAGCTCACCCTCGCCGTCGTCGCCGAGCGCAGCGGCCTGTCGGTGCCGTTCCTGAGCCAGGTCGAGAACGAGCGGGCGCGGCCCAGCATGCGTTCCCTCCAGCGGGTCGCGGACGCCCTGCACACCACCTGTGTCGAGCTCCTCGCCGCCGCCGACCCGGCGCGCAGCGTCGACGTGGTGCGCGCGGACGACTCCGAGTTCACCCATGAGCCCCGAGTGCGCCCCCTGGTGCGCGGTCACCACCAGTTGCACGCAATGGAGTTCTCCGGCGACCACGACGCCGGCCGCGAATTCCAGCACCGCAACGACGAGTTGATGTACGTGGCCGACGGCGCCGTCGAGGTCGAGGCGGAGGGCCGCGCGTACCGGCTGGGACGCGGCGACACACTGCACCTGACAGGCGGCGTACGGCACCGGTGGCGGGCGACCGACGCGGAGACGCGCGTGCTCATCGTCGCGGTCGCGGACCACATCGAGGCCGTGGAGGACGATCCACGCCGATGACCGTCATCCGGAGTACTCGGCCATGAGGGTGGTTCGGCCATGAGAGTGGTGTCACTCGTCCCGTCGCTCACCGAGGCCGTCGCCGTGTCCGCGCCGGGCGTCCTGGTCGGGGCGACCGACTGGTGCAGCCATCCGGCCGGCCTCGACGTCGTACGCGTCAAGGGCACCAAGAACCCGGACGTCGAGCGGATCGTCGCCCTCGCGCCCGACCTGGTGATCGCCAACGAGGAGGAGAACCGCGAGTCCGACCTGACCGCCCTGCGGGAAGCGGGACTCGACGTGCTCGTCACCGAGGTACGGGACGTGCCGGGGGCCTTTCGGGAACTGGACCGGGTGGTCCGCGCGTGCGGACTGCGGACACGGCCGCGGTGGCTGGACGAGGCCGAGGAGGCCTGGCTGGACCCGCCCCGCCCGGAGAGGCGCCTGCGCGCCGCCGTACCGATCTGGCGGCGGCCCTGGATGGTGGTCGGACGGGACACCTTCGCCGGGGACGTGCTGGCGCGGCTGGGCGTCGACAACGCGTACGCGAGCCATGCCGAACGCTATCCGCGCGTCCCGGTCGACGAACTGCGCGCCGCCGGCCTCGACCTGGTCGTGCTGCCCGACGAGCCGTACCGCTTCACGAGCGACGACGGCCCGGAGGCGTTCCCGGGGCTGCCCTGCGCGCTGGTCGGCGGGCGCCATCTCACGTGGTACGGGCCGTCGTTGGTGCAGGCACCGCGAGTACTCGGCGAGGCGCTGCGAGCAGCCGTCCGCTGACCAGGCCGCGGGCCGTGTGGACGGCGGCCACCGCCCAGGCCGCGAGGAGCAGGGCGTACAGGGCGACCGCGAGCCCGTCGTAGACGACGAGTCCGGTGTGCCGGGCGAGCCCCTCGGCGCCCGTCACACACGTGCCGACCGGGAAGGTGAACGCCCACCAGGTCATGCCGAAGGCCATGCCCCGGCGGCGGGCCCGCAGCACCAGGGCGGCGGCCAGCGCCAGCCAGAGCAGGGCGAAACCCATCACCGGGACGCCGTAGAGCACCGGCAGGATCGCGAATCCCCCCTCGTACGGGGCGGGCACCACACCCGGGGCTGCGACGGCGAACTTGTCGACGGCCGTCGTGGACTGGCCCAGCGGGCCCAGGACCAGGAACAGGGTCGGGGTGAGCGCGAGCGGCAGCGGGCCGCCCGTGACGAGGCGCGCGAAGATCATCGGCAGCATCACGAGCGTGGCCAGCAGGCTGAGGCCGAACATCGCGAGGCAGGCGAGCAGCAGCGTCTCGCGGGGCTGGCCGGCCGGGAGATGCGGTACGAGCAGGGGGCCGAGCGCTGCGGAGACCATCGGTGCGACGAGGGGGAGCAGCCACACCGGGGTGGCCTGGGACGGGTCCACCCGGTGGCGCACGACCATCAGGTACGGGACGGCCACCGCCGCCGCCAGGCCGATCAGGGTGCCCGTGGAGAAGAGCACTACGTCCAGGGCGACCGCCGCCTGTACGCCGATCCAGTCCCGCCCGACCACCAGGGCGCCGCCGCCCACGGCCAGCAGGGCCATGGAGAGGCAGCCGTAGAAGGGGGCCATCGACGGGTCCAGGAGGTGGGCGCGGGCCTGGTCCCTGTGATGCGTCCAGTGGACGGCTCGGGCAGCGAGGAGTGCGATGAGCATGGCCAGGGCGAGTGCCCAGATGGCAGTGCAGAACGTGCGCAGGCCCGGGACGTCGAAGGGGAGGCCCGCGCCCGCGGTGGCCACGATCGCGGTGCCCATCACCGGGGCGTACCAGTTGGGGCCGAGGTGGCGGAAGGGGGATGACTTTGCCGCTGCCTCCGCGTTTGCCCTTGTGGGGCGGCCGGGGTTGGCATGGCTGGTGTTGTCCGTGGTGGCGGTGAGCGGGTGGGCTGTGGCCATGAGTTCACCGTGCCTCGGTGGGGGACGGCCCACCAGGGAGTACCGGTCTATGAGGACATAAGGTGGGCTTATGAGTCGGGATGACGGGACGAGTGACCAGGGGGTTCGCGAGACGGCGTCCATACCGGTGGGTGGGCTGTCGCATCGGGTCCCCGATCTGGGTGCGCTGGAGCTGCTGCTCGCCGTGGCGCGGCTCGGGAGTCTGGGGCGGGCCGCCCGGGAGGTCGGGATCACGCAGCCGGCCGCCAGCAGCCGGATCCGGTCCATGGAACGGCAGCTGGGGGTCGCCCTGGTCGACCGCTCGCCCACCGGGTCGCGGCTCACGGACGCGGGGGCGCTGGTGACGGACTGGGCCCGGCGGGTGGTGGAGGCCGCGGAGGCCTTCGACGCCGGGGCACAGGCCCTGCGGGACCGGCGGGACTCCCGGCTGCGGGTCGCGGCCAGCATGACGATCGCCGAGTACCTGCTGCCCGGGTGGCTGCTCGCGCTGCGCGCACAGCGGCCGGACACCGCGGTGTCCCTGATCGCCGGGAACTCGACGGTGGTCGCCGAGCGCGTGCTCTCCGGCGAGGCGGACCTCGGCTTCGTGGAGGGCGTGTCCGTGCCGAGCGGCCTGGACTCCGTGGTGATCGCCCACGACCGGCTGATCGTGGTCACCGCACCAGGGCACGCGTGGGCGCGGAGGCGGCGGGCGCTCGACGCGGGGGAGTTGGCGGGGGCGCCGTTGATCCTGCGGGAGGAGGGCTCGGGGACACGACAGGTACTGGACGCGGCGCTCGGCGGTCTGGCCCGCCCTCTGATCGAGCTCTCGTCCACGACTGCGGTCAAGGCGTCTGCCGCTTCGGGGGCGGGGCCTGCGGTTCTGAGCGAGCTGGCGTTGGGGGAGGAGTTGTCTGCTCGGCGGCTCGTCGAGATTCCCGTGGAGGGGGTCCGGCTGAGCCGCGATCTGCGGGCTGTCTGGCCTGTGGGGCATCGGCCTACGGGACCGGCGCGGGACTTGTTGACGTTGACGCGGTCGTAGGAGGCGCGGGGCTGTGACATCTGCGGCTCCGCCGCGTGGCTACGACCAGCGCTCACCCACCCGTACATGACCCTCCACCGGGGGCACTTCACCCGGTCACCCGCCCGAGGCACCCCATCGCACCCGGGCGGAGCCCCGTCGCACCCGCCGTGGCAAATGTGGTGGCGACGGGGCGCGCTGCCGACGGACGATGTAGGGCATGACGATGAGCGCACCGCCGGCGACAGGCGTCCGCACCCCGTGGGAAGCGGTCCCCGAGCCGGTGCGGCGAGCCGTCGCGGACCTGCTCGGCGCCCCCGTTGTGGAAGCGGTCACGCAGACCGGCGGATTCTCGCCGGGGTTGGCAGCGCGGGTGAGGACCGCGGACGGCCGACGGGCATTCGTCAAGGCCGTGAGCGCCGAGGCGAACCCGGACAGCCCGGACATGCACCGACGCGAAGCGAGGAACGCCGCCGCCCTGCCTACCGAGACCCCCGCACCGAGGTTGCTCGGAGTGCACGACGACGGGAACTGGGTGGCGCTCGTCTTCGAGGACATCGACGGGCGTCAGCCCCATGTGCCTTGGGAGGAGGGCGAGTTGGCGTGCGTTCTCGACGCCGTGGGGGAGCTCAGCCGCACGCTCACGCCGTCCCCCGTGGACGTCCCGCCGGTCGGAGAGGCACTCTCGCGCGCCTTCCGAGGCTGGCAGAAGATGCTGGACGAGGGGCGCGGAGCCCGAGCCGGAGACAGGGGCGAGGGCCTCGACCCCTGGACCGTACGGAATCTTCCCGCGCTCGCCGAACTCGCCGCGCCCTGGGCCGAGTTCGCCTCGGGCGACACCCTCGCCCATGGCGACCTCCGCGCCGACAACATCCTCCTCACGGCCCCGGGGAACGCACCGCATCGTGTGCTCTTCGTCGACTGGCCGCACGCCCAGCTGGCCGCCCCTTGGTTCGACCTCCTGGTGATGTTGCCGTGCGTCCGCGCACAGGGCGGCCCTGATCCGGAAATGCTGTTCACCGGGCACCCGTTGGGGAGGGCGGCGGACCCGGCCGGAGTGACGGCCACCTTGGCGGCGCTGGCGGGATACTTCGTCGGACAGTCGAGGCGGCCCTCGCCGCCCGGCCTGCCGACGCTCCGCGTGTTCCAGCGGGCCCAGGGCGACGCCGCCCTCGAATGGCTCAGGAAGCGGCTCGAACCAGGCCGGACATGACGCGCGGGTCCTCGCCCATCTCCGGGTGCCACTGGACGCCCAACACCCAGCCGGGGCCGGGGAGTTCGATTGCCTCGATCGTGCCGTCCGTTGCGTGGGCGGAGGGGGCGAGGCCTGTGCCCAGGCGGTCCACCGCCTGGTGGTGGTAGGTCGGTACGGAGGTTTCCTCGGGGATCAAGCCGGCGTAGAGGGAACCCGGGACCGGCTTCACCGTGTGTCGGCCGAAGACCGCTACGGCCTCGACATGACCGTCGAGGTGCTGGACGAGGGTTCCGCCGAGGGCGACGTTCAGGAGCTGCATTCCGCGGCAGATTCCGAGGAGGGGTGTGCCGGAGGCCAACGCGGCGTCGATCAGGGCGAGTTCCCAGGTGTCCCGGGCGCGGGCCTCGGGGCCGCATCGCGGGTCGCGGGCGGCGCCGTAGCGGGACGGGTCCACGTCGGGGCCGCCGGCGATCACCAGGCCGTCGAGCCGGGCCACGGTCTCGGCCGCGCGGGTGGGTTCGTCCGGTGGCAGCATCGCGGGCAGGCCGCCCGCCGACTGGACCAGGCGCGGGTAGCCGGCCGGCAGCAGTGCCGCCTCCAGTTCCCAGACGCCCCAGCGTGCGGTCTCCAGGTATGTGCTGACTCCGATGAGCGGTCTGCCTGCCATCCCCACGCTCCCTGTTTCTCGTGCCCCTCGGGAGGAGGCTAATAGACCGACCCCATACCTTTACAGGGGTGGCTTGGTCGGATCTTGTCCGAGACCGTCTCGCACACGTTCTTATGCCAGGAAGCCGCGCAGGAGTGCCGCCGTGCCCGCGCAGTGTTCTCGCATCATTTCCCGGGCTCCGTCCGCGTCGCCGTCCAGCACCGCCTCGACCAGTGCCTCGTGCTGGCGCTGCGAGTGCTCCAGGTTCCGGACCAGGAGCGGGATGCAGTCGAGCAGGTCGTTCACGGTGGCGCGTACGGCCGCGTACTGGGCGGTGAGCGTCGGCGAACCGCACAGTTCGGCGAGGGTGAGGTGCAGGAGGGTGTCCAGGCGGCGGTAGTCCGCCAGGGGGGCGTCCTGGGTGCGGGCCAGGGCATCGCGCAGGCGTGCCGAGTGGCCGGGGGGCAGGCCGTGGGTGGCGCAGAGGCCCGCCGCGCCCACCTCCAGGACCTCGCGGAAGCGCAGCACGTCCTCTATGTCGACCTCGTCGATCCGGCGGCGCAGCTCCGCCTCGCCGGGGGCGTCGGTCCGGGGGAGGACGAACGTGCCGCCGTAGCGGCCGCGTCTCGACTCGACCAGGCCCTGGTCCTGGAGGACCTTCAGGACCTCGCGCAGCGTCACCCGGCTGATGCCGAGGCGGTCCGCCAACTCCCGTTCCGCGGGCAGCCGTTCGCCACCGGGGACCAGGCCGAGCCGGACGACCTGGAGGATCTGCTCCAGGGCCTCCTCGAAGCCGTTGCCCGCGCGCACCGGGCGCAGTACCGGCGTCAACCGGTCGTTCAGTTCGTGTGGATCCGGCTGCGGCATCTGGCCGTGCCCCCTTCCCAAGCAATGGTTCTCGGCAATACCTTATGGCTCTCGGCTGACCGAAGGAGGCATTTCCCGTGGCAGACCGCACACCACCCCTCAGTGTCGAGGAGCTGCACGCCCTCGTCGCGAGCGGCGAGATCGACACGGTCGTCCTGGCCTTCCCGGACATGCAGGGACGGCTCCAGGGCAAGCGGTTCGCCGCGCGTTTCTTCCTCGACGAGGTCCTGCACCACGGTACGGAGGGCTGCAACTACCTCCTGGCCGTCGACACCGAGATGAACACCGTCGACGGGTACGAGATGTCGTCCTGGGAGCGCGGATACGGCGACTTCGCCATGCATCCGGACCTGAGCACGTTGCGTCGTGTTCCCTGGAACGCGGGTACGGCGATGCTCGTCGCCGACCTCGCCTGGGACAACGGCTCGCCCGTCGTGGCCGCGCCCCGCCAGATCCTCCGGCGCCAGCTGGAACGGCTCGCCGAGCACGGGTTCACCGCGCAGGTGGGCACCGAGCTGGAGTTCATCGTCTTCAAGGACACGTACGAGCAGGCCTGGGACGCGAACTACCGGGGGCTCACGCCGGCCAATCAGTACAACATCGACTACTCGGTGCTCGGGACCGGGCGGATCGAGCCCCTGCTGCGCAGGATCCGCAATGAGATGGGCGCCGCCGGGCTGATCGTCGAGTCCGCCAAGGGTGAGTGCAATCCCGGGCAGCACGAGATCGCCTTCAAGTACGACGAGGCCCTGGTCACCTGCGACCAGCACGCCATCTACAAGACCGGGGCCAAGGAGATCGCCTCCCAGGAAGGTGTCTCGCTCACCTTCATGGCCAAGTACAACGAGCGCGAGGGCAACTCCTGTCACATCCACCTCTCGCTCGCCGACGCCGACGGAACCAATGCCATGGCGGGCGACGGGGCGGGCGGGATGTCGCAGGTCATGCGGTACTTCCTCGCCGGACAGCTCGCCGCACTCCGGGACTTCTCGCTGCTGTACGCGCCCAACATCAACTCGTACAAGCGGTTCCAGCCCGGGTCGTTCGCGCCGACGGCCGTGGCCTGGGGGTACGACAACCGGACGTGTGCGCTGCGCGTCGTCGGGCACGGTCGCTCGATGCGGTTCGAGAACCGGCTTCCGGGCGGCGACGTCAATCCGCACCTCGCCGTCGCGGGGCTCGTCGCGGCCGGGCTGTACGGCATCGAGCAGAAGCTGGAGCTGCCGGAGGCGTGCACCGGGAACGCGTACACCTCGGGGTACGAGCACGTGCCCACCACGCTGCACGAGGCCGCCGAGATCTGGGAGAACAGCGCGATCGCCAAGGCCGCCTTCGGTGACGAGGTGGTCGCGCACTACCGCAACATGGCGCGCGTCGAACTGGACGCCTTCGACGCCGTGGTGACCGACTGGGAGCTCCGCCGCTCCTTCGAACGTCTGTGAGGCCGAAGTTGTCGCAGCTGCACGAACTGGTAGTTCTCAACCCGGCGACGGAGGAGGTCATCTCCACCGTCCCGGGTGCCACCCCCGAGGACGTCGACGCCGCGGTCGTACGGGCGGGACGGGCGCAGGTCCGATGGGCCGCCCTGGCTCCCGGGGAGCGCGCCCGGCTGCTGCGCCGCTTCGCCGTCGTCGTCGACGAGCATCTGGAGGAGCTCGCCCAGCTGGAGGTCCGCGAGGCAGGGCATGTCGTCGGCAACGCCCGCTGGGAAGCGGGCAATGTGCGCGATCTGCTCGACTATGCGGCCGGGGGAGTGGAGCGGCTCACCGGGCGCCAGATCCCGGTGCCGGGCGGTCTCGACATCACGATCCTCGAACCGCTGGGCGTTGTCGGGATCATCGCGCCCTGGAACTTCCCGATGCCCATCGCGGCATGGGGTACCGCTCCGGCGCTCGCGGCGGGCAACGCGGTCATCCTCAAGCCCGCCGAGACGACCCCGCTGACCGCCCTGCGGCTGGCCGAGCTCGCCCTGGCGGCGGGCCTGCCCGAGCACCTCTTCCAGGTGCTCCCGGGAGCGGGCGCGATCACCGGCAACGCGCTGGTCGAACACCCCGGAGTCGCGAAGATCGTCTTCACGGGGTCAACGGCCGTGGGCAAACAGGTGTTGGCGAAGGGCTCGGCGCATCTCAAGCGCGTCACCCTCGAACTCGGCGGCAAGAGCCCGAACATCGTCTTCGCCGACGCCGACATCGAGGCCGCCGCGGCAGCCACCCCCATGTCCTTCCTCGACAACTCCGGCCAGGACTGCTGCGCCCGCACCCGCATCCTCGTCCAGCGGTCCGCGTACGACCGCTTCCTCGAACTCCTCGCCCCGGCGATCGAGTCCGTCGTCGTCGGCGACCCGGCCGACGAGAAGACCGCCATGGGCCCGCTGATCTCCAGGTCCCAGCTGGAGCGCGTACGTTCGTACGTCACCGAGGCCACCGGCAGTGCGGCCGGCATCCGCGGCGCCGCCCCCGAAGGCCCCGGCTTCTGGTTCCCGCCCACCGTCCTGACCGGAATCGAGTCCCACGCGCGCGTGGCCGTCGAGGAGGTCTTCGGGCCGGTCGCCGTGGTCCTCCCCTTCGAGGACGAGGCCGACGCGATCCGCCTCGCCAACGCCACCGAGTACGGCCTGGCCGGTTCCATCTGGACCCGGGACGTGGGCCGCGCCCTGCGTGTCTCCAGCGCCGTCCGCGCCGGGAACCTGTCCGTCAACTCCCACTCCAGCGTCCGCTACTGGACCCCCTTCGGCGGCTTCAAGCAGTCGGGCATCGGCCGCGAACTCGGCCCGGACGCCCTGGCCGCCTTCACCGAAACCAAGAACGTCTTCATCAGCACGGAGGGCCCCGCACAGTGAGCGCATCGACCGACGACATCATCTGCCGCCGCCTGGTCGGCCGCACCGCCGTCATCACCGGGGCCGGCAGCGGCATCGGCCTCGCCACCGCCCGCCGGCTCGCCTCCGAGGGCGCCCACGTCGTCTGCGGCGACGTCGACGAGACCCGCGGCAAGGCCGCCGCCGAGGAGATCGGCGGCATCTTCGTGAAGGTCGACGTCACCGACCCCGAGCAGGTCGAGGCGCTCTTCAGGACCGCGTTCGACACGTACGGGTCCGTCGACATCGCCTTCAACAACGCGGGCATCTCGCCGCCCGACGACGACTCGATCCTGGAGACGGGCCTGGAGGCCTGGAAGCGCGTCCAGGAGGTCAACCTCACCTCCGTGTACCTGTGCTGCAAGGCCGCGATCCCCTACATGCGGCAGCAGGGCAAGGGATCGATCATCAACACCGCGTCCTTCGTGGCCCGGATGGGCGCCGCGACCTCGCAGATCTCGTACACGGCCTCCAAGGGCGGAGTTCTCGCCATGTCCCGTGAACTGGGCGTGCAGTTCGCGCGGGAGGGCATCCGCGTGAACGCGCTGTGCCCCGGGCCGGTCGACACGCCTCTCCTCCAGGAACTGTTCGCCACGGATCCGGAGCGGGCCGCGCGCCGCCTCGTACACATCCCGGTCGGGCGGTTCGCGCAGGCCGAGGAGATCGCCGCGGCGGTCGCGTTCCTCGCCAGCGACGACTCCTCGTTCGTGAACGCCACGGACTTCCTGGTGGACGGCGGGATCTCTGGCGCATACGTGACCCCGCTCTAGGCCTCCGGCGGAGGCGGCCGTGTGCCGGTGGGCGGGTGGCGCCTAGAGTGCCGGGATGAGCATGACGCCCCCGCCCGGGTGGTACCGGGACCCCTCCGCCCCGCACGTGGAGCGCTGGTGGGACGGGACCGCCTGGACCGAACACCGGCGCTCACCCGAGGCGACGACGCCCCAACAGCCGTACGCGCAGCCGCAGTTCACGCCTTCGACGCCGACGGTTCCGCTCGGGACCGGCGTCTCCGGCGGCTCCGGTCGTGCGAAGGCGATCGCCCTCACCGCGGCGGCGGTCGTGCTGGTCGCCGCGATCGTCACGGGCGCCGTCGTCCTCAGAGGGGACGACGGCGACCCGCAGACGCAGACCGCGCCGACGCCCACGTCGTCCGCGCCCACGAGCGCCGAGCCCTCGCCCTCACCCTCGGAGTCCAGCTCCGAACCGTCCGCCGACGACCCCTCCGTCGTCGTGGACGAGCTCAACGGCATCACCCTGCCGCTCCTCGACGGCTGGGCCAGACCGCGGAGCGTCATCGAGGCCGACATCGTGATGACCACGTCCGGGACGTACGACTGCCCGGGCGACGACGGCCTCTGCCGCCACGGCACGGTCATCTCGCGCACGGTCACCTCGAACGACGAGAAGTCCCCCGAGACCCTCGCCAAGGACGACATCTCCGAGGCGGCAGACCGCGCCTACGACCGCAACAAGGTCAACCAGCGCCCCTTCCACGGAATCACCTCGCACGAGGTGGTCGAGCAGGGGTCGGTGGCGGTCGCCGGCCGCACCGGGTACTTCGTGCGCTGGCGCGTCAAGACCGAGGCGGGGCCCGGAGGTTACGTCCAATCGATGGCGTTCCCGTCCAGCGTCGGCTCGGAGTCGATGGTCATGGTGCGCTACGCCTTCGACGCGGGCGAGGAGGGGCCGCCCCTCGCCGACATGGACCGGATCACCAAGGGGATCCGGCCGGTCGGCGACGAGGGCACGGGCGGCGGAGTGGGCAGCAGCATCGGGCCCACGCAGTAGTCGGCCCCGGCCTCGGCTTCCCGGACCGAGACCGGCAATCGGCTGTCAGCCGTCGGCTACAGGAACGTGTGGCCCTCTCCGCGATAGGTCGGGACCGTCACCGTCACCGCGTCGCCCTCCACGAGCTGCAGCACGTCGAACCGCTCGCACAGCTCCCCGGCCTTCGCGTGCCGGAACCACACCTTGTCGCCGATCAGCAGATCGTCCGCGGGTGAGCCGAGCAGCGGCGTCTGCACCTCGCCGGCCCCCTCCTGGGCGTCGTACCGCAGTCCCTCGGGCAGGTACGGCACGGGCGACCGGTCGGGGCCCGCGGCACCCGACGCCGGGTAGCCGCCGCCGAGGACGGTCACCACACCCACCCCCGGCCTGCGCACGACGGGCTGCGCGAAGAGCGCGGCCGGACGCCCGCTGAACGACGTGTAGTTGTCGAAGAGCCGCGGCTGGTACAGCCCCGACCCGGCCGCGATCTCGGTCACCGAGTCCTCGGCCGCGGTGTGCTGGACGCTGCCCGTGCCACCGCCGTTGACGAACTCCAGGTCCGGCACGACCGCCCGGACCGCCCGCACGACGTCCGCACGGCGCTGCGCCAGCTCCTTGCGGGCCGTGGCCTGCATCAGCCGGATCGCACGCGACCGCAGAGGCCGCCCCTGCACGGAGTCGCCCACCCCCGCGATGTGCCCCTCGTACGCCATGATCCCGACGAGCCGGAATCCGGGCCGCCGAGCGACCGTACGAGCCATCTCGGCGACCTGGGCGGGGGAGTGCAGCGGTGAACGGCGGGCGCCGACCCGGACCCGGCCGCCGAACATCTTCAGCGCGGTGTCCAACTCCAGGCACACACGCACCTCTTCGCGTCCGCCGTCCCGGGCGTCGTCGATCAGCTTCAGCTGCGCCGGGTCGTCGACCATGACGGTCACGGCGCCCGCGAGCTTCGGATCGGAGGCGAGCTCCGCGTACGCCTTGCGGTCCGCGGACGGATACGCGAGCAGTACGTCCTCGAAACCGGAGCGCGCCAGCCACAGCGACTCGGCGAGCGTGAACGACATGATCCCGGCGAAGCCGTCCCGGGCCAGCACGCGTTCGAGCAGCGCACGGCAGCGTACGGACTTGCTCGCGACGCGTACGGGCTTGCCCGCCGCCCGCCGTACGAGATCCTCCGCGTTGGCGTCGAAGGCCTCCAAGTCCACGATGGCGACGGGAGCGTCTAGGTGAGCGGTGGCCCGGTCGTAACGGGCCCGGTCTGCGGCGCGGGCAGTCATGGGCGAAGCCTGCCAGACCTGATTACCGCAGGGTAGGGGGACGTTCCGGGCAGATGCCCCGGGCCTGCCGACTGGTTCCCACTCGCACAGCGTCAACCCGTAGAGTGACGCGCACGCAAGCAGGGAACGGATCCGGAGGGGATCCTTCGGCGGGCCGGTCGCCGGGGCCGAGGAAACGGGGGGTGCATGAGCACGGAAGCGCGCCGCGCCTCCATTCCTCCTCGCCCCTCGACGCCCCCCGAGCAGCCCTCGGCGGAGAGCGGACGAGAGCAGTCCGAGGGGTCCGGGGACACGGGAGACACGGGCAACTCGGGTACGCCGTCGGGCCGTGCCGACGCCGGGGTGCCCGGGAGCCCGGACCGGCGGCCCTGGCAGGACGCCTTCGACGCGTTCGGACCTGCGAGGCCGGGGCGTGCGCCGCACGAGTCCGGGACACCGGGTGTCGGGACCGCGGGTGTTCCGCGGCGGCCCGAGGGACCCGGCGCAGATGACACGGGCTCTTTGGTCGGGCGCGGCTTCGGAGACGCGCCGCTGAGGCCCGGCAGCGCGGGGAGTCGGCCGGGCGTCGGCGCCCCGGGCACACCGCACCGGCCGCACGCGTCGGACGGGACCGGCCCCCGGGGTACGTCCTCGGCCGCGTCGTCCCGCTTCCAGAACCTCCGCCCCGCCGGCGAACGACGACACGAGCCTGAGACGCCCCCGCCGCCGCCCGCTTCGGCACGCTTCCCGGACACACCGCCGCCCGACACGGGTGCCATGCCGCGCGTGGAACGGACAGGGAAGCCGCCCGTCCCACCGCGTCCGTCGACCGGCCCACGCACCACTCCGACGAGCCCGACGAGCCCGGAATACGCGGCTCGCGCACCGCGTCCGACCGGCGCCCCCGGGGCGACTCCGGGACGCGCCGAACCGACGGGCGCTCCGCCGCGTCCGGCGCGTGAACCCGGGGCGGCCCCGAGGACCACCGATCAGGCCGATGTGCCAGGGCGTCCGTCGACCGGCTCCGGGACGGGTGCGGGGCGTGCCGAGCGGGCGGGCGTTCCCTCCCGTCCGGCGTCGGAGTCCGGGACGGGTACAGGGCGTGCCGAGCAGGCCGGTGCTCCGCGCCGTCCGGCGACCGAGTCCGGGGCGACCGTAGGGCGTGCGGGGCGGACAGGCTTTCCGCAGCGTCCGGCGGGGGATCCGCAGGCTCCGAGGAGGAACCCCGAGGGAGCGGCCGGGGTCCCGCCGCGTCCCGCGAACGCACCGGGAGGGGCGGGAGTCGCCGGCCGGAACACCCGGGCGACCGACGGTCCGTCGCGGCCCGCGGCCGAGCCCCGCAACTCGATGACGCACGGCGAGGGCAGGTCCGCCCCACCCCGTCCCGCCACCGAACCGAGGACGGCCAACGGCACATCACCGGACCAGCGCCTCGTCACCGGCCTGCCCCTGCGCCCCTTCGCCCCACCGAGGCCGGAGACTCCGGCGCCTAGGCGGGGCCCCTCCGAGGGCCGAGTAGCGCCGCCGTCTGGGCCGGGTGCTGCCGAGGGCCGTGTCGCCCCGCCGTCTGGGCCGGGTGCTGCCGAGCGCCGAGTAGCGCCGCCGAGCGGGCCGGGTGCTGCCGAGCGTCGGGTCGCGCCATCCTCTGGGCCGGGTGCTGCCGAGGGCCGAGTCGCGCCGCCGTCTGGGCCAGGTGCCGCCGAGCGTCGGGTCGCGCCTCCGTCTGGGCCGGGGGCCGCCGAGCGTCGGGTCGCGCCGTCGTCCGGGCCGGGCGCTGCCGAGGGCCGTGTCGCATCACCGTCCGCGTCCGGTGCCGCCGAACGCCCCGTCGCACCACCCTCCGGACCAGGCGTCGCCGAGCGCCCGGCCAGGCCGCCCGTTCCGCCGCGGCCGAGCACGTTCCACCCCTCCGCGCGGCGCACCGGCGCGCCCTGGGAGACTCCGTCGGAGACGACCACCAGGCTCCGGCCCGTCCCGGCCGACCCGCCCGCGGCGGCGCCCAGCGCCCCGCGCCGTCCCGAGATCCGCCTGTCAGGCTCGGCGGAGTCCTTCACGGATCCCACTCCGCACGTCGCCGATCCCCCGGACCCGGCCCACCGCCCCTTCGTGTCCCTCGCGGCCCCGGACACGTACGACAACGACACCGTCCAGCCGCACACGGGAGGCGCCCGCCCGCGTCCCCGCCTCGCGGCCGTGGTGACCTGCGTCGTGCTGGGGCTCGGGCTCATCGGTGGTGCGGTGACGGGCAGTTGGCTGAGCGGTGACAGTGCGGGCGGGGCCGGAAAACCGGACGCGTTCACGGCGGCCGGGGCCCTGTGGCACAGCATCCCCGTGGACGAACTCTTCCCGCCCACCGTCGACGGCGAGGGCGCGGGCCCGGGCGGCGCCGACCGCGCGTGGACCCGTATCGCCGTGGCCCCGGACAGCGGCTGCAAGGACGCCTTCGACCCGCTCCTGCGCAAGGCACTCGCCCCCGCGGGCTGTCTGCGCCTCCTGCGCGCGACCTACACGGACGCCACCCGAAGCCATGTCACCACGGTCGGCCTGCTGTTCACGAAGGCGGACTCCGCGGCCATGGGCACCCTGCGCACCCGGTTCAACGCCCAGGGCCTCGACCGGCGGCGCGACCTCATGCCCCGCCCGTACGCGGCACAGGGCACCCTCGCCGCCGGGTTCGGCGACGCCCAACGCACGTCCTGGACCGTGTCGGTCCTGACCGACGCCCCGGTCGTCGTCTACGCCGTCTCCGGTTTCGCCGACGGCCGTACCTTCACCGAACCGCAGCCCGCCGAGGACGCGATGAAGGCCGACGCCACCACGCCCGCCGCCCAGGGCGGCCTGGGCCACGACGCACAGGGCCTCGCCGACCGCATCGAGCGAAGCCTCCGAAAAACCGTCAACTCGGCCACGGAGAAGCCGTCATGACCCGCAGGGCCCTGCCCGGGAGGGGACTCGTGGTCGGCCTCATGGCCGCCGCCATCGCCCTCCTGCCCGCCACGGCCGCTCACGCCGACGGCATCCGCGCCAAGCAGTGGGCCCTCGACGCGATGCACACGCAGGAGGCGTGGCAGACGACGAAGGGCAAGGGCATCACCGTCGCCGTCCTCGACACGGGCGTCGACGACGAACACCCGGACCTTGAGGGCAACGTCCTCACCGGCAAGGACATGGTCGGCTTCGGCGCCGGCCGCGGCGACCGCCCCTGGGCCCGCCACGGCACCGCGATGGCCGGCATCATCGCGGGCCACGGACACGGCGCGGGCGACGCCGACGGAGTCATGGGCATCGCCCCCGAGGCGAAGATCCTCCCCGTCCGCGTGATCCTCGAAGACGGCGACTCCGCCCGCGGCAAGGCCCGCAACACCCGCGGCAACGCCCTCGCCGAAGGCATCCGCTGGGCCGCCGACCACGACGCCGACGTCATCAACCTCTCCCTGGGCGACGACTCCAAGTCCGCCCACCCCGAGGCCTCCGAGGACGCCGCCGTCCAGTACGCCCTGAAGAAGGGCGCCGTCGTCGTCGCCTCGGCCGGCAACGGCGGCGAGAAGGGCGACCACATCTCGTACCCGGCGGCCTACCCGGGCGTCATCGCCGCGACCGCCGTCGACCGCTACGGCACCCGCGCCTCGTTCTCCACCCGCCGCTGGTACGCCACGGTCAGCGCGCCCGGCGTCGACGTCGTCATCGCCGATCCGGACCGGAAGTACTACGAGGGCTGGGGCACGAGCGCCGCGTCGGCCTTCGTCTCGGGCGCGGTCGCCCTCATCAAGGCGGCCCACCCGGGCCTGTCCCCGGCCCAGATCAAGCAGCTCCTGGAGGACACGGCCCGCGACGCCCCCACCGGGGGCCGCGACGACTCCCGGGGCTTCGGCTTCGTGGACCCCGCGGCAGCCATCAAGGAAGGCGCCGACCTGAAGCCCGAGGGCCTGAAAGCGGCGGCCCACAACAACAAGTACTTCGGCAAGGGCCCCGACACCGCCAAGGAGGACAGGCCCACCTCGGCCTGGGTCGGCCCCCTGGCCGGCAGCACCGGCGGCGTCCTCCTGGTGGTGGCCGTCATCCTCTGGCGAGGCAGCAGAAAACCGACCGAGCCCCGATAGGGGCGCGAGGCTGCGACATCTGTGGCTCCGCCGCGTGGGCGCGACCGGCCCGGAACAGCCCGCACGTCACCACAGCCTCAGTCCCCGTCAAAGCAGGACACGGCCGCCTTCGCCACAGCCTCCACCACCGAAACCCCCTTCTCCTTCGACGAGTTGCCGTCGGACAGCACAGCCACGAGATACTCCCGGCCGCCCGCACTCACCCGCCCCACGCTGTTGATGTCCCACAACCCGGTCGCGCTCCGAGGCAACCACCCGTTCTTCAGGGCGAATTCAGAGGCCCCCACGCCGGACGAGGCCGCAGACACCCCCCAGTCCTGTCCCACGGCGATCTCCCCCATGAGCCCGGTCAGATACGCCCGGGAACTCTCGCTCAGCTCCGGCTTCTCGCCGAACACCTGCCGCAACAAGGTGAGTTGATCGGCGGCCGTGGTCTGCGTAAGCCCCCACAGCGCCCCGTCCCCGCCCTCGGTGTCCCGCAGCCCGAACCGCTTGTTCGCAGCCCGCAACCCCTCCGCCTGCCCGATCGCCGTCCACAGGGCGGTCGCCGACGCGTTGTCACTGTTCCGGATCATCGCGGCGGCGTACGTCTTCTCCTGCGCGGTGAGCCCTCGCCCCGCGTCCTGCGCCCGCAGCAGCAACGAGGCCAGAATGTCGACCTTCACGATGCTCGCGGTGTCGAACGCCCCGTCCCCGTACACCGCGCTCTCTCCGGACGCCACGTCCAGCACCGCCACCGACACCGCTGCCCCGTCCTCGACGGCCACGGCCTTCACCGCCTCGGCGAGCAGCGCGTCCCGGTCCACCACGGGACTGGGCCTGGTCCTGGAACTGGCCGCAGCCGTGGGCATCGCCGAAGATTCCACCGTCGCCTCCATCGCCGTGGTCGCCCCCGACGAAGCCTCCGCCCCGCGGGA
The DNA here is from genome assembly GCF_001418655.1 of Streptomyces phaeochromogenes. Classification (GTDB taxonomy): domain Bacteria; phylum Actinomycetota; class Actinomycetes; order Streptomycetales; family Streptomycetaceae; genus Streptomyces; species Streptomyces phaeochromogenes. The sequence goes on along the minus strand of NZ_LIQZ01000146.1, from coordinate 47,209 downwards.
CACCGAGGACGATACGAGCCCCTCGGCATCGTGCGCCTGTGCCTTCACGTACAGAGTCCCCGAGGACGTGGCGCCCACGAGCACCACGGAGGCGACCGAGGCGTACAGGAGAGACCTGCGACGGGACGGACGGCCACTGCACAGACGAGCCCGGTGGGGGAACATGCCGCGATCGTGGGCCCCGGCACTGTGTGCCCGGTTAGACGGATGTTAGAAGCGTGTCAGCGATCCCTGAGAATCCCGTGAACCCGTGAACGACGGGTTTCCGAGCGTCGCAAACCGCACGATCGGCCCACCAGACGGGCCGGCGTTCCCCACCGGAGGGGCCGGTGCCGCCCACCGGCACGGACCGCCACCGCCCACCGATAGGCTCGGTGCCCGTGGCGAACAAGAACATCCCCGACTCCGGCTTCTCCGACGACGACGGCTCCGCCGACCCCCGGCTGAGCGCGGCGCTCACGGCCTGGGCCGAGGACCGGTCCGCGCACGGCCCCGTCCTCGCCGCACTGAAGGGGGCCCGGCTCCTCGTGCCCGTGGTCGCCGTGCTCGGTGAGGTCGAGGAGGACGAGAACGGGCTGCGCCGCGAGAAGACCAGCGACATGGCGGTCCCCACCCTCAAGGCCGGCGACCGGACCGCCCTGCCCGCCTTCACGTCCACCGAGTCGCTGGCCCGCTGGGACCCCGAGGCCCGCCCCGTCGCCGTACCCCTGCACCAGGCTCTCCAGGCCGCCGCCCACGAGAAGGCTGACACTGTCGTACTCGACCTGGCGGGCCCCGTCCCGTACGAGCTCTCGGGCCCGGCCCTGCTCGCGCTCGCCGAAGGGCGCACCACGACGGACCCGCTGGCCGATCCGGCCGTGGTCGCCGCGGTACGCGCGGCGGTCGCCGCCGAGCCCCTGGTGCTCCGCGCCCACCTCGGCCCCGGCCGGGCCGACGGCACCCTCGCCCTCGTACTGGACCCGTCCGCGGCCCCGGCCGAGACCGCACAGGCCGTCGCCCGCCGCCTCGCCGCGGACGAAACACTGAGGGCCCGCCTGGTACGCGGTCTCGACCTGGCACTCCTGCCGGCCGAGGCGACGCCACCGGGCGAGCCCCTGTACGTACGCCAGTAGTGGACGTACGCCGATGTACGCCACAGACGGCTGGGCGTACATCGGAAGAAGACAGACGGCTGGGCGTCCGTCGGAAAAGGGTGGTGACGGGCGGGTCAGCCGAAGACCGGGCCCGTGTACTTCTCGCCCGGGCCCTGGCCCGGCTCGTCCGGGACGAGTGACGCCTCGCGGAACGCCAGCTGCAGCGACTTCAGGCCGTCGCGCAGCGGGGCCGCGTGGAAGGAGCTGATCTCGGTCGCGCTCGCGTCGAGCAGCCCGGCCAGCGCGTGCACCAGCTTGCGTGCCTCGTCGAGGTCCTTGTACTTGTCGCCCTCCTCGGTCAGACCGAGCTTCACGGCGGCGGCGCTCATCAGGTTGACGGCGACCGTCACGAGGACCTCGACCGCGGGGACCTCCGCGATGTCGCGGGTCATGGCGTCGAAGTCGGGGGTCTCAGGAGGGGTCTCACTCATGCCCCACACGATAGGCCCCGGCCCGTCGGCCCCCGTCCGCGGGAGCACTGTTCCCCTTCTGCCTCCCCTTCCTCGGAACAGCCGGAGAACGGTGCATGCAGGCCGATTCGCACCACCCGGGGGGAGCTGCTAACCTTGTGTAACGACCGGCCGGTCACTCCTGTGCCCGGCCCGCAAGTGGAGGCTCCGATCTCCCACCCGACTGTCCTCCGGGACGGCGGGTCACCCGGTCAGGCGGCCACCATCGTTCCGTACGGACGATGGAGTCGCTGGATATGCGCCCCGCGGGTCACCGCGGCGGTGCTCCGGTATTTCTTGGAGCCACCGCCTGTGTCCTGTCCGGGGCATTTTTCATGTGCCGCGGCGGTTGGTCCAGTCAAAGAGACGTATGCGAGCTGTTTGCCAGACAGTCCGTGTGGTGCTATCCGAGGAGGATCCATCAGCACCGAGCCCCGCATCAACGACCGGATTCGCGTTCCCGAAGTGCGACTTGTCGGTCCCAGCGGCGAGCAGGTCGGGATTGTTCCGCTTGCCAAGGCCCTGGAGCTTGCGCAGGAGTACGACCTCGACCTGGTCGAGGTGGCTGCGAGCGCGCGTCCCCCGGTCTGCAAGCTCATGGACTACGGGAAGTTCAAGTACGAGTCGGCCATGAAGGCCCGTGAGGCGCGCAAGAACCAGGCGCACACGGTCATCAAGGAAATGAAGCTCCGGCCGAAGATCGACCCGCACGACTACGACACCAAAAAGGGTCACGTCGTGCGGTTCCTCAAGCAGGGCGACAAGGTCAAGATCACGATCATGTTCCGTGGTCGCGAGCAGTCCAGGCCGGAACTCGGCTACCGACTGTTGCAGCGTCTCGCTTCGGACGTCGAGGACCTCGGGTTCGTCGAGTCCAACCCGAAGCAGGACGGCCGAAACATGATCATGGTTCTCGGTCCGCACAAGAAGAAGACCGAGGCGATGGCCGAGGCCCGTGAGGCTCAGGCGGCACGCAAGGCGGAGGCGAAGGCCAACCCGGGCAAGTCGCAGAACCACACGGGTGACGACATCCCCGAAGGGGAGGTCGCCGACGCCGACACGGAGACCGCCGAGGCTCCGGCCGAGGCTTCCGCCGAGGCCTGATCCCGGGGCGAGAGTCCAAGGGGGTTCCCGGACGCGAGTCCGGGGACGTCAACCGATACACATGACGTTCCGTTGTGCCCGGTTTCACGACCGGGCACAGGAGCGCCACTGACGAGGAGAGAACGGCGCTATGCCGAAGAACAAGTCGCACAGCGGTGCCAGCAAGCGCTTCAAGATCACCGGCTCCGGCAAGGTGCTCCGTGAGCGCGCCGGCAAGCGCCACCTGCTCGAGCACAAGTCGTCGCGCGTGACGCGCCGCCTGACCGGCAACGCCGAGATGGCCCCGGGCGACGCCAAGAAGATCAAGAAGCTTCTCGGCAAGTGACGTTCGGGCGCCTCGGCGCCGTACGTCTGGACCGGGACCCAATCGAATTCGGGCCGTGTGACGACCACCACGGCCCCGCTACAAGGAGTTAACAAGTGGCACGCGTCAAGCGGGCAGTCAACGCCCACAAGAAGCGCAGGGCGATCCTCGAGGCCGCCAAGGGCTACCGCGGTCAGCGTTCGCGCCTGTACCGCAAGGCCAAGGAGCAGGTCACCCACTCGCTGGTCTACAACTACAACGACCGCAAGAAGCGCAAGGGTGACTTCCGTCAGCTGTGGATCCAGCGCATCAACGCTGCGGCCCGCCAGAACGGCATGACGTACAACCGCCTCATCCAGGGTCTGAAGGCCGCCAACATCGAGGTGGACCGCAAGATCCTCGCCGAGCTGGCCGTCAACGACGCCAACGCGTTCGCCGCGCTCGTCGAGGTCGCGCAGAAGGCGCTGCCGTCGGACGTCAACGCGCCGAAGGCTGCGTGACGCTGGCGCTGGCCTTGGCCGGACTAGCTTGTGGACCCGCTCGCCTCAGGGCTTGCGGGTCCATATGTGTTTGCGCTGCGTCCGGCCGGTTCGTCACTGCCGGAATCCGCCGTCGTCGCTGAGCGCCGCCGCGGTGGAAACGGAGCGCCCGCCCCGGCCCCGTGAACCCGGCGGAACGACCTGCCCGGACCTGTCCAGACCCGTGAAGCAGGGCAGTGACGTGCCCCACCCGTGAACCAAAGGTGAACCCATGCCTGTCGGCCCCGAGCTGATCTCTCCCCGTTCCGTGCGCGTTTCCGCCGCCCGGCGGCTTGCCAGGCGGAACTTCCGGGGGAAGGAGCGGCTGTTCCTCGCGGAGGGGCCGCAGGCCGTGCGGGAGGCCGCCGGGCACCGGGGGGAGAGCGGCGAGACGCTGGTCGAGCTCTTCGTGACGCCGGACGCCGCCGAGCGGTACGCCGACATCGTGGGGGAGGCCCGGGACGCCGGGGCCCGCGTGCACCTCGCCGCCGAGGACGTGATCGCGGACATCTCGACGACCGTCACCCCGCAGGGACTCGTCGGGATCTGCCGGTTCCTGGACACGCCCTTCGAGGAGATCCTCAAGGCCGGGCCGAGGCTGGTCGCCGTACTCGCGAACGTCCGGGACCCCGGGAACGCCGGCACCGTCCTGCGCTGCGCCGACGCCGCGGGCGCCGACGCCGTCGTCCTCACCGACGCGTCCGTCGACCTCTACAACCCCAAGTCCGTACGGGCCTCGGTCGGTTCGCTCTTCCATCTGCCCGTCGCGGTCGGCGTGCCCGTGGAGCACGCGGTGCAGGGGCTCAAGGACGCGGGCGTGCGGATTCTCGCCGCCGACGGAGCGGGCGAGGACGACCTCGACGACGAGCTCGACAAGGGCACCATGAGCGGGCCCACGGCCTGGGTCTTCGGGAACGAGGCGTGGGGGCTTCCGGAGGAGACGCGTGCGCTGGCGGACGCCGTCGTGCGCGTACCCATTCACGGCAAGGCCGAGAGCTTGAACCTCGCGACGGCGGCTGCCGTATGTCTCTACGCGTCGGCTCGTGCGCAGCGTGCCCGCCGTGCTGGTTCCTGAGGGGGTCCGTTCCGTCACTCCCAGCTAGTAGGGTGACGGGCTCGGGGGCCCTGCGCCAGACGAGAGGTGGGGTACGGGGATGAGTGTCGGCACGAGCGGTGCGAAGAGCGCACTGCGGGCACATGACGTGCGGAGCGCGCCCGCGTCCCGGCACGGCGATCTCGCCGAACTCGGCCTCGACCCCGACGAACTGCCCGACGGACTCGTGATCGCCGACGAACGCGGCCGGGTGATCTGCTTCAACGCCGCCGCGGAACGCATCACCGCCACTTCCGCCGCCGACGCCCTCGGCCGGCACCTGGAGTGGGCCCTGCCGTTAGAGGACCTCGAAGGCCGCCGCTGGTGGCAGCTGACCGATCCGTACGGCGGGCTGGCGATCCGGGTCGGACAGCCCGAGCGCAATCTGCTGCTCCCCGGGGGCCGGGAGGTCCTGGTCTCGGCACGGTACGTGCGGGTGCGGCCCACCGGCCCGATCCGCCGCGTCGTCGTCTCCCTCCGCGACACCGAGGCCCGCCGCCGCACCGAGCGCAGTCACGCCGAGCTGATCGCCACGGTCGCCCACGAACTGCGCTCGCCGCTCACCTCCGTGAAGGGCTTCACGGCCACGCTGCTCGCCAAGTGGGAGCGGTTCACGGACGACCAGAAGAAGCTGATGCTGGAGACGGTGGACGCGGACGCCAACCGGGTCACCCGCCTCATCGCCGAGCTCCTCGACATCTCGCGCATCGACTCCGGGCGCCTCGAACTGCGCCGTCAGCCCGTCGACATAGGCGCCGCCGTCGGCCGGCACATCCAGGCGTACGTCGCCTCCGGCCAGTCGGCCGACCGCTTCCTGCTGCGCATGGGCCAGCCCCTGCCCGATCTGTGGGCCGACCCCGACAAGGTCGACCAGGTGCTCAGCAACCTGCTGGAAAATGCGGTGCGCCACGGCGAGGGAACCGTCACCATCGACGTGGAGCCCGCGCCGTCCCTCCGCGAAGGAGAGGACGCCTGCACGTCGGTCACGGTGAGCGACGAAGGCCCCGGCATCCCGGAGGAGTCCATGAACCGCGTCTTCACCCGCTTCTGGCGGGGCAGCAAGCGCGGCGGCACCGGCCTCGGCCTCTACATTGTCAAGGGCATCGTCGAGGCCCACGGCGGCACCATCACGGTCGGCCGCGCCCCCGAGGGCGGCGCACAGTTCCGATTTACGTTGCCCGTGGGCACCCCGGCGTACCTGCAGTAACGCCGACGAGGCCCCACGGGCGCATTCGCACCCCCCACCCCCGTTAGACTCGGCCTTTGGCACCTTTGCGTCCCCTTTTCAGGGACAGGGCGTCTCGTTCTCAGAGACAGGGCGTCCCGCGAGTCGCGACGGGGACCGTTGGCCAACCAACCGGAAGCACGGGAAGAGATGTCGGCACCGAACAAGTCGTACGACCCTGTTGAGGTCGAGGCACTGAAACCGGAAGAGATCGAGCGCATGCGGGACGAGGCGCTCGCCGCCTTCGCCGCCGCCGGTGACCTCGACGCGCTCCAGGAGGCCAAGGTCGCCCACACCGGCGGCGCCTCGCCGCTGGCCCTCGCCAACCGCGAGATCGGCGCCCTGCCCCCGCACGCCAAGGCCGCCGCCGGCAAGCTCGTCGGCCAGGCCCGCGGCGCGGTGAACAAGGCGCTCGCCGGCCGCCAGGCCGAGCTGGAGGCCGAGCGCGACGCACGCGTGCTGGTCGAGGAGGCCGTGGACGTCACGCTGCCCCACGACCGCGTACCGCCCGGCGCCCGGCACCCGCTGACCACCATGATGGAGCGGGTCGCGGACGTCTTCGTGTCCATGGGATACGAGATCGCCGAGGGCCCCGAGGTCGAGGCGGAGTGGTTCAACTTCGACGCCCTGAACTTCGGCCCGGACCACCCGGCCCGGCAGATGCAGGACACCTTCTTCGTACAGGGTCCCAAGGGCGCCGACGGTTCCAAGGGCGCCGACAGCGACGGCGAGTCCGGTGTCGTGCTGCGCACGCACACCTCGCCCGTGCAGGCCCGCGCGCTGCTCGACCGGGAGCCGCCCGTCTACGTCGTGTGCCCCGGCCGCGTCTACCGCACGGACGAGCTGGACGCCACGCACACCCCGGTCTTCCACCAGATCGAGCTGCTGGCCGTCGACGAGGGCCTGACCATGGCCGACCTCAAGGGCACCCTGGACCACATGGTCCAGTCGCTCTTCGGCGCGGACATGAAGACCCGGCTGCGCCCGAACTACTTCCCCTTCACCGAGCCGTCCGCCGAGATGGACATGCTCTGCTACGTCTGCAAGGGCGAGTCCGTCGGTAACCCCGACCGCCCCTGCCGTACCTGCTCCTCCGAGGGCTGGATCGAGCTGGGCGGCTGCGGCATGGTCAACCCGCGCGTGCTGACCGCCTGCGGTGTGGACCCCGAGAAGTACAGCGGATTCGCCTTCGGGTTCGGCATCGAGCGGATGCTGATGTTCCGCCACAACGTCGAAGACATGCGAGACATGGTCGAGGGTGACGTCCGGTTCACCCGGCCGTTCGGGATGGAGATCTGATGCGGGTCCCGCTTTCCTGGCTGCGGGAGTACGTCGACCTCCCCGCCACCGAGACCGGCCGCGATGTGCAGGCCAAGCTCGTTTCCGCCGGCCTGGAGGTCGAGCGGGTCGAGCAGCTCGGCGCCGACCTCAAGGGGCCGCTCGTCGTCGGCCAGGTGCTGACCATCGAGGAGCTGGAGGGCTTCAAGAAGCCCATCCGCTTCTGCACGGTCGACGTCGGCACCGCCAACGGCACCGGTGAGCCGCAGGAGATCGTCTGCGGCGCCCGCAACTTCGCCGTCGGCGACAAGGTCGTCGTGGTCCTGCCCGGCGCCGTGCTGCCCGGCAACTTCGCGATCGCCGCGCGCAAGACGTACGGCCACACCTCGCACGGCATGATCTGCTCCGGCGACGAGCTGGGCATGGGCGACGACGGCAGCGGCGGCATCATCGTCCTGCCGCCCGAGCACGAGGTCGGCACGGACGCCGTCGAGCTGCTCGAACTCGTCGACGAGGTCCTCGACATCGCCGTCACGCCCGACCGCGGCTACGCGCTGTCGATGCGCGGCGTCGCCCGCGAGGCCGCCACCGCCTACGGCCTGCCGCTGCGCGACCCGGCGCTGCTCGACGTACCGGGCCCGAACGCGTTCGGCTACCCCGTGCAGGTCTCCGACCCGCAGGGCTGCGACCGCTTCACCGCGCGTACCGTCACCGGTCTGTCGCCGGAAGCGCGCTCCCCGATCTGGCTGCGGCGCCGCCTCCAGAAGGCGGGCATGCGTCCGATCTCGCTGGCCGTCGACATCACCAACTACGTGATGCTGGAGCTGGGTCAGCCCCTGCACGCGTACGACCGCTCCCGCGTCCAGGGCACGATCGGTGTGCGCCGGGCCGAGCCGGGCGAGAAGCTCACCACCCTCGACGGCACCAAGCGCACGCTGGACGCCGAGGACCTGGTGATCACCGACGACCGCGGGCCGATCGGCCTGGCCGGTGTCATGGGCGGTGCCAACACCGAGATCGACGACACCGAGGGCACCACCACCGAGGTCGTCGTCGAGGCCGCGCACTTCGACCCGATCTCCATCGCGCGCACGGCCCGCCGTCACAAGCTGGCCTCCGAGGCGTCCAAGCGCTTCGAGCGGGGCGTCGACCCGGAGGCCACGTCCGCCGCCGCCCAGCGCACGGTCGACCTGCTGGTCCTCCTCGCGGGCGGCACCGCCGACGGGGGCGTCACCGAGGTCATCGCGCCCTCGGCGCCGCGCACCATCAGCATCCCGGCGAACCACCCGGACAAGGTCGCGGGCGTCGACTACGGTCGCGAGACCGTCGTACGCCGTCTCCAGCAGGTCGGCTGCGACGTCTACGGGCAGGACGAGCTGATCGTCACCGTCCCGTCCTGGCGGCCCGACCTGACGGACCCGAACGACCTGGCCGAAGAGGTCATCCGTCTCGAGGGCTACGAGAACCTGCCCTCGACCCTGCCGAAGCCCCCGGCGGGCCTCGGCCTCACCGGCCGGCAACGGCTGCACCGCAGGGTCGGCCGCGCGCTGGCCGGCGCCGGCTATGTCGAGGCGCTGAACTACCCGTTCATCGGCGAGCACGTCTTCGACCAGCTCGGCCTGGCCGCCGACGACCCCAAGCGCCGGGTCGTCAAGCTGGTCAACCCGCTCTCCGACGAGGAGCCCGCACTCCGTACGACGCTGCTGCCGGGCCTCCTCCAGGCCCTGCGCCGCAACGACGGGCGGGGCTCGCACGACCTGGCGCTCTTCGAGACGGGCCTGGTCTTCCACCCGCAGGACGAGCTGCGCGTCGCGGTGCGGCTGCCCGTCGACCGCCGTCCCACGGACGAGGAGATCGCGTCCCTCACCGACGCGCTGCCCGTCCAGCCCCGGCACGCCGCCGTCGTCCTCGCGGGCGCCCGTGAGCAGGCCGGCTGGTGGGGCAAGGGCCGCCCGGCCGACTGGGCCGACGCCGTCGAGTCCGCGCGCGCCCTCGCCCGCGAGGCGGGGACCGAACTCCTCGTGCGCCAGGGCCAGTACGGGCCGTGGCACCCGGGCCGCTGTGCCGAGCTCGCCGTCGTCGTCGACGGCGCCGAGCGGGTCATCGGGTATGCGGGCGAGCTGCACCCCCGTGTCCTCAAGGCCCTGGGGCTGCCCGCGCGCGCCTGTGCGATGGAGCTGAACCTGGACGTGCTGGAGCAGGCGAGTGCGGGGCTGCCCAAGGGCCCGCACGTGTCGACGTTCCCGGTCGCCACGCAGGATGTCGCGCTGGTCGTCTCCGGGGACGTCCCGGCGGCCGACGTCGAGGCCGCGCTCCGCGAGGGGGCGGGTGAACTGCTGGAGTCCATCCGGCTGTTCGACGTCTACGAGGGCGAGCAGCTCGGCGAGGGGCGGAAGTCGCTGGCCTACGCGCTGCGCTTCCGCGCGGACGATCGCACGCTGACCGTGGACGAGGCCTCGGCGGCGCGGGATGCCGCCGTTGCCCTCGCGGGCGAGCGTGCCGGGGCTGTTCTTCGGAGCTAGCTCTTTGTAAGTGGTGCCGGGGAACTGCGGGTTGATGGCTTGCTGCGGCTGCGTCGTGGCTTGTCGCGCAGTTCCCCGTGCCCCTTTCAGGGGCCCGTGGCTGGTCGCGCTCTCGCGGCGGAGCCGCAGAATTCACAGCCCCGTGCCCCTTTCGGGGCGCTGTTCGTGTCACCTCACTCATATGGGTGACAAGTGTGGGCGATCCGGGCCGATCGGGGCAGGCGGTCGACAGAATCGACCCGGCCGAACAGGCCGGTGCCTGCGCTGAACAGGGCCTTAGGGGGGCCATCGGCATGATCCATACCAAGGCTGGGGGTTTCCGTCGGGCCGGTCCCGGGGTGGGCCACCGGACGCGATGGCGGAAAACCGTATCCCGGACGCTCGGCCGCACACAGGCCGACAGACTGCGCCGAGCCCGAGCCCGGGCCCGCCGGCCCGGCAGAGGCGAGCCCCGTCGGCTGGGCCGGGATCAGCAACGACTGCGGCGGGTGCTGGAGATGGGGCTGCCCGCCGTGTGGGGCGCGGCGGCGATCACGTACAAACTGGCCTGTCCGCTCGCCCAGGAGGACGGGCTCGGCGCCCGGATCGTCAGCTGTGCCGTCTTCTTCGCCGTCGGTACGGGACTGATGCTGCACGTCAGACGTGGGCTGCTGCGCGAACTCCGGCAGATCCGCAAGGTCGCGGGGGCCGCCCAGGGCGCCCTCCTTCGCCCGCTGCCACCGCGCGTCGACGGGCTGAACATCGCGGCGGCGCAGTTCTCCGCCGACCGCGGGGCCACCGTCGGGGGAGACCTGTACGAGGTGATCGGCACCGAGCACGGGGTGCGGATCGTGATGGGCGACGTCCGCGGGCACGGGCTCGCCGCCCTCGGCACCGTCGCCGCCGTGCTCGGCAGCTTCCGGGAGGCCGTCCACGACGAGGCCGAACTCGCGGGCGTACTACGGAGGCTGGACCGCGCCATGGCCCGCCATCTGCGGGAACGCGCGAAGGCCGAGCACCCCTCGTCCGGGCTCGATCCCGACAACCCGGTCGCCGAGGAGTTCGTCACCGTGCTGCTCCTGGAGATCGGTCCCGACGGCGAGATGCGCGCCATCAACTGCGGTCACCCGAGGCCGTATCTGCTGCGCCACCACACGGAACCGGTCGGTGTACGAGGACATGTGGAGCACCTCGCCGTCGGTGACCCCCTGCCACCCCTCGGGCTCTTCCCGCTCCCCGCCGAGCTGCCCGTCGCCCGCTGCGGGCCCTTCCTGCCCGGCGAGGCACTGTTCCTGCACACCGACGGCGTCGAGGACGCCCGCGACGGCGACGGCCGGTTCTTTCCGCTGAGCACCGCCCTGACCGAGGCCTCCCGGTGCCAGCCGCTCACACCTCAGTCCGTACTCCGCACCGTCTTCACCCAACTGCTGCGCCACGCGGGAGGATCCCCGACGGACGACGTGGCCGTACTGGTCCTGCGCAACGATCGAGCGAAAGTGCCTGCCCAACAGGGCAAGCCGGTGGCTCACAACAGCGCCCCGTAGGGCCGCTGTTACCCCGCCCAACCCAGTTGAACGACCCGGCGGAGCCGTCCGCCCCGCCACGGAGTGTCGGGCAGGCAGCTGGGCGGACGGCGCGAATCGGGCCGCCGCACTGTACGAGGGGGAGCCGGCGGCCCGGCCGGCCTCTTACGAGGCAATTCAGTCAACCGGGTAGCAACTCTCCGCAACAGCGCGCGTACTGCCCGGATTCGGGCACTCCGTTCACACCCCGTGTGAAGTCGGAGGCGCTACGTTAAGCAGCACCGTCTGCACCGAGCCACCGGATGGCATTCATGCAGCCCAACACTCTGCTCGACGCGATCCTCGACGAGGCCGGTGTCTCGCACGCGGGACTCGCGGCCCATGTGAACCAGGCAGGCCGGGCACGTGGCCTCGCACTCCGTTACGAGCACACGGCCGTGGCGCGGTGGTTGAAGGGGCAGCGACCGCGCGGCCAGGTACCCGACCTGATCTGCGAGGTACTCGCCGGCCGGCTCCAACGGCCCGTCACACTCGACGACATCGGCCTCGGCGTGCCCGGCGAACCGGCCACCCCGCACGGCACGACGCTCTCCGGTTTCGTGGAGCGCGCCACCGCGCTGTGGCGCTCCGACGAACAGCAGCGCCCGCACATCCTCGGCGCCCCCGCCGTCACCGGCACGCCCGCCGTGATGCCCGTGTGGGAGTGGGAGAACCCGCCCGAGGACGTGGACGTCTCGCGCGGCGGACGGCACCGCGTGAGCATGTCCGACATCGAGATGCTGCGCGCCGCCCGCGCCCACTACGAGCAGATGTACCGCAAGGCCGGTGGCGTGGCGACCCGTACCCGCATCGTCGGTTTCCTCAACTCCGAGACCGCGCCGCTCCTCAGGGGCAGCTACACCGACGCCACCGGCCGCCAGTTGCACCGGGCCACCGGCGGTCTGGTGGCGATCGCGGGCATCTGCGCCTACGACTCCGACGCGCACGGCCTGGCCCAGCGGTACTTCCACCAGGCGCTCAGACTCGCGAAGGCCAGCGGGGACAGAGGACTTGGCGCCTATGTCATCGCGCTCCTCGTCAACCAGGCGCTCTTCATGCGTGAGCACCGGCAGGCGGTCGCCTTCGCGGAGGCCGCGCTGCGCGCCGCGGGCCGGCACATCACTCCGGCGCTCGCGTCGGACCTCTACGCGATGCAGGCCAAGGCGTACGCACACCTCGGCGACGGCAGCAGCGCGCTGTCCTGCATCCGGCGTGCCGAGCAGGCCGCCGAGCGCATCCGGCGCGGCTACGAACCGGACGAGACCGGCTATGTCCAACCCGGTCTGGTGAACGTACAGGTGGCGGAGGCCCTCCTGAGCCTCGGCGACCTGTCGGCCGCGCGGGAGCACGCCGCGGCGGCCGTGGACAACCCGGCGCACGACCGGGGCAGGGTGCACCGGCTCGCCATGCTCAGCCAGATCGAACTGCGCCAGGGAAACGCCGACAAGGCGGTGGTCACCGCGGTCGAAATGGCGGAGCGGGCGCGGGGGATGGAGTCCCAGCGGCTGCGCGACAGACTGCGGGCGGTACGCGAACACCTGGTGGCCAACGGGTGCGCGGGCACCTCCGAAGCCGCCGAGCTCATCGACGGAGCATTGCGCGTACCGCTCTAGACGTTCCCACCATCGCGGGGAGCCCCGAGCCTCCCCGCGGTGGGCACTCTGCGCCTACCGCTGCGCTGCGAGCGGCCTGCTGTGAGCCTGCTGTGAGGACGCTCCTGCTGCCATATTGCCATCTACTCGGCGGAAGGTGGCAGAAAAGTGCAGTGGACGAAACTGAACGAACAAACTGTGTACGCAAACCGCTGGTTCAGCGTCAATCTCGCAGATGTCGAGTTGCCGGACGGTCGGCACCTCGATCACTTCTTAATACGGCTGCGGCCCGTCGCCGTGGCCACTGTGGTGAATGAGGCGAACGAGGTGCTGCTTCTGTGGCGGCACCGCTTCATCACCGACAGCTGGGGATGGGAGCTTCCCGCGGGTGTCGTCGAGGACGGCGAGGACATCGCCGTCGCGGCGGCCCGCGAACTGGAGGAGGAGACCGGCTGGCGACCGGGACCCCTGCGCCATCTGATGAGCGTCGAGCCGTCCAACGGGCTCACCGACGCACGGCACCACATCTACTGGGCCGACGAAGGCGCGTACATCGGGCATCCCGTGGACGACTTCGAGTCGGACCGTCGGGAGTGGGTTCCCCTCAAGCTCGTCCCCGACATGGTCGCCCGCGGCGAGGTCCCGGCCGCCAATATGGCAGCCGCACTGCTCCTCCTGCACCATCTGAGGCTCGGGCAGGACGCTCTGCCCTGATCCCCCCCACCGCGTCCTGGGGCCTAGCGGCCCAGAGCCTGATAGACCGCCACGGCGAGCGCGCCCACGGCCGTGACGACCGCTACCGCACGCAGCGGCCAGCGGGTGTGTTCCAGGGTGACGATCCGTGCGCTCAGGTCGTTCACCTCCTTGGCGGTCTGTTCGGCGCGATGGCTGAGCAGAGCCAGGCCGCCCTCGACGCGGGCATGAGCCACATCGAGTTTGCGGCGTAACTCTGCGAGTTCTCCTTGGACCACGGGATGCTCCGGGTCGGCGGTCACGGGTCCGCTCCTTTCCGTAGTCGGCACATCCGCTTCATGCGCACGGAAAGTCAACTCGCCTGGTGGACACGTGGGGAGAGTGTGCGAGGGGCATATGCGAGCCCGCCGCGCACACGGTGTGTGAATGCCACGGGCCCGGCCCCCCGAAGGGAGCCGGGCCCGCGTCGGCCTGAGGTTGTACGGACAGTGACCAAACCCCGAAGGGGCGCTCAGGCGGTTACACAGAAATCAGGCGTACGTATAAAAACCGGACCCGGACTTACGTCCGAGCCGCCCCGCGTCGACCATCCGCTGAAGCAGCGGCGGAGCGGCGTACAGCGGCTCCTTGTACTCCTCGTACATCGAGTACGCGACAGACGAAACCGTGTCGAGGCCGATCAGGTCCGACAGCTTGAGCGGCCCCATCGGGTGGGCACACCCGAGCTCCATGCCGTTGTCGATGTCCTCGCGGCTCGCCATCCCGGACTCGAACATCCGGATCGCGGAGAGCAGATACGGGATCAGCAGCGCGTTGACCACGAAGCCCGAGCGGTCCTGCGCGCGGATCGCGTGCTTGCCGAGGATCTTCTCGACCAGCGACTGCGCCCGGCTGATGGTGCCCTCGGACGTGGTGAGCGCCGGGATCAGCTCGACGAGCTTCTGCACCGGGGCCGGGTTGAAGAAGTGGATGCCGATGACCTGGTCGGGACGCGACGTGGCGACGGCGAGCTTCACCAGCGGGATCGAGGAGGTGTTGGAGGCGAGGATCGCGTCCTGCCGGGTCACCACCTGGTCCAGCACCTGGAAGATCTCGGTCTTCACCTGCTCGTTCTCGACGACCGCCTCGATCACCAGATCGCGGTCGGAGAACTCGCCGAGGTCGGTGGTGAAGGAGAGCCGCGCCTGGGTGGCATCGCGCTCCTCCTCGGAGATCTTGCCGCGCTCGGCCGCCTTGGAGAGCGAGTTGTAGAGCCGGGTCCGGCCAATCTCCAACGCCTCACCGGTGGTCTCGGCGACCTTCACATCCAGGCCGGCGCGGGCGCACACCTCGGCGATGCCCGCCCCCATCTGGCCGCAGCCCACCACTCCGACGCGTTCGATGTCGGTCACATCGTCCCTTTCGCTCTCACTCGTCACTGGCCCGACAGGTTCCCGTCCGGCGCCTGTCACCGCCACGCACGTTACTCCGGAACCGCACACGATCGTCCGGCCGGGTCGGGCATGCTGTGCGGTGGAAACGGTCCGTGACCAGGCGGACCCGGAGTGTTTGGAGCGTGCGGCATGGGGCGTATGTCACGTCGGGGATTCGCGACGGCCGCGGCGGTCGGGCTGTCGGGACTCGTGACGGCGGGACTGGCGGTGGCGGCGGAACTCTCCGGGGGTGACGGGTCCGACGGGGACTCCGGGGGCGACGACTCCCGGCCCCGCAAGCGCCGCGCTCCGGCGGGCGAACTGCGCGGCATGTGGGTGGCGACCGTCGCCAACCGTGACTGGCCCTCGAAGCCCGGGCTGACCGCGGCCCAGCAGCGCACCGAACTGCTCGCGCACCTCGACCAGGCGGTGGCGCGCCGGCTGAACGCGGTGATCTTCCAGGTGCGGCCCACGGCCGACGCCCTGTGGCCCTCGCCGTACGAGCCCTGGGCCCAGTGCCTCACCGGCGTCCAGGGCAAGGCCCCCGGCTGGGACCCGCTCGGCGCCGCGGTGAAGGAGGCCCACGCGCGCGGTCTGGAACTGCACGCCTGGTTCAACCCGTACCGGATCGCCAACCACACCGACCCGACGAAGCTCGTCGCCTCGCACCCCGCGCGCAAGCACCCCGACTGGGTCGTGCCGTACGGCGGGAAGCTGTACTACAACCCGGGGCTGCCCGAGGTCCGCACGTTCGTCCAGGACGCGATGCTCGACGCGGTGAAGAAGTACGCCGTGGACGCCGTGCACTGGGACGACTACTTCTACCCGTATCCGGTCGCGGGCCAGGTCTTCGACGACGACGACGCGTTCGCCAAGTACGGCGACGGCTTCGCCGACCGGGCGGCCTGGCGGCGGGACAACATCGACCGGCTGGTGCTGGAGACGGCCGCCCGGATCAAGAAGGTCCGGCCGGGCACCAAGTTCGGGATCAGCCCGTTCGGGGTGTGGCGCAACGCCACGACCGACTCGCGGGGCTCGGACACCCGGGCCGGGGTGCAGACGTACGACGACCTGCACGCCGACACCAGGAAGTGGGTCCGGCAGGGCTGGATCGACTACATCGTCCCGCAGCTCTACTGGAACATCGGCTTCGCCGCCGCCGACTACGCGAAGCTGGTCCCCTGGTGGGCCGAGACCGCGCGCGGCAGCAGCACGAAGCTGTACGTCGGTGAGGCGCTCTACAAGGCCGGTGACCCCGCGCAGCCCGCGGCCTGGCAGGAGGTGGCCGAGCTGTCCCGCCACCTCACCTTCGCGCGGGACCATCCCGAGGTGCGCGGGCACGTGTTCTTCTCCGCCAGGGAAGTGGCGGCCGACAGCATCGGCGCCATGGCACGCGTGGTCGCCGACCACTACAAGCAGCCGGCGAAGCCCGCGCGCAGGGCCTAGTGGTTGGTGGCGGTGTCGTCGTGATGCTGGACCACGCAGTCGGGGCCGGGTGACATCAGGGTCTCGTGGCCGTCCTCGAAGCGGACCCGGTAAGGAGGGCTGCCCTTCTGCCCGAGTACCTCGATGACTTCCGCGACCTTGTCGTGCTGCCCGACGATCCTGCCGTGCACCAGCAGATGGTCGCCTACGGTTGCTTGCATCTGTAGGGCCTCCTAGTTCCGCACGGGAGTAGCGGTTGGTGGCCGTAAGTCTACGGCGGGTGACACCGGTTGGTACCGGCTCGTACGGGCCGGTCAACCCCGGGCCCGTTGGGTGACGGCGATGCAGACGAGCACGGCCGCGGCCGTCAGCGGTGCGGCCGGTGTCAGGTGCTCGCCCAGGAGCAGCACCGACCACACCAGTGTGAGCAGCGGCTGGGCCAACTGCAACTGGCTGGCCTTCGGGATGCCGATCGCCGCCATGCCGCGGTACCAGACGACCAGACCGACGAACTGGGAGCCCGCCGCGACCCACAGCAGCCCGGTCACGCTGTGCGCGGTCAGCTGGACGGGCTCGTACGACAGCGCGGTCACGGCCACCGGCACCGTCACGGGCAGACACAGGACCAGTGCCCAGCCGATGACCTGCCAGCCCGGCATGACGCGGGCCAGTCGGCCGCCCTCCGTGTATCCCGCGGCGCAGACCAGCAGGGCCCCGAAGAGATAGGCGTCCGCACTGGTCAGCGCGCCGCCGCTCTGCTGCACGGTGAACACGATCACCACGGCCGCGCCCGCGAACGCCGCGACCCAGAAGGTGCGCGAGGGGCGGGTGCCGACGCGCAGGGCCGAGAACAGGGCCGTCGTCAGGGGGAGCAGTCCGACCACGACCGCGGCGTGCGCGGTGGTCGACGTCTGCAGAGCGAGGGTCGTCAGCAGCGGGAAGCCGAGCACGACTCCGGCGGCGACGACGGCCAGGCCCACCCAGTGATGGCGGCCGGGGAGCGGTACCCGCAGGGCGAGCAGGCAGCCGCCCGCGATGACGGCCGCCAGGACGGTCCGTACGGCGACGAGCGACCAGGGGCCGAATCCCTCAAGACCCCAGGCGGTGGCCGGGAAGGTGAGCGAGAACGCCGTGACACCGAGGGCGGCCTGGAGCGTGCCGGCCCTCGCGGCGGAGCCCCGGCCCGTGGCGGGCCGACCGGATCCGGGGGCGACGGGAACCGCTATCGCGGTCTGCGCAGTAGCGCTATCCTGTGCTCTCATGCAAGAGCGTAGCAGTGTCGGTGATCTGGCGAATCAGCTGAGGAGTGAGCTGAACCGCTACTCTCCAGGTGGAAAGCTGCCGTCGAGCCGGGCCCTCGTCGAGCGGTTCCGGGTGAGCCCCGTGACCGTGTCCCGGGCGCTGGCCCAGCTGGCCGCCGAGGGGCTCGTGGTCACTCGGCCCGGAGCCGGGGCGTTCCGGGCCGCGCCGCGCGATGCCGGGGCGGCCGTGGGGGACACCTCCTGGCAGGAGGTCGCCCTGAGCGCGGACTCCGCCGCCGAACTCGTACCGCGCACGGTGGACGCCTCTGCCGTGGTCGCCACGCTCGCCGCCCCGCCGCCGGGAGTCGTCGAGTTCAACGGTGGCTATCTGCACCCCTCGCTCCAGCCCGAGCGGGCGATGGCCGCCGCCCTGTCCCGGGCCGGCCGCCGCCCCGGTGCCTGGGGCCGCCCGCCCGTGGACGGGCTGCCGGAGCTGCGCGAGTGGTTCGCGCGGGGCATCGGCGGTGCCGTCACCGCCGCCGAGGTGCTCATCACGGCGGGCGGCCAGTCCGGGCTGACCACCGCGCTGCGCGCGCTCGCCCCGCCCGGCGCTCCGGTCCTCGTCGAATCGCCCACCTACCCCGGCATGCTGGCGATCGCCCGCGCCGCCGGCCTCAGACCCGTGCCGGTGCCCGTGGACCGGGACGGGGTGAAACCGGCGCTGCTCGCCGACGCCCTGCGGGCGACCGGCGCCCGCGTCTTCGTCTGCCAGCCGCTCTTCCAGAACCCGACCGGCGCGGTGCTCGCCCCCGAGCGACGCGGCGAGGTCCTGCGGATCGCACGCGACGCGGGCGCGTTCGTCGTCGAGGACGACTTCGTACGCCGACTCGTGCACGAGGACTCCGGGCCGCTGCCGCGTCCGCTGGCCTCGGAGGACCCCGACGGAGTCGTCGTGCACGTCTGCTCCCTCACCAAGGCGACCTCGCCGAGCTTCCGGGTGAGCGCGCTGGCCGCCCGCGGTCCCGTACTGGAACGGCTGCGGGCGATCCAGGTCGTCGACACCTTCTTCGTGCCGCGCCCGCTCCAGGAGGCGGCCCTCGAACTCGTCGGTTCGCCCGCCTGGCCACGGCATCTGCGTGCCGTGTCGACCGAGCTGAGGAACCGTCGCGACACGATGACCGCCGCACTCAGGCTGAACCTCCCCGAACTCGCCCTGCCGCACATCCCGTCCGGCGGCTACCACCTGTGGCTCCGCCTCCCCGACGGCACGGACGAACAGGCCCTGTTCACCGCCGCGCTCCGCTCGGGCGTCGCCGTCACCCCCGGCCGCCCCTACTTCAGCGCCGAACCTCCGGCCGCACACCTCCGGCTGAGCTTCGCGGCGGTCGCGGGGACGACGGAGATCACAGAGGGCGTACGGAGACTGCGGGCGGCCTGTGACGAGGTGCTCCGGGCCTGAGCCTGACCTGAAACAGGCCTCACCCAGGCCGGAACCGGGCCTGAGCCGGGCCCGGCTCAAACCCGGCTCAGGCCCGGCGATTCGATGGCACCGGGTCCTCGACGATCAACCGTCCGTGAGCATTCCGTGAGTGCTGCCGATCACCTCTTGACCTGCGGAGTCCCGCGCTCCACGATCGCCGCATGCATGTTCGGGTCACGCTGGTCGCCGCCGCCCGCAGTTCCTCGCTGCTCGCCGAGCGTTTCGACGACGACCGGCCGCTGGACCAGGCGGGCTGGGGCGAGGTGCAACGCGTCGCGCACATGCTGGTGCCGTTGGCGGTGGCCGAGCTGCGGTACTGCTCGCCGACTCCGCGCAGCCGGGCCACCGGTGACGCCCTTGGCCTCGCGCCGCTGGCCCAGCCCGCCTTGCGGGACTGCGACATGGGGCGCTGGCGCGGGCTGACGCTCGGCGAGGCGATGGCCCGCGAACCCGAGGCCGTGGACGCCTGGCTCGCCGACCCGTACTCCGCCGCGCACGGCGGAGAGTCCCTGGTGGAGTTCATCCAGCGGGTGGGCGGTTGGCTCGACACCCGCCCCGCCGACGACGGGGGCCGCATCGTCGCCGTGGCCGAGCCCGCCGTCGTACGGGCCGCGCTCGTCTACTCCCTGAAGGCGCACCCGTCGGCGTACTGGAACCTCGACGTCCGGCCCTTGTCGACGGCCACGCTCACCGGCCGGGCCGGGCGCTGGAACCTTCGCTTCGAGGCGCAGTCCGAGCGCCTCTAGCCCTGCCCGGAATTCCGCTCGGAGGCGTGCTGCGGCTTCCGTTCGGAATCGTGCGCGGGCCCTCGCTCCGAGGCCCGCGTGTAGTCCGTGGTGAGGAGTAGGTCCTTGGCGGGGCCGCCCACCCGCCACACCGTCCGCCAGTGGTCCGCGTCGTGGACGGTGAACTCGCCCCGGTAGAGGTCGGCCGCGCACGGATGGTCGGTGACGTGGTGCCCGGAGGTCAGGTCCAGGTCGTGGAAGGGGCGGCCGTCCGCGAACCGTACGTCCGCCCGGCCGGCTCCGTCCTCGTCCGCCAGGAACCGCAGGGTGCGCTCGGCTGGGCGGGCCACGTCCTGCCACACGAAGGTGCCGGACTCGTGGTGGAGCAGCCCCTTCTCGTCGTCGAGCGGCTCGAACACCGTCGCCCCGCCGAACGAACCCCGGGCCCCGCTCGCGAGATCCCGCACCGAACGCTCCACGTGCCAGCCGCCCGCCAGATACGCCAACACATCGGTCACCGGCCAGTATTCGGACATCCCCTCCGCCTCCCCGGCCTCTCCTGTGCAACCCATTGACGTGCTCCTGCCCTCTACCTATCTTGCCGTTCGAAGTATTGATCAGCGTCCGATATCTCGAACGGACTCCGTTTACTGACCTCGCTTGCTGACCCCCTCTAGAGCCGCGGAGGATCCATGTCACGCACCCGCACCCGCTGGAGACTCTCCCTCACCGCCACCGCACTGCTGGCCGCGTCCTTCCTCGTACCGGCCCCGGTGAACGCCGCCGCCGAGGGCACCACTGCCGAGGACGTCACCGCCGAGGACATCACCGACTACGCGATCACCGTCGACCCGAGGACCGCGGGCGCGAAGATCGACGACACGATGTACGGCGTCTTCTTCGAGGACATCAACCGGGCCGCGGACGGCGGTCTGTACGCGGAGCTCGTGCAGAACCGGTCCTTCGAGTACTCGAAGGCCGACAACGGCTCGTACACGTCGCTGACCTCCTGGGCGACCACCGGTACCGCGAAGACCGCGGACGACGACGGCCGACTGAACGCCCGCAACCGCACGTACCTCGCTCTGGACGGCGGCTCGTCCGTCACCAACTCCGGCTACAACACCGGTATTTCGGTCGAGAAGGGCAAGGTCTACGACTTCTCGGTGTGGGCCCGCGCGGACGGAAGGTCGGCCCTCACGGTCACCCTCCAGGACGCCGACGGCGAACTCGCCGAGGCCAGGCGCGTCACCGCCCGCGGCGGCTGGGCGAAGTACAAGGCACGCTTCACCGTCACCCGCACCAGCGCCACCGGCCGGCTCACCGTGGCCGCCGCCAGCCCCGCCGCGCTCGACATGATCTCGCTCATCCCGCGCGACACGTACAAGGGTCACGGTCTGCGCAAGGACCTCGCCCAGAAGATCGCCGCCCTGGACCCCGCCTTCGTCCGCTTCCCTGGCGGCTGCCTCGTCAACACGGGTTCCATGCAGGACTACAGCGAGGCCTCCAACTGGGAGCGCAAGCGCTCGTACCAGTGGAAGGACACCGTCGGACCCGTCGAGCAGCGTCCGACGAACGCCAACTTCTGGGGCTACAACCAGAGTTACGGGCTCGGCTACCACGAGTACTTCCAGTTCTCCGAGGACATCGGAGCGATGCCGCTGCCCGTGGTGCCCGCGCTCGTCACCGGCTGCGGCCAGAACAGGGCCGTCGACGACGAGGCGCTCCTCCAGCGGCACATCCAGGACACCCTGGACCTCATCGAGTACGCCAACGGTCCCGTGACCAGCGAGTGGGGCAGGAAGCGGGCGAAGGCGGGCCACCCGAAGCCCTTCCACCTCACACATCTCGCGGTCGGCAACGAGGAGAACCTGCCGAACGAGTACTTCGAGCGTTTCAAGAAGTTCCGCGCGGCCATCGAGGCGAAGTACCCGGACATCACCGTCGTCTCCAACTCCGGCCCGGACGACAGCGGTTCGACGTTCGACACGGCCTGGAAGCTCAACCGGGAAGCGAACGTCGACATGGTCGACGAGCACTACTACAACAGCCCGCAGTGGTTCCTCCAGAACAACGACCGCTACGACTCGTACGACAGGAAGGGGCCGAAGGTCTTCCTCGGCGAGTACGCCTCGCAGGGCAACACCTTCAAGAACGCCCTCTCCGAAGCGGCGTTCATGACCGGCCTGGAGCGCAACGCGGACATCGTGAAGCTCGCCTCGTACGCCCCGCTGCTCGCCAACGAGGACTACGTGCAGTGGCGGCCCGACCTGATCTGGTTCAACAACCACGCCTCCTGGAACTCGGCCAACTACGAGGTCCAGAAGCTCTTCATGCGCAACGTCGGCGACCGGGTCGTGCCCTCGACCGCGACCGGCACACCCTCGCTGAGCGGGCCCATCACGGGCGCGGTCGGCCTGTCGACGTGGGCGACGACCGCCGCGTACGACGATGTGAAGGTGACCGGTGCGGACGGTACGGCGCTGCTCAGCGACGACTTCTCCGGTGACGCGTCCAAGTGGACGCACACGGGCGGCGGCAGCTGGAGCGTCCAGGACGGGCAGTACGTGCAGAGCGACGTGGCGGCCGAGAACACCATGGTCTCCGCGGGCGACCCGGCCTGGCACGACTACGACCTGCACGTGAAGGCCACCAAGAAGTCCGGCAAGGAGGGCTTCCTCGTCGCCTTCGGCGTCAAGGACACCGGGAACTACTACTGGTGGAACCTGGGCGGCTGGAACAACACCCAGTCCGCGGTCGAACAGGCCGTGGACGGCGGCAAGTCGACGCTCGTCTCCAAGGCCGGGTCCATCGAGACGGGCCGCGCCTACGACATCGACATCAAGGTGCGCGGCCGGCAGGTGACCCTCCTCCTCGACGGCAAGGAGTGGGGCAGCTTCACCGACGACAAGCCGGCCGAGCCGTTCCGGCAGGTGGTCACCAAGGACAAGAGGACCGGTGACCTGATCGTCAAGGTGGTCAACGCCCAGGCGGCGGACGCCCGTACGGCGATCGACCTCGGGGGCGCGAAGGTCGGCCCGAAGGCCGCGGTGACCACGCTGACCGCCACGCCCGACGCCGTGAACACCGAGACGGAGGCGCCCGTCACGCCGGTCACCTCCACGTTCTCCGGAGTGGCCGACAGATTCACGTACACCTTCCCGGCGAACTCGGTCACCTTCCTGCGGATCGGGAAGGGGTGAACCGGCGGGCGGCTCAGGTACCGAAGTACGCCTGGGCCGCCCGCACTCCCTCCGCCAACTGCTCCACTTCCTCAAGGGTGTTGTAGACGTAGAAAGTCGCCCGGGTGGTGGCCGGGACGCCGTAGCGGCGGACGATGGGACGGGCGCAGTGGTGACCCGTGCGGACCGCGACACCGCGGTCGTCCAGGACCTGGCCGACGTCGTGCGGATGGATGCCGTCGACGGCGAAGGAGACCGCCGAGCCGCGTTCCTCGGTGCCGCGCGGGCCGACGATGCGTACGCCCGGGATCTCCTGGAGGAGTTGGAGGGCCCGCGCGGTCAGGACGTCCTCGTGTGCGGCGACCTCGTCCATTCCGAGAGCCCTCAAGTAGTCGACGGCCGCGGCCAGTCCGACCGCCTGCGGGGCCATCGGGACGCCCGCTTCGAACCGCTGGGGCGGTGGCAGGAACGTCGCACGGTCCATCTCGACGACCTCGATCATCGAGCCGCCGGTGAGGAACGGCGGGAGATCCGCGAGGAGTTCGCGTCGGCCCCACAGCACGCCGACGCCGTTCGGGCCGAGCATCTTGTGCCCGGAGAAGGCGAGGAAGTCGGCGCCCAACTCCCGCACGTCCACGGGTCGGTGGGGCACGGACTGGGCGCCGTCGACCACGACCAGCGCGCCGACGGCGTGCGCGCGGTCGGCGATCAGCCGTACCGGATTGAGCGTGCCGAGGACGTTCGACTGATGGGTGAGGGCGACGACCTTCGTGCGCTCGTCGAGGAGTTCGTCGATACGGGACAGATCGAGGCGGCCCTCGGCGGTGAGTCCGAACCAGTCCAGGGTCGCGCCGGTGCGCTCCGCGAGCTGCTGCCAGGGGACGAGGTTCGCGTGGTGCTCCATCTCCGTGACCACGATCCGGTCGCCCGCGCCGATCCGGTGGGCGTTGCCCAGCCCGTACGCGACGAGGTTGATGCCCTCCGTGGCGTTCTTGGTGAACACGACCTCGTCCTCGTCGGCACCGACGAAGTCCGCGATCGTGCGTCGCGCGCTCTCGTACGCCTCCGTCGCCTCACCGGCCAGTTGGTGGGCGCCGCGGTGCACGGCGGCGTTGTGCCGGAGGTAGAAGTCCCGTTCGGCGTCCAGGACGTGGAGCGGTTTCTGCGTGGTGGCCCCGGAGTCGAGGTAGACGAGCCGGGCACCGCTGTCCACCGTCCGTCCGAGGATCGGGAAGTCCTTGCGGAGCGCGTCCACGTCGAGGGCCACGGCGATTCACCTCTCACGGTTTCTCTGGTCGTTCAGCGTGAGGAACGCTAGGCATTCTCACGGAGAATCGCAAGCGTTAGCATGAGGGCGTGGATCACGAGGCCCCTCATTACCTGCACCACCTGCACGTCCCCGGCGAGGAGCGGTTCGTCTCGCTCACCCTGGTCAACACGCGTTTTGCGCTGAGCCACGGCCCGGTCGACCTGCTCGACGGCACCGAGGCCGCGCACCTGTGGCTCGTACGGCACGAGCTGCTGCCGGACCGGGTGGCGCTGAACGGGCGGCAGGCGGGCAGGCTCCTCGGGCTGCGGGAGGCCTCGCGCGCGCTGTTCGAGGCGCGAGCCGCCGGTGCCGTACCGCCCGGGGAGAGTCTCGACACCCTCAACTCCGCTCTGGGGGCGGCCCCTTCGACTCCACGGCTCGCCTGGACGGCCGACGGGCCGCGCCGCGCCGACGAGCCCGACACCGGCAACCCGGCCGCAGCCGCCCTCTCGCTCCTCGCCGAGGACGTCACGGAGCTCCTCACCGGTGCCGAGGCCGAACAGCTCACGGAATGCGCGGCCCAGGGCTGCGCCCGCTGGTTCCTGCGCTCCCACGCGGCCCGCCGCTGGTGCACGACGAAGTGCGGCAACCGGGTACGGGCCGCGAGGGCGTACGCGGCGCGGAAGGGGCGGTGACGGGGGGCTCAGGCGTGCCGGGGTGTGGCGTCAGGCCTCCGCGTCAGGGCAGGGCGAGGACGCAGAACTCGTGGCCCTCCGGGTCGGTCAGGCACGTCCACGGGACGTCGCCCTGGCCGAGGTCGAGGTCGGTGGCGCCGAGGGCCCGCAGCCGGGCCACCTCCGCCTCTTTGTCGTCACCCGGGTACGGCAGCAGGTCGAGATGAATGCGGTCCGGCACGGTCTTCACGTCGGGGGTGCGGAGGAATTCGAGATACGGGCCGCCACTCTTGGCGGAGCGCAACGACGCGTGATCGTCGGTCACCTCGTGCACCGTCCAGTCCATCGCCTCGCCCCAGAACCGGCCCATGGCCCGCGGATCCACGCAGTCGACCACCACCGCGGCGATCGGCCCGGTGTCCCGGTAGATCTCCCGAGGCTCCAGCACACAGAACTCGTTGCCCTCGGGGTCGGCGAGGACCGTCCACGGCACGTCTCGCTGCCCCACATCGACGGGCGTCGCTCCGAGAGCCCTCAGGCGCGCGACCAGCTCCGTCTGATGGGCCGCGGAAGTGGTGGCGAGATCGAGGTGCGTACGGTTCTTCGTCGCCGTCTTGGGTTCCGGGACGGGCACGACGTCGATACAGACGGCTACCGGTTGCGGCCAGAGGAGTTCGCCGTCGGGTCCGCCGTCCGGTGCGCCGGCGGGTCCGACGTAGGTGGTCACGCCGGGGCTGAAAACACTCCAGCCGAGCGCCTCCGCCCAGAACCTGCCGACCGCCAGGCCGTCGAGAGCCTTGATGTTCACCTGAACAGGTCGCAGCGCCATGCCGACGATCCTATGCACCTGCTCCGCGACGACATCGGCAGATGGCGGGCCCTGTCCGGCGTCCCACTCCCCAGATTGCATAAACGTGCAGCGAAACGTATAGTCATGCCATCCAAGAGGAGGGTTCCATGGCGGTACGTGCGGCAGTGGCCGGAGCGAGTGGGTACGCGGGCGGGGAACTGCTGCGTCTGCTCCTGGCGCACCCCGAGATCGAGATCGGCGCTCTGACCGGAAACTCCAACGCGGGGCAGCGGCTCGGTGCGCTGCAACCGCATCTGCTGCCGCTCGCCGACCACGTGCTTCAGGAGACCACACCCGAGGTCCTCGCGGGGCACGATGTCGTCTTTCTCGCGTTGCCCCACGGCCAGTCCGCCGCCGTCGCCGAGAAACTCGGGCCCGACGTACTGGTCGTCGACATGGGGGCCGACTTCCGGCTGAAGGACGCGGCCGACTGGGAGCGGTTCTACGGCTCGCCGCATGCCGGGACCTGGCCCTACGGCCTCCCCGAACTGCCGGGTGCCCGCGCTGCGCTGGAGGGGTCCAAGCGCATCGCGGTGCCCGGTTGCTACCCGACGGCCGCCTCGCTGGCCCTCTTCCCGGCGTACGGTGCCGGTCTCGCCGAGCCCGAGGCCGTGATCGTCGCCGCCTCCGGGACCTCCGGAGCGGGCAAGGCGCCCAAGGCGCACCTGCTGGGCAGTGAGGTCATGGGGTCCATGTCCCCGTACGGCGTCGGCGGCGTCCACCGGCACACCCCCGAGATGATCCAGAACCTCGGCGCGGCAGCCGGTGAGCCCGTCACCGTCTCCTTCACTCCGACCCTCGCTCCGATGCCCCGCGGCATCCTCGCCACATGCACGGCGAAGGCCCGCGAGGGCGTCACCGCCGAGTCCGTACGGGCCGCGTACGAGAAGGCCTACGCCGACGAACCGTTTGTGCACCTGCTGCCCGAGGGTCAGTGGCCCGCGACCGCGTCCGTCTACGGTTCCAACGCCGTTCAGGTGCAGGTCGCATTCGACGCGGCCGCGCACCGGATCATCGCGATCAGCGCCATCGACAACCTCACCAAGGGCACCGCGGGCGGTGCCGTCCAGAGCATGAACATCGCCCTCGGGCTCGCCGAGGAGACTGGTCTTTCCACGATCGGAGTCGCACCGTGAGCGTCACCGCTGCCAAGGGGTTCACCGCCTCCGGCATCGCCGCCGGAATCAAGGAGAACGGCAACCCGGACCTCGCCCTCGTGGTCAACAACGGGCCCAAACTGGCCGCGGCGGGCGTCTTCACCTCCAACCGTGTGAAGGCCGCGCCGGTGCTCTGGTCCGAGCAGGTGCTGAAGGGCGGACTGGTCTCCGCCGTGGTCCTCAACTCCGGTGGCGCCAACGCCTGTACGGGTCCCAAGGGCTTCCAGGACACGCACGCGACGGCCGAGAAGGTGGCCGAGGTTCTCGGGCAGAACGCCGGCGAGGTCGCCGTCGCGTCGACCGGGCTCATCGGCCTGCTGCTCCCGATGGACAAGCTCCTGCCGGGAGTTGAGCAGGCCGCCGCCCAACTCTCCGAGCACGGCGGCGAGAAGGCCGCCATCGCCATCAAGACCACCGACTCCGTCCACAAGACCTCCGTGGTCACCGGCGACGGCTGGACCGTCGGCGGCATGGCCAAGGGCGCGGGCATGCTCGCCCCCGGCCTCGCCACGATGCTCGTCGTCCTCACCACGGACGCCGACGTCGAGAGCGGCGTACTGGACAGGGCCCTGCGCGCCGCGACCCGTACGACCTTCGACCGGGTCGACTCCGACGGCTGCATGTCGACCAACGACACCGTGCTGCTGCTCGCCTCCGGGGCATCCCAGGTCACCCCGGACGAGGCGGAGTTCGCCGAGGCCGTACGGAAGGTCTGTGACGATCTCGGTCAGCAGCTCATCCGGGACGCCGAGGGCGCCAGCAAGGACATCAAGGTCGAGGTGGTCAACGCGGCGAGCGAGGACGACGCCGTCGAGGTGGGCCGCTCCATCGCCCGCAACAACCTCCTCAAGTGCGCGATCCACGGCGAGGACCCCAACTGGGGCCGCG
The DNA here is from genome assembly GCF_001418655.1 of Streptomyces phaeochromogenes. Lineage (GTDB taxonomy): Bacteria > Actinomycetota > Actinomycetes > Streptomycetales > Streptomycetaceae > Streptomyces > Streptomyces phaeochromogenes. The sequence continues at coordinate 19,474 of NZ_LIQZ01000146.1, read as the reverse complement.
TGCTGTCCGCCATCGGCACGACCCGAGCGGCCTTCGAGCCCGACCAGTTGAACGTCGCGATCAACGGCGTCTGGGTCTGCAAGAACGGCGGCGTCGGCGAGGACCGCGACAAGGTCGACATGCGCTACCGCGAGGTCCACATCGTCGCCGACCTCGCCGCGGGCGCGGAAACCGCCACGATCTGGACCAACGACCTCACCGCCGACTACGTCCACGAGAACAGCGCGTACTCCTCATGAGCACTACCCGCAAGCACACCGCACTGCCCAAGGCGCAGATCCTCATCGAGGCGCTGCCCTGGCTGACGCGGCACAACGGCAGGACGGTCGTCATCAAGTTCGGCGGCAACGCCATGATCGACGAGGACCTGAAGGCCGCCTTCGCCCAGGACGTCGTGTTCCTGCGCCAGGCCGGGCTCAAGCCCGTGGTCGTGCACGGCGGCGGCCCGCAGATCAGCGCGGCCCTGGACCGGCACGGCATCGTCAGCGAGTTCAAGGCGGGCCTGAGGGTCACCACCGAGGACGCCATGGACGTCGTACGGATGGTGCTCGCCGGACAGGTCCAGCGCGAGCTCGTCGGGCTGCTCAACCAACACGGGCCGCTGGCCGTGGGGTTGACCGGCGAGGACGCGCACACCATCACCGCCACCAAGCACCAGCCCGAGATCGACGGTGAGTTGGTCGACATCGGGCGGGTGGGCGAGATCACCGCGATCGACACGGGCGCGATCGAGGCACTGCTCGCCGACGGCCGGATCCCGGTCGTCTCGTCGATCGCCCGTAGCCAGGACGACGGACATGTCTACAACGTCAATGCTGATACGGCGGCTGCGGCACTCGCTGCGGCGCTGGGTGCCGAAACACTGATGGTCCTCACGGACGTCGAGGGACTCTACGAGGACTGGCCGAACTCCGACGAGGTCATCAGCCGGCTCACCGCGAAGGAGCTGGAGAAGCTGCTGCCCGAACTGGCCAGCGGAATGGTGCCGAAGATGGAGGGCTGTCTGCACGCCGTCCGCAACGGCGTGAACACCGCCCGGGTGATCGACGGCCGGGTCCAGCACTCGATCCTGCTGGAGATCTTCACCGACGAGGGCATCGGCACGATGGTCGTGCCGGACGCGCAAGAGCCGCACGGACAACAGCCGCGAGAGCCGCACGGGCAAGAGCCGAACAGGCAAGAGGGGGAAGCCGTATGACCGCCAACGAACAGCTCACCCAGCGATGGCAGGGCGCGCTGATGGACAACTACGGCACCCCGCGACTGCCCCTCGTCCGCGGCGCGGGCACCAAGCTGTGGGACGCCGACGGCAAGGAGTACCTGGACTTCGTCGGCGGGATCGCGGTCAACGCGCTCGGCCACGCCCACCCGGCGATCGTCGAGGCCGTCAGCCGGCAGATCGCCTCCCTCGGCCACGTCTCCAACCTCTTCGTCGCCGAGCCGCCCGTCACGCTCGCCGAACGGCTGCTCCAGCTCTTCGGGCGGGACGGCCGGGTCTACTTCTGCAACTCGGGGGCCGAGGCCAACGAGGGCGCCTTCAAGATCGGCCGGCTCACGGGCCGCGGGCACATGGTCGCAACGGACGGCGGTTTCCACGGCCGGACCATGGGCGCGCTCGCGCTGACCGGCCAGCCGGGCAAGCGGGAACCGTTCCTGCCGCTGCCGGGCGACGTCACACATGTGCCGTACGGGGATCCGCAGGCGCTCGCCGCCGCCGTCACCGAGGACACCGCGCTGGTCGTCATCGAGCCGGTCCAGGGCGAGAACGGCGTGGTCGTACCGCCGCCCGGCTATCTCAAGGCGGCCCGTGCCATCACCGCCGCCACCGGCACGCTCCTCGTCCTCGACGAGGTGCAGACGGGTGTCGGCCGGACGGGGCACTGGTTCGAGTACCAGGCCCACGAGGGTGTCCTGCCGGACATCGTCACGCTCGCCAAGGGCCTCGGCGGCGGGCTTCCGCTCGGCGCGACCGTCGCCTTCGGGCGGGCCGCGCACCTGCTGAAGCCCGGCCACCACGGCACGACCTTCGGCGGCAACCCGGTCGCCTGCGCCGCCGGACTCGCCGTCCTCGACACGATCGAGGCGGAGGGGCTGCTGGAGAACGTGAAGCGGACGAGCGAGAAGCTGCGGGACGGAATCGAGACGCTCGGCCACCCGCTGATCGACCATGTCCGGGGAGCGGGTCTCCTCCTGGGTATCGTGCTCACCGAGCCGCTCGCGCCCCGTGTGCAACAGACGGCTCAGGACGCCGGTCTCCTGGTGAACGCGCCCGCCCCCGATGTCGTACGGCTGATGCCGCCGCTGAACGTGAGCGACGACGAGGTGGACGTGTTCCTGCGGGCCCTGCCCGGCGTCCTCGACCAGGCCCGAGACGCCGACGTGGACGGAGCATCCTGAGGAATGGGACGACGACGATGAGTCAGGCGCAGGACCACGAGCACGCGGGGCCCGCTGTCCCGCAGACCCGCACCGCACGCCACCGCCGGATCGTGGACATCCTCAACCGGCAACCGGTGCGCTCCCAGAGCCAGTTGGCCAAGCTTCTCGCCGACGACGGGCTGAACGTCACTCAGGCGACGCTATCCCGGGACCTGGACGAGCTGAACGCGGTGAAGATCCGCAACAACGACGGCGACCTGATCTACGCGGTGCCGAGCGAGGGGGGTTTCCGTACGCCTCGCGCGCCGCTGGGGGAGTCGGCGAAGGAGGAGCGGATGCGGAGGCTGTCCTCGGAGCTGTTGATCTCCGCGGAGGCTTCGGCGAACCTCGTGGTCCTGCGGACCCCCCCGGGGGCGGCGCAGTTCCTCGCCTCGGCGATCGACCAGGCCGAGCTGCACGACATCCTCGGCACGATCGCCGGCGACGACACGCTGCTGCTGATCAGCCGGAACCCGACGGGTGGGCAGGCGTTGGCGGACCACTTGCTGCGGTTGGCTCAGAACCATCATTGAGGTGTCGTTTCGGGTGCGGGTGGGCTGTGGCTGGGTGCGCCCACGCGGCGGAGCCGCAAAATGTCACAGCCCCGCGCCCCTGAAATGCTCGGCCCGGCCCATGCGGATCGCCAGGCCATCCGCGCCCCTCAAAGCTGCCTCAGCCCAGGCCGCTTACCAGGGCGCCCGCGCCCCTGAAAAGCTTGCCCCGGCCCAGGTCGATTGCCAGAGCATCTGCGCCCTGAAGACCCGCTGCAACCCAGGCCCATTGCCAGGGCACCCGCGCTCCTGGAAACCCTCTTCGGCCCAGGCAAGCCTGTCAGGACGTCCGCGCTCCTGGAAACCCGCCGCAACCCAGGCCACTCCTCAGGACGTCCGCGCCCCTGGAACCCTCGCCGCCCGCGCGTGCCCGAAGGGCCGACTCCGCCTCGGGCCAGGCTGCTCGTCGGGAGGCCCGTGCCTCTGAAGCCCCCGGCCGACCGCGCGCCTGAAGGGTGGCCCCGGACGGATCAGCCCAGCCTGTTGGCCAGGCCCCCCGTGCATCTGACCTCGTCGCCCGCCGTGATCAGTAAGGCCTCGACGTCCGGGAGGGATTCCAGCCAGGTGAGGGCCTGGCGGGAGCCCATGGCGAAGGCTGCTGTTGCCCAGGCGTCGGCCCAGGTGATGCGGGGGCCGACGACGGTCACGGCGACCAGGTCGGTGACCGCGGAGCGGCCGGTGCGGGGGTCCACGATGTGGGTGCCGCGTTCGGCGGAGCCGGAGGTGGCCACGGCCAGTTCGTCGACGCCGGCCGCGGAGACCACGGCGGCAAGACCGCCGGGCCGCAGCGGGTCGGAGACGCCGACCCGCCAGGGCCGGTGCGGCCCCGGCACGCCGTACATCTGCACGTCACCGCCGCCGTTCACGCTGACGCCGCTCGCCCCGGCCGCGACGAGATGCCGGGCCACGCGCTCGACGGCCCAGCCCTTCACCATGCCGGTCGGGTCGATGAGACCCGCGTATCTCGTACTGAACCAGCCGTCGCTCAACCGCTCGGCCTCGGCGCACAGTTCGAGCACCTCGGCGACTTCGGGGTCGCAACCGTCGACGGTCAGTTCACCGCGCGCCAGCCGGGAGATCTGGCTGTCCTCGCGGTAGGTGCTGAACACCTCGTCCACCGCGTGGAGTTGGACCACGGCCTCCGCCAACGCGGCCTGTACGGCCTCGGGTTCACCGCCCCGTACGTCGAAGGAGAAGACCGTGCCCATCACCTCCTCCGCGTGACGCACCGCTACGGGCGCCTCGGCGGGTTCGGTGGGTTCGGCCAGATCGGCCGGCTCGGTCGGTTCAGCCACCGGCCTGGTCCAGGGCCGACTGCAGGGACTCCTTGTAGCCGCCGCTCGTGTAGGTGGCACCCGAGACCGCGTCGATGTCGGCGCTGCCCGCCGCGACCGCGGCCTGGTTGAGCTTGGGCACCGCGTCACCGCTGATCTGGCTGCTGCGGCCACCGCTGGGCGACTTCACCGCCTCGGCCTTGGTGATCTTCCCGCCGCTGACGGTGATCCGGACCTGCACGGTGCCGTAGTCGGTCTCGACTGCCGTGCCCGTGAGGGTCTTAGCCTGGGTGGAACCCCCACCGGTGGAGCCGCCCGTGGACCCGCCTGTCGACCCACCCGTGGACCCGCTGGCGTCGGCCGAGCCTCCGCCGGTCGCCGAGGACGAGCCGGCCTTGTCGAGGGCCGACTGCAGGGACTTCTTGTAGCCGCCGCTCGTGTAGGTGGCACCCGAGACCGCGTCGATGTCGGCGCTGCCCGTCTGGATCGCGGCCTGGTTGAGCTTGGGCACCGCGTTGGTGCTCACCTCGGTGCTGCGCCCGCCGCTGGGCGCCTCGATGGCGGCGGCCGAGGTGATCTTGCCGCCGCTCATCGTGATACGGACCTGGACGTTGCCGTAGTCGGTCTTGACGACGTCACCGGTGAGGGTCTGGTCACCTCCGTTGCCGGCCTGTACGCCTCCGGAGCCCTGGGGCGCGACCGACTGCTGACCCTGTGGCGTGCCCTCGGCCGACGCGGCCGCCGGGTCCGAGGAGGGCTTCAGCGTCAGCAGCAGCACGATCCCGGACACCGTGGCGGCACCGGCCAGCACGATTCGTCGCAGGGGGTGGCTCTTCTTCATCGGTGCGGACTCCCGTTCGTCACAGCTCGAAGGACTCGTGGTGGATGCGGCGGGCAGGCACGCCCGCGCCGCGCAGTGCGGTGTACGCGCCCTCGGCGAAGCCGGGAGGCCCGCACAGGAACACGTCGTGCTCGTCGATGTCGGGCAGCTTCCGGCGCAGCGTCTCCGGGTTGATGTCCGGGCGCTCCCCGTCGGGGCTGTTCACCGCGTACATCAGGCGGGCGCCGCGCTCGTCGGCGATCGCCGACAGCTCGTCCCACAGCGCCAGGTCCTGCGTGCTGTTGGCCCGGTACAGCAGGGTGAGGTCGCCGCGCTCGGCCGGCAGCGTCTCGAACAGCGCCCGCATCGGGGTGATCCCCACACCGCCGGCCATCAGCAGCACCTTGCCGCGGCTGCGCCGGGACGCGGTCATCGCGCCGTACGGGCCCTCGGCCCACACCCGCGTGCCCCGCTTCAGCCCCTTCAGCGCGGTGCTGTGGTCGCCGAGCGCCTTGACCGTGATCCTGAGCAGACCGGGCCTGGGCGCCGCCGACAGCGAGTACGGGTGCGAACTGAGCCGCATGCCCGGTGCCAGGAACCGCCAGCGGAAGAACTGCCCCGGCTCGGCACCGATGCGGTGCAGCCGCTTCCCGCTGATCAGCACGGAGACGATGCCGGGCGCCTCCTCGACGACCTCCTCGACCCGCATCCGGTGCCGCAGGTTCAGCCGGACCGGCGTGATCACCCGGTACCAGATCACCAGCGCGGTCACGGTCCCGTACAGCGCGTACCAGGCCGTCGTGGCGGCCGGCTCGACCGCGAAGTCGTTGCCGGTGGACAGCTGGTGCCAGAACGACAGGTACACGGCCACGTAGGTGAGCAGGTGGATGTGGTACCAGGTGTCGTACGGGATCCGCTTGCGCAGTCCGCCGACGGAGATCAGGCCGATGAACAGCAGCACACCCGTGCCGATGGCCGCCTTGCCCATGTCGGGCAGGGTCTTGACCGACTCGATGGTCTGGTCGACGACCCCCGTGTTCGCCTGCAGGGCGTAGCCGTACATCGTCAGACCGATGTGGGCGAGCGTGAGGCAGAGCATGTAACGGCCGCTCATGGCGTGCCAGCGGGCGACCCGGTCGGAGCCGACCCGGCGTTCCAGCGCCGGCACCCGGGCCATCTGCAGGACCACGAGAGCCATCAGATACCCGGCCAGCAGACCGGTGATCCGGCCCGCGTTCAGGATCCGGCCCTTGTCGTCCGCGATGGACGGGGTGTTGCTCCACCACAGCCAGATCACGCCCGCCGCCCCCGCCCACACGGCGATCAGCAACGGGATGGCGGGGGAGCGGCGAGGTCGGATACGGCGCATCGTCTGGCGCCGCGCTGCGCGACCGCCGGCGATCGTGCTCACGGTTCCTCCGTGGGGGACGCTGGGAAGGGGAGTGGCCCCTTGGCCCAGTGGTACGTCCCGGGACGGCGGAGTGTTCAACGGCCCCCGGAGCAAGCCGTGAACTGGTGCGACTCGCGGTAACCCGAGGTGACGCGGGTCTCCTCGGCGGCCGGCCGAACGGAGGTCGGTGTGTAAGTGGGTGCGGAGGTCAGTAGCGGACGATCGAGGTGGGCCCGTCGTCCGTCCCGATGGCGATGTGCGGGCTGCGCGCCGGATCGGCCCAGGTCAAGATGCGTCGCATCGCGTCCTGGGACACGGAGACACAACCGGCCGTCGAACCACTCCCGTTGACGTGCAGGAAGATCCCCGCGCCGCGCCCCCGCACCGGCCGCTCGTAGTTGAAGCCGACGACGAGCGCGTACGCGTACTGCGTCCTGTACGTGATCAGGTGCTCGGACTCGGCGGCACGGCAGTCGGCGGGGCGTGGCTCGGTCCAGCGGTTGTAGGAGCGGGAGGCGTTGTCCTCGCACCACCAGGAGTCCTGCTTCACCGGCCGGTACTTCGACCTCGTCCCCTCGGGTGCCGGCTCGATGCCGAAGGCGTACGGCAGGTCGTACAGGCCGGTGGGGGTGGTGTTCGTGCCCTGCTCGCGGGAGCCGCCCTCGACGAGCCCCTTGGCGCCGAAGCGCGCGGGCACGGAACCGGCCTTCACCCAGCGACCGTCCCGCCGGTTCCACCAGGTGACCGTGCCGGTCGTCGAGGAGGTCCGGGAGGCCTGCGCGGTGATGAGCTGGCTGCCGCCGCCCGTGTCCGCCATCCGCTCGGGCAGCGGCGGCCGGCCGACGGTGTCACCGGCCGCACCGGGGGCACTTGGGGCCAGCACGAAGAGGGACACGGACGCGAGAAGGGCGGCTCCTGGGCGCATGCGTCAGACGCTACTGGGAGGCAGGGGCAGCGGCAGCCCGGGTAGGCCATCCAGGCTGGTCTCCACGTGCTCCTTCTTCTCGAAGTACGCGCTCAGCGAGGCGTCGTCCTCGCGCGCGAAGCGCTTGGCGTGCAGATCGCGGTCCTCGTCGTACGACATGTTGGGCACCGCGTAGCCGCAGGTGTCCCGGACGAGTTCGGCCGTCACCACGATGACCGCGCGCAGGCCGTGCGGCGTCGGGTCGATGCCCGGGAAGTGCGTGAGGAGTTCCTTGAAGCGCGGGTCGTCGCGGAAGACCGGCTCGCCCCGGCCGTGTACGCGGACGATGTTCGGCGGGCCCTGGAAGGCGCACCACATCAGGGTGATCCGGCCGTTCTCCCGGAGGTGGGCGATCGTCTCGGCGTTGCTGCCCGCGAAGTCCAGGTAGGCGACGGTGAGTTCGTCGAGAACCGCGAACGAACCGGTGAGGCCCTTGGGCGAGAGGTTGACCGTGCCGTCGCCCGACAGGGGCGCGGTCGCGGTGAAGAAGAGGGGCTGCGCCTCGATGAACGTACGCAGGCGGCCGTCTATGCGCTCATAAGTCTTTCCCATGTCTAACGATTATGGGCGCAACTCCTTCGGCTGTCTAAGGAATTGCGCCCATCCGCGTGTGGTGTGTGGGGGGGGGTGCCTGGCCTCCGGGTGGTGCCCGGAGATCCCCGGGGCCCGCGGGCCTTGCGGCCTACGGGTCCCGGGGTCGCCCCGGTCGGCGTGCGGGGCGCCCGTGGGGGGACGTCGGTGATTCGGCGGTCGCTTGTTGCCGTTGGTTACTTGTTGAGCGTGCAGGCGGCGAGGGAGTCGAGGCCCGTGGGCTTGGCGGCGGTGCGGCCGATCGCGGTGGCGATGCGGTTGATGGTCGCGACGCGCTTGTCCTTGAGGGGGCCGATGATGGCGTTCTGGGCGAAGTTGGCGCCGCCCTGGCCGACGGTGTCGACGAGGCGCTTGTTGGCCTCGGCGATCTGGGTGTCGAGCAGAGCCAGGTTGCGGTCGACCTCGGCCTTGGCTGAGGCGGGGATCGCGGGGAGGCTCGGCGCGACGGCGGGGCAGCTGACCGTGCCGGCCGCGTTCGTGTTGCCGGTGTTCCCCGTATTCCCGGTGTTCCCCGTGTTTCCGGTGTTGCCGCCCGCCTGCTGGGTGGGGGACGCGCTCGGCGACGCCGCGGCACCGCCCCCGGCGGCTCCGCCCGCGTTGAGCGTGCAGGCGGCGAGGGAGTCGAGGCCCGTGGGCTTGGCGGCGGTGCGGCCGATGGCGGTGGCGATGCGGTTGATGGTCGCGACGCGCTTGTCCTTGAGGGGGCCGATGATCGCGTTCTGCGCGAAGTTGGCGCCGCCCTGGCCGACGGTGTCGACGAGGCGCTTGTTGGCCTCGGCGATCTGGGTGTCGAGCAGAGCCAGGTTGCGGTCGACCTCGGCCTTCGCGGAGGCGGGGATCGCGGGCAGGCTCGGCGCGACGGCGGGGCAGCTGACCGTGCCGGGGGACGCCTTTGTTCTGGCGGCCTGGCTGTTGCTCTTGGACGTTTCCCCGGCCAAGGCCGATCCTGCGATGACCGCTCCGGACAACGCCACCGCGGCCACGCCGCCGATGATGGCCACACGGCGCTTGTTGTACTTCGGGAGAGCCCTGGACATGCGAGTGCCTCACTTGGGTCAGGAGTGGGTTTACAAACGCGGCGCCGGCGTTCGGGATGGAGTACGGGAAAGCGGTTTCCCGCGTTCAAGCGACGCCGAAATTACTTTCCAGCGCACCCCGAGACCGACCGAGATTGACGAATCATGCAGAGCACTGCATACTCATGCATGTCAGTGAATGCATTGTGAGGAGAAGCCCGTGACCGAGCGCGTCGTACTCGCCTACTCAGGCGGTCTGGACACCTCCGTCGCCATCGGCTGGATCGCCGAGGAGACGGGCGCCGAGGTCATCGCCGTCGCGGTCGACGTCGGCCAGGGCGGCGAGGACCTGGACGTCATCCGCAAGCGCGCCCTCGCGTGCGGCGCCGTCGAGGCCGAGGTCGCGGACGCGAAGGACGAGTTCGCCGAGGAGTACTGCCTCCCGGCGATCAAGGCCAACGCCCTCTACATGGACCGCTATCCGCTGGTCTCCGCCCTCTCCCGGCCGACGATCGTCAAGCACCTCGTCGCCGCCGCCCACAAGCACGGCGCGGGCATCGTCGCCCACGGCTGCACCGGCAAGGGCAACGACCAGGTGCGGTTCGAGGCCGGCATCCAGGCCCTCGGCCCCGACCTCAAGTGCATCGCCCCGGTCCGCGACTACGCGATGACCAGGGACAAGGCGATCGCCTTCTGCGAGGAGAAGGGCCTGCCGATCGCCACCACCAAGAAGTCGCCGTACTCCATCGACCAGAACGTCTTCGGACGCGCCGTCGAGACGGGCTTCCTGGAGGACATCTGGAACGCCCCGATCGAGGACGTCTACGAGTACACGCAGAACCCTGCGCTCCCGCGTGAGCCCGACGAGGTGGTCGTCACCTTCAAGGCGGGCGTCCCGGTCGCGATCGACGGCAGGCCCGTCAGCGTCCTCCAGGCCATCCAGCAGCTCAACGCCCGCGCGGGCGCCCAGGGCATCGGCCGGATCGACATGGTCGAGGACCGGCTCGTGGGCATCAAGTCCCGCGAGGTGTACGAGGCTCCCGGCGCGATCGCGCTGATCACGGCCCACCAGGAGCTGGAGAACGTCACCGTCGAGCGTGAACTCGCCCGCTACAAGCGGCAGGTCGAGCAGCGCTGGGGCGAGCTGGTCTACGACGGCCTGTGGTTCTCCCCGCTCAAGCGCGCCCTGGACGGCTTCATCAACGAGGCCAACCAGCATGTCTCCGGCGACATCCGGATGACCCTGCACGGGGGCCGTGCCGTCGTCACCGGCCGGAAGTCCGAGGAGTCGCTGTACGACTTCAACCTCGCGACCTATGACTCGGGCGATACGTTCGACCAGTCGAAGGCGCAGGGGTTCATCGACATCTTCGCGCTGTCTTCGAAGATCGCGGCGAAGAGGGATTTGGCGTAGGGGGAGCTGCGGTCGGTGCGTAGTCTGCGGGTTGTCGTGGGCTTGTCGCGCAGTTCCCCGCGCCCCTGAAGGGGGCGCGGCCCGCAGCAGCCTGACGCCGCTCCGCTGGAAGAGCGGGGCGGCGGTCGTACATCAACAGTCTTGAGGAGCACAGCAAGTGAGCAGCAACAGCGGTGATGTACGGCTCTGGGGTGGGCGGTTCGCCGACGGGCCCGCCGAGGCTCTGGCCAAGCTGTCCGCGTCCGTCCACTTCGACTGGCGGCTGGCGCCGTACGACATCGCCGGATCCCGTGCCCACGCGCGCGTGCTGCACAAGGCGAACCTCCTCACCGACGACGAGCTGGAGCGCATGCTCGCGGGGCTCGACCGGCTGGAGGGCGTCGTCGCGGACGGCTCCTTCGTCGGCACCGTCGCCGACGAGGACGTCCACACCGCCCTGGAGCGCGGTCTCCTGGAGCAGCTCGGCCCGGACCTCGGCGGCAAGCTGCGCGCCGGCCGTTCGCGCAACGACCAGGTCGCCACGCTCTTCCGGATGTACCTGCGCGACCACGCCCGGATCATCGGCGGGCTGATCGCCGACCTCCAGGACGCGCTGATCGGGCTCGCCGAGGCGCACCCGGACGTCGCGATGCCCGGCCGTACGCATCTGCAGCACGCCCAGCCCGTACTGTTCGCCCACCATGTGCTGGCCCACGCCCAGTCCCTGTCCCGGGACGCCGAGCGTCTGCGGCAGTGGGACGAGCGGACGGCCGTGTCGCCGTACGGCTCGGGCGCCCTGGCCGGTTCCTCCCTCGGCCTCGACCCGGAGTCGGTCGCCAAGGACCTCGGCTTCGAGCACGGCAGCGTCGGTAACTCCATCGACGGGACGGCCTCGCGCGACTTCGTCGCCGAGTTCGCCTTCATCACCGCGATGATCGGGGTGAACCTCTCCCGGATCGCCGAGGAGGTCATCATCTGGAACACGAAGGAGTTCTCCTTCGTCACCCTCCACGACGCCTTCTCCACGGGCTCGTCGATCATGCCGCAGAAGAAGAACCCGGACATCGCGGAGCTGGCGCGCGGCAAGAGCGGCCGTCTGATCGGCAACCTCACCGGTCTGATGGCGACGCTCAAGGCCCTGCCCCTCGCGTACAACCGTGACCTCCAGGAGGACAAGGAGCCGGTCTTCGACTCCTGCGACCAGCTGGAGGTCCTGCTGCCCGCCTTCACCGGCATGATGGCGACCCTCACCGTCCACCGCGAGCGCATGGAGGAGCTGGCCCCGGCCGGGTTCTCGCTCGCCACCGACATCGCCGAGTGGCTGGTCAAGCAGGGCGTGCCGTTCCGTGTCGCACACGAGGTCGCGGGGGAGTGCGTGAAGGCCGCGGAGGCCGACGGCATCGAGCTCGACGGCCTCACCGACGAGCAGTTCGCGAAGATCTCCGCCCACCTCACGCCCGAGGTCCGGTCCGTCCTGAACGTCCCGGGCGCCCTGGCCTCCCGCAACGGCCGGGGCGGCACGGCCCCGAGCGCGGTCGCGATCCAGCTGACAGAGGTGAAGGCGAACGTGGCGGCCCAGCACGAGTGGGCCACGGCGAAGGACAAGCGGTAGGGGATACACGCCCTCTTTTAGGGGCGCGGGGCCATGACATTTGCGGCTCCGCCGCGGGGCGCGAGCAACCACGACGTGCCCGCACCCGCCAGGGCACCGCAAGCACCGGGCTCTCAGGCACCCCGCCCTCACCAAAGGTCATCGCGGGTTACGTTGGTCGGACAGCCGTACTGGAGCCGACCAAACGGAGCCCGCGATGCCCTTCGCCCGACTGGCCACAGCAACGACCCCCACCTGCCACATCGGACTGGGCCTCGCCGCAGTCGGCCGCCCCGGCTACATCAACCTGGGCCGGGACCACGATCTCGGCGAGGACCGCAGCGTCGAGACGCTCCGCACCCGCACACACGAACTCCTCGACGCCGCCTACGCCCAGGGCGTGCGCTACTTCGACGCCGCCCGCTCGTACGGCCGCTCGGAGGAGTTCCTCGCCGGCTGGCTGAACACGCGGTCCGACATCGGGGACGTCGTCGTCGGCAGCAAGTGGGGCTACACCTATACGGCCGACTGGCGCACCGACGCCGAGGCGCACGAGGTCAAGGACCACAGCCTCGCCACGTACGAGAGGCAGCGTGCCGAGAGCGCCGAACTGCTCGGTGACCGGCTCGACCTCTACCAGATCCACTCGGTGACCCCGGACAGCCCGGCCCTCACCGACAAGGAACTGCACGCCAGGCTGGCCGAAGCGGCGGCGCAGGGTCTGACCGTCGGCTTCTCCACCAGCGGCCCGGCCCAGGCCGACGCGATTCGCACCGCGCTCGCCGTGACGGTCGACGGCGAGCCGCTGTTCCGCACCGTCCAGTCCACCTACAACGTCCTGGAGACCTCCGCGGGCCCCGCGCTGGCCGAGGCGCACGACGCCGGGCTCACGGTGATCGTCAAGGAGGGCATGGCCAACGGCCGGCTCGCCGACCCGCACGCGCCGGACGCCGTACGCGCCATCGCCGAAGAGGCCGGCCTCGGCTCCGACGCGGTCGCCCTGGCGCTGGTCCTGCGGCAGCCCTGGGCAGGCGTCGTCCTCTCCGGAGCGGCCACGGCCCTCCAGCTCTCCTCGAACCTGCACGCCGCCGTGGTCGACCTCGACGACGAGCAGCAGTCCCGGCTCGACGCGCTGACCGAGGAGCCGTTGGCGTACTGGGAGCGGCGCGGGCAGCTGCCCTGGCACTGAGCCTTCACAGGCAGACCCGCTGGGCCTACACAGGCGGACCTACGGTGGACCCACTGGTGGTGAGCGTCGCACGCTTCGGGTGAGACATTGATGTCTCATATGGTTTATGGTTGTCTCATGGCCATCGACCGTGACCACGTGCTGCGCAGCGCAGCCGCCCTGCTCACCCGGAAATCCACCGCCACCATGGACGAGGTCGCCAAGGCGGCCGGGATCAGCCGGGCCACGCTGCACCGCCAGTTCGCCGGGCGCGACGCCCTCGTGCGCGCGCTGGAGGATCTCGGCATCCGCGAGTGCGAGGCGGCGCTGGACGCGGCACGGCTCGACGAGGACACCGCCCGGGAGGCCGTACGCCGCCTGGTGGCGGAGATCGAGAGCGCCGCCGGGCTGCTCGCCTTCCTCTACTCCGAGAACCAGCTGTTCGAGGGCGAGGAGAGGCACGAGGGCTGGGCCCGGCTCGACGCGCGGATCGCCGCGGTGTTCCGGCGCGGCCAGGAGAGCGGCGAGTTCCGCATCGACCTCACCCCGGCCTGGCTCACCGAGGCCCTCTACGGGCTCATCGCCTCCGGGGCGTGGGCCGTGGCCGAGGGTCGGGTGGCCGCCAACGACTTCCACCACATGATCGTCGAGCTGCTGCTCGGTGGCGCACTACGGAGAGAGGAATCATGACCAGCACGGTGCGGCCGGCGTTCGCGGCGGAGACGGAGAAGCGTCCGGGCCGCTGGCTCGCGCTCGCCGTCCTCGTCCTCGCCGTGCTGCTGGTGGCCGTCGACGCGACCGTCCTCGGTCTCGCGACCCCCTACATCAGCGAGGACCTCAAGCCCTCCGGTACGCAGCTGTTGTGGATCGGGGACGTCTACTCGTTCGTCATCGCGGGCCTGCTCGTCTCGATGGGCAGCCTCGGTGACCGCATCGGGCGCAAGAAGCTGCTGCTCGTCGGCTCGGTCGCGTTCGGTCTCATCTCCGTGCTCAACGCCTATGCGAGCACACCCGAGTTGATGATCGTGGCGCGCGCACTGCTCGGTGTCGCGGGCGCGACCCTGATGCCCGCCACCCTCGCGCTCATCCGCAACCTCTTCCACGACCCGCGCGAACGCAGCCTCGCCATCGGCATCTGGGGCGCCACCGCCTCGGCCGGCACGGCGGTCGGCCCGGTCGTCGGCGGATTCCTCCTCGAACACTTCTGGTGGGGCTCCGTCTTCCTGATCAACCTCCCCGTGATGGCGGTCCTCGTCCTCGTCGGCGTGAAGCTGCTCCCCGAGTCCCGCAACCCCGAGCCCGGCCCCTGGGACCTGATGAGCGTCGTGCTGTCGCTCGTCGGCATGGTCGGCATCGTGTACGGGATCAAGGAGGCCGCCTCGCACGGCCCGAACGCCACGGCGGGCGCCGCGGCCCTGCTCGGCGCGGTCGCGCTCTACGGCTTCGTTCGCCGCCAACTCACGCTGCCCGTCCCGCTGTTGGACATGCGGCTGTTCCGCAACCGCGGCTTCTCCGGGGCCGTGCTCGCCGACCTGCTGACCATCCTCGGCCTGTCCGGCCTGGTCTTCTTCCTCTCGCAGTACCTCCAACTCGTGCAGGGCAGGGGCCCGTTGGAGGCGGGCCTTTCCGAACTGCCCGCCGCACTGGGCGCGGTGGCGGCCGGTCTGGTCGCGGGTACGGTCGCGCGCCGGTACTCGGTGCGTGCCGTCACCGCCGGCGGACTCGCCGCGATCGGGCTCGCCCTGGGCGCGCTGACCCTGCTCGACGAGTCGACCGGGTATCCGCTCCTCGGTGGGGCCCTGCTGGTGGTCGGCGTGGGCGCGGGCTTCGCCTTCACCGTGACCGCCGACGTGATCCTCTCCAGCGTCCCCAAGGAACAGGCGGGCGCCGCGTCCGCGGTCTCCGAGACGGCGTACGAACTCGGCGCGGCCCTCGGCATCGCCCTGCTCGGCTCGATCGTCACGGGCGTCTACGCCGGGTTCACGGCCCCGCCGGGCACACCGCCCGAGGTGGCCGCCGCGGCCCACGAGTCCCTCGGCGGTGCGGTGGAGGCGTCGACGGTTCTGCCCGACGCCGAGCCCCTCCTCACCGCTGCCCGCACGGCGTTCGTCGACGGCATCGCCCTGGCGGCGGGCCTGGGCGCGGCGGTACTGCTGGCGGCATCGGTGGCGGCCTGGGTACTGCTGCGGGGCCAGAAACTGGGGACCGGGGAGTAGGGGGCCGCGCCCCTTCAGGGGCGCGGGGCGTATCGATGTGCGGCTCCGCCGCGTGGGCGCGACAAGCCACAACGCACCTGCAGCCAACAAACACCCCTCGCCCCCAAACCCGCAGGCAGCGCCCCCCTTTAAGCCCGTTTTCGCCCTCACCTGATGGTCTTGGCTCCGTACCGGACGTCGTCCCACACGGCCGAAGGAGCCACCGACCATGACCCGTCGTATCCGTAACCGAAAGACCCTCGTCGTCGCCGTGCTGGCCACCGCGGCCCTGGCGGCCGGCGGCGTCGCACTCGCCGCAGACGGCGACGAGGCCCCCCGCGAAACGGTCCGCTTCGTCGTCGAGGAACACGCGGCAGAGGAGGGCGTGACCGAGGAGGGAGCGGCCGACAACGGAACCCGCACCTGGACCCGCGAGGACTGCCCCGACAAGGACGGCACCAGCGGTACCCCCTCCGCGGATCCGAGCAACCCCGCGGCAGCACTGTGACCACCGCCGACCCACGAGGTGACGCCGCCGACGGGAAGCTCCTCGAAGAGGCGCTCTTCGAGGTCAAGCGGGTGATCGTGGGCCAGGACCGCATGGTGGAACGGATGTTCACCGCGGTCCTGGCCCGGGGCCACTGCCTGCTCCAGGGCGTCCCGGGCGTCGCCAAGACCCTCGCCGCGAAGACCCTCGCGCAGGTGGCCGGCGGACGCTTCGCCCGGCTGCAGTTCACCCCCGACCTCGTCCCGTCCGACATCACCGGCACCCGGATCTACCGCCCGTCCCAGGAGACGTTCAGCGTCGAACCCGGCCCCGTCGTCGCCAACTTCGTCCTCGCCGACGAGATCAACCGAGCCCCCGCCAAGGTGCAGTCCGCTCTCCTCGAAGTGATGGGCGAGCAC
Source organism: Streptomyces phaeochromogenes (assembly GCF_001418655.1). Lineage (GTDB taxonomy): Bacteria > Actinomycetota > Actinomycetes > Streptomycetales > Streptomycetaceae > Streptomyces > Streptomyces phaeochromogenes. The sequence continues at coordinate 3,197 of NZ_LIQZ01000146.1, read as the reverse complement.
CAGGTCTCCATCGGCGGCACCACCATCCCCGTCCCCCAGCCGTTCCTCGTACTCGCCACCCAGAACCCCATCGAGTCCGAGGGCGTCTACCAACTCCCCGAAGCCCAGCGCGACCGCTTCCTGCTCAAGGTGGAAGTCGCCGTCCCCAGCGAGTCCGAGGAACTCGCGATCCTCTACCGCATGAGCGTCGACCCGCCCAGGGCACGCCCCGTCCTCACCCCCGACCGGCTCATCGCGCTCCAGCGCACCGCCGACGAGGTGTTCGTGCACCACGCGGTCGCCGAGTACGCCGTACGGCTGGTCGTCTCGACCCGTGAACTCGCGGGCCCCGGCAGCCGGTTGGCGCACGGTGCCGGCCCGCGCGCCACGCTGGGCCTGGTCGCCGCCGCCCGCGCGCTCGCCCTGCTGCGCGGCCGGGGTTACGTCCTCCCCGAGGACGTGCACGACCTGGCCCACGAGGTCGTGGCCCACCGGCTCGTGCTGTCCTTCGACGCGCTCGCCGACGGCATCACCGGCGCCGAGATCGTCGACGAGGTACTGGCCGCCGTGGAGCAGCCGCGCATCACCCCGCGCCAGGCCGCCACCCGCCCCGAGGGACGAACCGAGGCGCGAACAGAAGGACGCGCGGAGGGCGGCATCACCGCGGGGGGAACGGAGGGCGAAGCGGCATGAGCGGCACCCCGACCCTCAGCGAACTCACCCCCGAACAGGCCCTGAAGCACCTGGAGTTGCTCTTCACCCGCCGCCCCGACGGCCTCCTCCAGGGCGACCACCCCGGCCTCGTACCGGGACCGGGCACCGAGGTGTCCGAGACCCGGCCGTACGTCATCGGCGACGACGTACGCCGGATGGACTGGAACGCCACCGCACGCACCACCGTCCCGCACGTCCGGCTCACCCTCGCCGACCGCGAACTGACCACCTGGATCGTGCTCGACGCGTCCGCGAGCATGGACTTCGGCACGGCACGGATGGAGAAGCGCGACCTGGCCGTCGGCGCGGCGGCGGCCGTCGCCTTCCTCACCGAACGGGCCGGGAACCGGCTCGGCGCGCAGATCACCGGACCGGCCGGCATCCAGCGGATCCCGCCCCGCACCGGGCGCCACCACCTCCTCACGATCCTGCGGGCCGCCCTGGACCGGCCCCGGGTGGCGGCCGGCGTGTCCGCGGACGCCCCGCACTCCCTGGCCGACGCCCTGCGCTCACTGCGCACACTCCCCGGCAGCGGCCTGGTCGCCGTCGTCTCCGACTTCCTGGAGACCGGCTGGGAGCGACCCCTTAGAACGATCGCCCACCGCCACCAGATCCTCGCCGTCGAGACCGTCGACCCCCGCGAACTGGAGCTGCCCTCCGTGGGGTTGCTCAACGTCGTCGATCCCGAGACCGGTATCAGACGCGAAATCCCCACCCACTCAAGGCGATTGCGCGAGCGCTACGCCGAAGCGGCCCTGGAACAGCGGGCGTTGATCAAGGCGTCCATCCGCCGGGCGGGCGCGGCCCACCTCCGGCTGCGTACGGACCGCGACTGGGTGCGCGACGTCGTACGCCATGTCGAGGAGCAGCGGCGCCGGTCGGGAGGCGGTGCCGCGTGAACACGTCCGTCGCTCCCATCCCCGTACCCGCCGCGTCCGTACCTCCGCATCCGCTGGAGGGGGTCATGAGTCCGCTGGAGGTGCCGTGAGTCTCCACTCGCCCGGCTGGCTGCTGCTCCTGGTGCCGCTCGCCCTGCTGATCGGCGCCTATCTGCTCGTGCAGCGCAGGCGCGGCCGGTACGCGGTCCGGTTCACCAACCTGGAACTGCTGGACAAGGTCGCGCCCCGGCGGCCCGGCTGGCGCCGTCACGTTCCGGCGGCTGCCTTCTGCGGCACGCTCGCGCTGCTCGTCGTGGGCTTCGCCCGGCCGACCACGGAGGTGCAGGTGCCGCGTGAGCGCGCCACGATCGTGGTGGCGTTCGACGTGTCGGCGTCCATGGAGGCCACCGACGTCGAGCCGACCCGCTTCGAGGCCGCCCAGCGTGCCGCGCTCGCCTTCGTCGACCGGCTGCCCGAGCGCTTCAACGCGGGACTCGTACCGTTCAGCGGCTCCGCCACGGTCGCGGTCCCGCCGACCACCGACCGCGGCGCACTGAGTTCGGCCATCGAACGGCTCACCACCGGCGAGGGCACGGCGATCGGCGAGGCCGTCGTGGCCGCCCGTGACGCCGTCCGCATGCTCGACCGGGAGGCCGAGACCAGCCCGCCGCCCGCGCACATCGTGCTGCTGTCCGACGGTTCCAACACCACCGGCCGGTCCGTCGAGTCGGCGGCCCAGGAGGCGGCCGGCGACAAAATCCCGGTCTCGACCATCGCGTACGGCACGGAAAGCGGGACCATTGACCTGCCGTCCGGCGACACGGTGAGCGTCCCGGTCGACGGTCCCGCCCTGCGGGGCCTCGCCTCCAGCACCGGCGGCGACTTCCACGAGGCCGCGACGGGCGAAGAACTCCAGGAGGTGTACGAGGACATCGGCAGCTCGGTGGGGCACCGCACCGAGCAACGAGAGATCTGGCAGTGGTTCGTCGCGGCCGGTCTCCTCACGGCCCTCGCCACCGCGGCCACCTCACTCCTCTGGTTCTCCCGACTCCCCTGATCCACAACCTCACCGGATCCCGGCACCATGCTCAAGGCGCCCGTCATCCGTCATCCGGCTTCCGGCACCACCGGGTTCCGCGCCCCGGCCCCTCGGGTCCAGGGTTCCGCGACCAAGGAGGAACGACCGTGTCGTACGACCGATTCCAGGGCCACCCGGGCCCACCGCGTCACCCGGGACCACCGCGCGACGCGGTCCTCCCCGGCCAGCCCGTTCATCCCGACCGGCCGGGCCTTCCGGACCAGCCCGTTCTTCCTGACCTGCCTGACCGGCCGGGCCTTCCGGGCGGCACGGGCCTCCCCGGCCGCGCGGGGCCTCCGGCGCACCCCAGTCCGACCCGCCCGCTGGGCCCGTCACGCCCCACCGGGCCACCCCGTCCGCCGGGCCCCCTGGGCCCCAACGGCCCCAGGGCGGACGGCCATCGGGCCGAGGCGGATCCCGGCGACCCGTACCGCAGCGGGCAGCCCCACACGCCCTACCCGGGCCTCGGCGAGCCGCGCGGCCCTTCCTTCCTGCCCGGTCGGCCTCCCACGGGATTCGCCCCGGCCGCACCGCCGGAGACGACGTAC
>NZ_LIQZ01000145.1 GCF_001418655.1 Streptomyces phaeochromogenes | reverse complement strand
GGAGCTCGACGCCGCACGCGCACCCCCGGCTGCGCGTCGGCGTCGAGCTCCTCGGGCACGGCATAGTCGAAGTACCGGTCGAGATGCAGCACGCCCTTGTCGACGAGCACCCGCGCCACAGGCAGCTCCTTGGCGACCGCGGCCCCCCGCCAGGTCCGCGGCTTGGCCCGCGGCGCCTTCCGCACGGCGTCCCGAATCAACGCAAGCTGCTCGGGCGGGGCACCTTCGGCCCCACCTTCACCACGCCCATCCGTGCTGCTCACAGCAACATTCCTACCAGACCCCACTGACACCGCCACGCGCCCGAGATCAGGCCGGCCGCGGATCGCGAACGCCCTTGGGGCGCTTCTGCCATGGGCCACTCGGCCATACCGGTCCAGGACCGGCAGCAGGATTCGAACCTGCGAGGGGACAACCCGGAAGTATCCGCAACCATCGCACCGGGCGCGACGACGTCAGCCCCTCCCGAGTTCGGAGCGGCAGCGGTACATGAACCAGATTCACCGCACGCACTAGGCGCACTCCACCGAAGTAACCGCGGCCTGCGCACCGGGAGGACGGTCAGCGTACGAAGTCCGACGACAGCCGTGCCAGTCATTTGCAAGGCCCAGCCGTCTGCCCGCGGAATCCGACCGGCGGACAGCGGCGAGGCCCGGCACCCCTGAAGGAACGCCGGGCCTCGCCGAAAACAGCTGGCTGAAACGAAAACAGCCGACAGAGAAAGTGCAGGACCTACAGCCCCGCAGCCTTCCGCAGCGCGTCCACCCGGTCCGTCCTCTCCCAGGTGAACTCCGGCAGCTCACGGCCGAAGTGGCCGTACGCGGCGGTCTGGGCGTAGATCGGGCGGAGCAGGTCCAGGTCGCGGATGATCGCGGCCGGGCGGAGGTCGAAGACCTCGGTGATGGCCGTCTCGATCTTCTCGGCGTCGATCTTGGCGGTGCCGAAGGTCTCGACGAAGAGGCCGACGGGCTCGGCCTTGCCGATTGCGTAGGCGACCTGGACCTCGCAGCGGGTGGCGAGACCCGCGGCGACGACGTTCTTGGCGACCCAGCGCATCGCGTACGCGGCGGAGCGGTCGACCTTGGACGGGTCCTTGCCCGAGAAGGCGCCGCCACCGTGGCGGGCCATGCCGCCGTAGGTGTCGATGATGATCTTGCGGCCGGTGAGGCCGGCGTCGCCCATCGGGCCGCCGATCTCGAAGCGGCCGGTCGGGTTGACCAGGAGGCGGTAGCCCTCGGTCTCCAGCTTGATGCCGTCGTCGAGGAGGGCCTTCAGCTCCGGCTCGACCACGAACTCGCGGATGTCCGGGGCCAGGAGCGAGTCCAGGTCGATGTCGGAGGCGTGCTGCGAGGAGACGACGACCGTGTCCAGACGGACCGCCTTGTCGCCGTCGTACTCGATGGTGACCTGGGTCTTGCCGTCCGGGCGCAGGTACGGGATCGTCCCGTTCTTGCGGACCTCGGAGAGGCGGCGCGAGAGGCGGTGCGCGAGGTGGATCGGGAGCGGCATCAGCGCCGGCGTCTCGTCCGTCGCGTAGCCGAACATCAGGCCCTGGTCGCCCGCACCCTGCTTGTCGAGCTCGTCCTCGTCACCCTCGACACGCTTCTCGTACGCCGTGTCGACGCCCTGCGCGATGTCGGGCGACTGCGAGCCGATGGACACCGAAACGCCACAGGACGCGCCGTCGAAGCCCTTCTTCGAGGAGTCGTAGCCGATCTCGAGGATCTTGTCGCGCACCAGCTGCGCGATCGGCGCGTACGCCTTGGTGGTGACCTCTCCGGCCACGTGCACCAGGCCGGTGGTGATCAGCGTCTCCACGGCGACCCGGGAATGCGGGTCCTCGCGCAGAAGCGCGTCGAGAATGGTGTCACTGATCTGGTCAGCGATCTTGTCGGGGTGACCCTCGGTCACAGACTCCGAGGTGAACAGGCGACGGGACACAACGCTCCCTGAGGTTGCAGCGGCTGCTGGCTGATCATTGGCGGACGGCCGGGAGCTGCGCCCGGCGTCGTCCGAGAACAGTTTATCGGTCGCGCTCTGCCGCCGGGCTACTGTCTCGCCTCTCGGAAGCGCTGTGACCTGCGGCACGGGCATTCTGCGACACGACGAACCTTCTGCGCCAGGCTCCCACACCCCGATCCGGCGGTTCCAGCGGGTCTGTTGAAGCGAATGAGACATTCACCCGAAGCGACGCGCCACGAGATCCCACACGGTATCGGCCAGGGCTTCCTTGGGCCCGTACGGCACTGCGGTCTCGCTTCCGTCGGCGCCGAGCACCACCGCCTCGTTCTCCTCGGAGCCGAAGGTCTTGCGTTCGCCGACCTCGTTCACCACGAGAAGGTCGCAGCCCTTTCGCTGAAGCTTCGTCCGGCCGTTGGCCAGCACGTCGTCCGTCTCGGCGGCGAAACCGACGATCACCTGGCCCGGGCGGGCGCGGTCCGCCGAGATCTCCGCGAGGATGTCCGGATTGCGGACCAGAACGATCGGCTCCGGTTCCTGGCCGTCCTTCTTCTTGATCTTTCCGGCCGCGTATGCGGTGGGCCGGAAGTCCGCGACCGCCGCCGCCATCACCACGGCGTCGGCGTCCGGCGCGGCTTTGAGCACGGCCTCGCGCAACTGCACGGCGGTCCCGACCTGTACGACGTCGACACCGGCCGGGTCCGGCATGCCGGTGTTCGCGGCGATCAGCGTGACCCGGGCGCCCCGGGCGGCGGCGGTGCGCGCGAGGGCGTACCCCTGCTTCCCGGAGGAGCGGTTGCCGAGGAAGCGGACCGGGTCGAGCGGCTCGCGCGTGCCGCCGGCGCTCACGACGACGTGCCGGCCGGCGAGGTCGGGCTCGGTCACGCCGCGCGCGAGCACCCTGCGGCAGACCTCGAAGATCTCCGACGGCTCGGGCAGCCGCCCCTTGCCCGTGTCCACACCGGTCAGGCGCCCCACCGCGGGCTCGATGACGACGGCGCCGCGGCGGCGCAGCGTCGCCACGTTCTCCTGGGTGGCCGGGTGCTCCCACATCTCGGTGTGCATGGCGGGGGCGAAGACGACGGGGCACCGGGCGGTGAGCAAGGTGTTCGTCAGCAGGTCGTCGGCCAGGCCGTGAGCCGCCTTCGCGAGCATGTCCGCGGTGGCGGGGGCGACGACGACCAGGTCGGCCCCCTGCCCGATGCGGACGTGCGGAACCTCATGGACGTCCGACCAGACCTCGGTGGACACGGGGTGGCCGGAGAGCGCGGACCAGGTCGCGGCGCCGACGAAGTGCAGCGCCGACTCCGTCGGTACGACCCGCACGTCGTGCCCCGACTCGGTCAGTCTCCGCAGCAGCTCACAGGCCTTGTACGCGGCGATGCCACCGCTGACCCCCAGGACGACCTTCGGCTTGTCCACGTCTCTCCCCGGACCTCGGAAAACGTACGTCCCCATCACACACCACAGGCCCGGCAGTCGCGCTGCCGGGCCTGTGGAAAAACGAACTGCAAGCCGAAAATACTACTGCGCCGGGCCTTCGACGGCCTCCGACGTCAGGAGACCCGCGTTGATCTCGCGCAGGGCGATCGAGAGCGGCTTCTCGTGGACGTGGGTGTCGACGAGCGGACCGACGTACTCAAGAAGGCCCTCACCGAGCTGCGAGTAGTACGCGTTGATCTGACGGGCCCGCTTGGCCGCGTAGATCACCAGGCTGTACTTGGAGTCGGTGGCTTCGAGGAGCTCGTCGATCGGAGGGTTGATGATGCCCTCGGGCGTGGAGATGGAAGAGGACACGCTCTGCCTTCCGAAAGGTGGGATGGGATCGAAAACGATCACACAACTTCCATCAAGGCTAGCAGCTCGCGCGCCACGTCCTCGACGGAGGTGTTGACCAGGGTGACGTCGAACTCCGGCTCGGCGGCCAGTTCGATCTTGGCGGCCTCCAGCCGGCGCTCGATGACCTCGGGCGGCTCGGTGCCCCGCCCGGTGAGTCTGCGCACGAGCTCCTCCCAGGAGGGAGGAGCCAGGAACACCAGAAGAGCGTCCGACATGGACTCGCGGACCTGCCGGGCTCCCTGGAGATCGATCTCCAGGAGGACCGGCTCGCCCGACTCCAGCCGTTCGAGCACGGCCTTGCGCGGTGTCCCGTAGCGGTTGCCCGCGAACTCCGCCCATTCGAGCAGTTCGCCATTGGCGATCAGCTTGTCCATCTCCTCGTCGCTGACGAAGAAGTAGTGGACACCGTGCTTCTCCCCGGGGCGCGGCTTGCGGGTCGTCGCCGACACCGAGAGCCAGACCTCGGGGTGTTCCTTGCGCATATGGGCGACGACCGTGCTCTTGCCGACCCCGGAGGGGCCGGAGAGCACGGTCAGCCGCGGACGTACGTCCGGGGGTACGGGGGTCGTCCCCCGGGGTGTTGCAGCCATGCGGCGATTATCCAGGTTCTCAGGGGTGCCCGAGAACGTCAGGCAGCACCGCCGCCGAACTCGCGCTCAAGAGACGCGATCTGATTGGAGCCGAGACCGCGCACACGGCGGCTCTCGGAGATGCCAAGTCGCTCCATGATCTGCTTGGCGCGGACCTTGCCCACGCCCGGCAGGGACTCCAGGAGGGCGGAGACCTTCATCTTGCCGATGACGTCGTTCTCCTGGCCCTGCTTGATGACCTCGTGAAGGGAGGCGCCGGAGTGCTTGAGTCGATTCTTGACCTCGGCCCGCTCCCGGCGAGCCGCGGCGGCCTTTTCGAGCGCGGCTGCGCGCTGTTCAGGGGTAAGGGGCGGAAGAGCCACGCCTACGTCACCTCGGATGTCGAACTGTCGGATACGGACCGGTGAGGAACCTAGTCGCCCCACACCTGGGGAGCAACGAGCAACGCTCTTGCCCGTTCACTCTGCGTCGGAGACTAGCGGGCAAGTCCGCCGGAGTCAGCGAGAACAGCGGAAAAGTCCTGGTCAGCCTCCATCGAGTCCGACATTCCGGACAAAATGCCCCGGATTTGAGGATGTATTCAGACTCGGGACGCCTGAAGGACTCCCACGAAAAGCCCTAGGCAGACGCCACGGCCGCCCTGATCTGCTCGGCGAAGAGGTCCGATGACGCGCGTAGCGAGCCGATTTCGGGACCGTGACGCAGAACACCCCGGCTGACATTCGGGACCACCCGGTGCACCGCCGCGCCGAACACGCCCGGCAGATCCGCCGGCGCGGCCCCCTGGGCACCGATTCCGGGCGCGAGGAGCGGGCCGTTGATGTCGAGGTCGTACGAGGACAGATCGCCGAGCGTGGCGCCGACGACCGCCCCGAAGGAGCCCATCGGGGTCTCCCCCGCGTTCTCCTCGGCGAGATGGGCCAGCATGGTCGCGCCCACGTTCCGCAGGAGCGTGTCCTCGGGGCGCACCGCGTGCTGCACCTCGCCGCCCTCCGGGTTGGAGGTCAGCGCGAGCACGAACAGTCCCGAGCCGCTCTCCCGCGCGAGGTCGACCGCCGGCTTCAGCGACCCGTAGCCGAGGTACGGCGACACGGTGAGCGCGTCGGAGAAGAGCGGCGAGCCCTTCTCCAGGAAGGCGGAGGCGTACGCCGCCATGGTCGAGCCGATGTCGCCGCGCTTGGCGTCCATGACGACCAGCGCACCGGCCGCCCGCGCCTCCTCGACCGACTTCTCCAGTACGGCGATACCGCGCGACCCGAAGCGCTCGAAGAACGCGCTCTGGGGCTTGAGCACGGCGACCCGGTCGGCCAGCGCCTCGACGACCGTGCGGCTGAAGCGCTCAAGACCGGCGATGTCGTCGTTCAGACCCCAGTCGGCGAGCAGGGAGGCGTGCGGGTCGATCCCGACGCACAGCGGCCCACGCTCGTCCATGGCGCGGCGCAGCCGCGATCCGAAGGGCTCAGTCATACCGTCGTCTTCCTTACGTCGGCGCCGACCGCGTCGGCGAGGGTGGCGTGCGGGCTGGTGCGCAGGCGGGCGGCGAGGCCCTTGTGGATGGCGCGGCCCCAGAAGGGGCCCTCGTAGACGAAGGCGCTGTAGCCCTGGACGAGCGTGGCGCCCGCGAGGATCCGCTGCCAGGCGTCCTCGGCGTTCTCGATCCCGCCGACGCCCACGAGGGTGATCCGGTCCCCCACGCGCGCGTAGAGGCGGCGCAGCACCTCCAGGGAGCGTGCTTTCAGCGGGGCGCCGGAGAGTCCGCCGGTCTCCGCGACCAGAGTGGGTTCGGATGTCAAACCGAGCCCCTCGCGCGCGATGGTGGTGTTCGTGGCGATGATCCCGTCCAGGCCGAGTTCGACGGCGAGGTCCGCGACGGCGTCGACGTCCTCGTCGGCCAGGTCGGGCGCGATCTTCACCAGCAGCGGAACGCGGCGCGTGGTCACCGTCCGGTCCGCGGCCTCGCGGACGGCCGTCAGCAGTGGCCGCAGCGACTCGGTGGCCTGGAGATTGCGCAGCCCGGGCGTGTTGGGCGAGCTGACGTTGACGACGAGGTAGTCGGCGTACGCGGCCAGCCGTTCGGTGGACTTCACGTAGTCGGCGGCGGCCTCGGCCTCCGGGACGACCTTGGTCTTGCCGATGTTGACGCCCACGACGGTCCTGAAGACGGGCGTACGGGCCGCCAGACGGCCCGCCACGGCCTCGGAGCCCTCGTTGTTGAACCCCATGCGGTTGATCAGCGCGCGGTCCGGCACAAGGCGGAACAGGCGCTTCCTGGGGTTGCCGGTCTGCGCCTCCCCCGTGACGGTGCCGATCTCGACGTGGTCGAAGCCGAGCATCGACATCCCGTCGATGGCGACCGCGTTCTTGTCGAAGCCCGCCGCGAGCCCGAACGGCCCGTGCATCCGGAGCCCGAACGCCTCGGTCCGCAGCTCCTTGTGACGGGGCGCGAGCACGGCGGCGACGAAGGTCCGCAGGACGGGGACACGGACGGCGAGCCGGATCCAGCGGAAGGCGAGGTGGTGGGCCTGCTCCGGGTCCATCCGCTTGAAGACCAGGTTGAAGAAGAGCTTGTACATGATGAGTGTCCTCACGAAGAGCCTCATGAAGAAGGCTCATGAAGAGGGGGACACCGTTTCCGGTGTCCCCCTCAGGGCTGCTAGTCGCGGGCCGCGGTCAGATGCTCGGCGTGTTCCTGGAGCGAACGCACGCCCACGTCACCGTGGTTGAGCGCGTCGATGCCCTGGACGGCCGCGGCGAGCGCCTGGACCGTCGTCAGGCAGGGCACGGAGCGGGCCACGGCGGCCGTACGGATGTCGTAGCCGTCGAGGCGGCCTCCGGTGCCGTACGGCGTGTTGACGATGAGGTCGACCTCGCCCTCGTGGATGAGCTGGACGATCGTCTTCTCGCCGTTCGGCCCCTCGCCCTCGGACTGCTTGCGGACGACGGTGGCGTTGATGCCGTTGCGCTTGAGCACCTCGGCCGTGCCGGACGTGGCGAGCAACTCGAAGCCGTGGGCGACCAGTTCACGCGCCGGGAAGATCATCGAGCGCTTGTCCCGGTTGGCGACCGAGATGAAGGCACGGCCCTTGGTCGGCAGCGGACCGTACGCGCCCGCCTGGGACTTGGCGTACGCCGTGCCGAACACCGAGTCGATGCCCATGACCTCGCCGGTGGAGCGCATCTCCGGGCCGAGGATCGTGTCGACGCCGCGGCCGTGGATGTCGCGGAACCGCGACCACGGCATGACGGCCTCCTTGACGGAGATCGGCGCGTCCAGCGGCAGTTCACCGCCGTCGCCGACGGCCGGCAGCAGCCCCTCGGCACGCAGTTCGGCGACGGTCGCGCCCAGCGAGATCCGGGCGGCGGCCTTCGCCAGCGGCACCGCGGTCGCCTTCGAGGTGAAGGGAACGGTGCGCGAGGCACGCGGGTTGGCTTCGAGGACGTACAGGATGTCGCCCGCCATCGCGAACTGGATGTTGATCAGTCCGCGGACACCAACACCCTTCGCGATGGCCTCCGTCGAGGCCCGCAGGCGCTTGATGTCGAAGCCGCCGAGCGTGATCGGGGGCAGCGCGCACGCGGAGTCGCCGGAGTGGATGCCGGCTTCCTCGATGTGCTCCATGACACCGCCGAGGTACAGCTCGTGGCCGTCGTACAGCGCGTCCACGTCGATCTCGATCGCGTCGTCCAGGAAGCGGTCGACCAGGACCGGCCGGGACGGGCTGATCTCGGTCGACTCCTCGATGTACGAGGCCAGCCGCGTCTCGTCGTACACGATCTCCATGCCGCGCCCGCCGAGGACGTACGACGGCCGGACGAGGACGGGGTAGCCGATCTCGTCGGCGATGGCCTTGGCCCCGGCGAACGTCGTGGCGGTGCCGTGCTTCGGCGCGGGCAGCCCGGCCTCCGCGAGGACCTGGCCGAAGGCGCCGCGGTCCTCGGCGGCGTGGATGGCCTCGGGCGGAGTGCCCACGACCGGCACGCCGTTGTCCTTGAGCGCCTGCGAGAGGCCCAGCGGGGTCTGTCCGCCGAGCTGGACGATGACGCCCGCGATCGGTCCGGCGAGGGTCTCCGCGTGAACGATCTCCAGCACGTCTTCGAGCGTGAGCGGCTCGAAGTACAGCCGGTCGGAGGTGTCGTAGTCCGTGGAGACGGTCTCGGGGTTGCAGTTGACCATCACGGTCTCGTAGCCCGCGTCGCTCAGCGCGAAGGAGGCGTGGACGCAGGAGTAGTCGAACTCGATGCCCTGGCCGATGCGGTTGGGGCCCGAGCCGAGGATGATCACGGCGGGCTTCTCGCGCGGGGCGACCTCGGTCTCCTCGTCGTACGAGGAGTAGAAGTACGGCGTCTTGGCCGCGAACTCGGCGGCGCAGGTGTCGACCGTCTTGTAGACCGGGCGCACGCCCAGCGCGTGCCGCACCTCGCGCACCACGTCCTCGCGCAGGCCGCGGATCTCGCCGATCTGGACGTCGGAGAAGCCGTGGCGCTTGGCCTCGGCGAGCAGCTCCGGGTCCAGCTTGTCGGCGGCGGCCAGCTCGTCCGCGATCTCCTTGATCAGGAACAGCTGGTCCACGAACCAGGGGTCGATCTTCGTGGCGTCGAAGACCTCCTCGGGCGTGGCGCCCGCGCGGATGGCCTGCATGACGGAGTTGATGCGGCCGTCGGTCGGCCTGACGGCCTCGGCCAGCAGTTCGGCCTTGTCGCCGGGCTCGCCGACGAACGTGAACTGGCTGCCCTTCTTCTCCAGCGACCGCAGCGCCTTCTGCAGCGCCTCGGTGAAGTTGCGGCCGATCGCCATGGCCTCGCCGACCGACTTCATGGTCGTGGTCAGCGTGGAGTCGGCGGACGGGAACTTCTCGAAGGCGAACCGCGGGGCCTTGACGACCACGTAGTCGAGCGTGGGCTCGAAGGACGCCGGGGTCTTCTCCGTGATGTCGTTCGGGATCTCGTCGAGGGTGTAGCCGACCGCCAGCTTGGCGGCGATCTTGGCGATCGGGAAGCCGGTGGCCTTCGACGCGAGGGCCGAGGAGCGCGAGACCCGCGGGTTCATCTCGATGACGATGATGCGGCCGTCGTCCGGGTTCACCGCGAACTGGATGTTGCAGCCGCCGGTGTCGACGCCGACCTCGCGGATGATCGCGATGCCGATGTCGCGCAGGCGCTGGTACTCGCGGTCGGTCAGCGTCATCGAGGGCGCGACGGTGATCGAGTCGCCGGTGTGCACACCCATCGGGTCGAAGTTCTCGATGGAGCAGACGACCACGACGTTGTCGTGCTTGTCGCGCATCAGCTCCAGCTCGTACTCCTTCCAGCCGAGGATGGACTCCTCCAGGAGCACCTCGGTGGTCGGCGAGAGCGTGAGGCCCTGCCCGGCGATCCGGCGCAGCTCCTCCTCGTCGTGGGCGAAGCCGGAGCCGGCGCCGCCCATGGTGAAGGAGGGCCGGACGACGACGGGGTAACCGCCGAGCGTCTCGACGCCCTGGATCACGTCGTCCATGGAGTGGCAGATGACCGAGCGGGCGGACTCGCCGTGCCCGATCTTCGCGCGGACGGCCTCGACGACGCCCTTGAAGAGGTCGCGGTCCTCGCCCTTGTTGATCGCCTCGACGTTGGCGCCGATCAGCTCGACACCGTACTTCTCCAGCACACCCTGCTCGTGCATGGAGATCGCGGTGTTGAGGGCGGTCTGGCCGCCGAGCGTCGGCAGCAGGGTGTCCGGCCGCTCCTTGGCGATGATCTTCTCGACGAACTCCGGGGTGATCGGCTCGACGTAGGTCGCGTCGGCGATCTCCGGGTCGGTCATGATCGTCGCCGGGTTGGAGTTGACGAGGATGACCCGCAGGCCCTCGGCCTTGAGGACGCGGCAGGCCTGGGTGCCGGAGTAGTCGAACTCGGCGGCCTGGCCGATGACGATCGGGCCGGAGCCGATGACCAGGACGGACTGGATATCGGTGCGCTTAGGCACGCTGGCCCTCCATGAGCTCTACGAAGCGGTCGAACAGGTAGGCCGCGTCGTGCGGACCCGCCGCCGCCTCGGGGTGGTACTGGACGCTGAACGCCGGCCGGTCGAGCAGCTGCAGCCCCTCGACGACCTGGTCGTTCAGGCAGACGTGCGAGACCTCGGCACGCCCGTAGGGGGTCTCGGAGACCTTGTCGAGCGGCGCGTCGACGGCGAAGCCGTGGTTGTGCGCGGTGACCTCGACCTTGCCGGTCGTACGGTCCTGCACGGGCTGGTTGATGCCCCGGTGGCCGTACTTCAGCTTGTACGTGCCGAAGCCGAGGGCGCGGCCGAGGATCTGGTTGCCGAAGCAGATGCCGAAGAGCGGTGTCTTCCGCTCCAGCACGGCACGCATCACGGAGACCGGGTGCTCGGCCTTCGCCGGGTCGCCGGGACCGTTGGAGAAGAACACTCCGTCCGGCTCGACCGCGTAGATGTCCTCGACGCTCGCCGTCGCGGGCAGCACGTGCACCTCGATGCCGCGCTCGGCCATGCGGTGCGGGGTCATGCCCTTGATGCCGAGGTCCACGGCGGCGACGGTGTACTTCGCGGCACCGATCGGGACGGCTTCGCCGTCGGGGCCGATCGCGGGGACGACGTACGTCTCCTTGGTGGCCACTTCCTCGTAGAGGCTGGCGCCCTTCATCTCGGGGGCCTGGCGCACCTCGGCGAGCATGGTGCCCGCGTCGGGCAGCGCGTTTCCGGAGAAGATGCCGACGCGCATGGCGCCGCGCTCGCGCAGGTGGCGGGTGAGCGCGCGGGTGTCGATCCCGCTGATGCCCACGACGCCCTGCTGGACGAGCTCCTCGTCCAGCGAGCGCCGGGAGCGCCAGTTGGAGGGCACGCGCGCGGGGTCCCGTACGACGTAACCGGCGACCCAGATGCGCTTCGACTCGGGGTCGTCGTCGTTGACGCCGGTGTTGCCGACGTGCGGGGCGGTCATCACGACGACCTGGCGGTGGTACGACGGGTCGGTGAGGGTCTCCTGGTAGCCGGTCATGCCGGTGGAGAACACCGCTTCGCCGAAGGTCACCCCCACGGCCCCGTAGGCGCGGCCACGGAAGGTGCGGCCGTCCTCCAGGACGAGTACGGCGGGAGCCGCCTTTCGCCTCTGCGAGGCGGTTCCCTGGATGGAGGTCGTCATCGTGCGCCTTCCGTCTTGTCGCTCTTGTCACTCGTGTTGATCATGTTGTTCAGGGTGTCGACCCACTCGTTGTGCTCGGCCGCGTGGTCGGACCGGAAGCCCGAGTCGATCAGCCGGTCGCCGTGCTCCCAGGTGACGACGAGGAGCCCGCCCTCGGTGAGGACCTTGCCCGCGATGCCCTTGTCGAGCCGGGCCTCACGCAGTTGCGCCAGAGGTACGAAGAAGTCGGCCGCTCCGGGGCGTACGACATCGAGGCCCTCGTCCGTCAGCGTGACCTCGGCCCGGCTGCGGGTGCCCAGGCCGTGCGCCACGATGCGGTCGAGCCACTGCCCGGCGGTGGTGGAGCCGTGGTAGCGGCCACTCATCGTCAGTCTCGCCTCGCCAAGCTCTTCCGGCGCGGTGGGCAGCTCGGGGAGGTCGCCCTGCAGTGCGCCGCGCCACTTCCAGCCCTCGCGCATCAGCCAGTAGACGAGCGCGATGAACAGGACGAGGCCGACGAGCCAGCCGATCCGGGCGGCCCAGTCGGTCACTTCCGCGGACTTCTGTTCCGCGGCGACGTCCACCGCGATCTGCGCTGCAATGGGGGTGAGTGATGTCACGCGAGCTTCCCGTCGACGAGCGTGGCCCTGCCCCGGAGCCACGTGTGCGTGACACGGCCCGGCAGCTCACGACCCTCGTAGGGAGTGTTGCGGCTGCGCGACGCGAAGCCCGCGGGGTCCACGGCTCCACGGTATGCCGTGTCGACGAGGGTGAGGTTGGCGGGCTCGCCTGCCGAGACGGGACGGCCGTGGCCCTGCGCCCGGCCGATGCCGGCGGGCTTGAACGACATGCGGTCGGCGACGCCGGCCCAGTCGAGGAGCCCGGTCTCGACCATCGTCTGCTGGACGACGGACAGCGCGGTCTCCAGGCCCACCATGCCCATGGCGGCGGCGGCCCACTCGCAGTCCTTGTCCTCGTGCGGGTGCGGGGCGTGGTCGGTGGCGACGATGTCGATGGTGCCGTCGGCGAGCGCCTCGCGCAGGGCCATCACGTCGCGCTCGGTGCGCAGCGGCGGGTTGACCTTGTAGACGGGGTTGTACGAGCGCACCAGCTCGTCGGTGAGGAGGAGGTGGTGCGGGGTGACCTCGGCGGTGACGTCGATGCCGCGGGACTTGGCCCAGCGCACGATCTCCACCGAGCCGGCGGTCGACAGGTGGCAGATGTGCACGCGCGATCCGACGTGCTCGGCGAGCAGGACGTCCCGGGCGATGATCGATTCCTCGGCGACCGCGGGCCAGCCGCCGAGTCCCAGCTCGGCCGAGACGACGCCCTCGTTCATCTGGGCGCCCTCGGTGAGCCGGGGCTCCTGCGCGTGCTGGGCGACGACACCGCCGAAGGCCTTCACGTATTCGAGGGCCCGCCGCATGATCACGGCGTCGTCGACGCACTTGCCGTCGTCGGAGAAGACCGTGACGCCCGCGGCCGACTCGTGCATCGCGCCCAGCTCGGCGAGCTTCTTGCCCTCCAGGCCGACGGTGACGGCACCGATGGGCTGCACGTCGCAGTAACCGTGCTCCTGGCCCAGCCGGTAGACCTGCTCGACGACACCGGCGGTGTCGGCGACCGGGAAGGTGTTGGCCATGGCGAACACGGCGGTGTAACCACCGCTGGCCGCCGCGCGCGTACCGGTCAGGACCGTCTCGGAGTCCTCGCGGCCGGGCTCGCGCAAATGGGTGTGCAGGTCCACGAGCCCCGGCAGGAGCACCTTGCCGTCGGCCTCGACGACCTCGGCACCCTCGGCCGACAGGCCACTGCCCACGGCCGCGATCTCGGAACCCTCGATCAGGACGTCCTGCGGCTCGCCGCCGAGCACCTTCGCACCACGGATAAGGATCTTGCTCATGTGACTTACTTCTCCTCGGTACGGGTGTGGGTGACGGCGGGTTCGTTGCCGCCGAGCAGCAGATAGAGCACGGCCATCCGGATCGAGACGCCGTTGGTGACCTGCTCGATGGCGGTGCAGCGCTCGGAGTCGGCGACCTCGGCGGTGATCTCCATGCCGCGGACCATCGGCCCGGGGTGCATCACGATGGCGTGCTCGGGCATCTTCGCCATCCGGTCCCCGTCGAGCCCGTAGCGCCGCGAGTACTCGCGCTCGGTCGGGAAGAACGCCGCGTTCATCCGCTCGCGCTGCACGCGCAGCAGCATCACGGCGTCGGACTTGGAGAGCGTGCTGTCCAGGTCGTAGGAGACCTCGCAGGGCCAGGACCCGACGCCGACGGGCACCAGGGTCGGCGGGGCCACGAGGGTGACCTCGGCGCCGAGGGTGTGCAGCAGGTCGACGTTCGAGCGGGCGACGCGGCTGTGCAGGATGTCGCCGACGAGCGTGATGCGCTTGCCGGCCAGGTCCTGGCCGATGCCCGCGTCCCGGCCGACGAGCCGGCGGCGCATGGTGAAGGCGTCGAGCAGGGCCTGGGTGGGGTGCTGGTGGGTGCCGTCGCCCGCGTTGATGACGGCGGCGTCGATCCAGCCGGAGGTGGCGAGCCGGTACGGGGCTCCAGAGGCGCCGTGCCGGATGACGACCGCGTCGACGCCCATGGCTTCGAGGGTCTGCGCGGTGTCCTTCAGGGACTCGCCCTTGGAGACGCTGGATCCCTTGGCGGTGAAGTTGATGACGTCCGCGGAGAGACGCTTCTCCGCGGCCTCGAACGAGATCCTCGTCCGGGTGGAATCCTCGAAGAAGAGGTTGACGACGGTCCGGCCGCGCAGGGTCGGCAGTTTCTTGATCGGCCGGTCGGCGACCCGGGCCATCTCCTCGGCGGTGTCGAGGATCAGGACGGCGTCGTCGCGGGTGAGGTCGGCGGCCGAGATGAGATGACGCTGCATCTGTCAGGCTCCGTAAGGCAGTTCAGGTCGGGAAGCGGGGGCCCGGGAGGTGTCCCCGAGACAGGGGACGGCCGGGCCGACGCGGGCGCGCCGAAGCGCACTCGGGGTCGTACGAGCGGACGCGGGCTGTGTGCCGCTACTGCTCGCCGGGCCGGGCGGTCCGCTTCGCGCCGAGCAGCACGGTGTCGCGACCGTCCTCCTCGGCGAGCTGGACCTTGACCGTCTCCCGCAACGACGTGGGGAGGTTCTTGCCGACGTAGTCGGCGCGGATCGGGAGTTCGCGGTGGCCCCTGTCGACGAGGACCGCGAGCTGTACCGCGCGCGGGCGCCCGATGTCGTTCAGGGCGTCGAGGGCGGCGCGGATGGTGCGGCCCGAGAAGAGCACGTCGTCGACGAGGACGACCAGGCGGCCGTCGATGCCGTCACCGGGGATGTCCGTACGGGCCAGTGCGCGCGGCGGATGCATGCGCAGGTCGTCGCGGTACATGGTGATGTCGAGGGAGCCGACCGGGATCTTGCGGTCGGTGATCTCTTCGAGCTTGGCGGCCAGCCGCTGGGCGAGGAAGACGCCTCGGGTCGGAATGCCGAGAAGCACCACGTCGTCGGCGCCCTTGGCGCGTTCGACGATCTCGTGGGCGATGCGGGTCAGCACCCGCGCGATGTCGGGGGCTTCCAGAACGGGCCGTGCGTCGGCCTCGTACTGCTGCTTGTCCTGCTCTGAGTCCATACGAAACGGACCTCCTTCTCCGCCTCACGGGACGGATCATTAAAGGACGTCGGAATTGCGCCAACCACGGTACCAGCCCGGCAACGCCCCTGATCACCCCCTTGGCACCAGCCGTACCGGGCTCCCACGGAAGGGTCGGTCCGGACCATTCGGCTTGACGAGGCAGAGTCACGCTGCGTAACCTCACAGTGAGTCACCAGCCGCGCGGCCGAGCCGCACGTCGACACAGTGCCGGGGAGCTATATGTCCAGCGAATACGCCAAACAGCTCGGGGCCAAGCTCCGCGCCATCCGCACCCAGCAGGGCCTTTCCCTCCACGGCGTCGAGGAGAAGTCCCAGGGCCGCTGGAAGGCGGTCGTGGTCGGTTCCTATGAGCGCGGCGACCGCGCCGTGACCGTGCAGCGTCTCGCCGAGCTGGCGGACTTCTACGGAGTGCCGGTGCAGGAACTGCTGCCGGGCACCACTCCGGGCGGCGCCGCCGAGCCGCCGCCGAAGCTGGTCCTCGACCTTGAGCGGCTGGCCCACGTGCCGGCCGAGAAGGCGGGCCCCCTGCAGCGCTACGCGGCGACGATCCAGTCCCAGCGCGGCGACTACAACGGCAAGGTGCTGTCGATCCGCCAGGACGACCTGCGCACGCTCGCCGTCATCTACGACCAGTCCCCCTCGGTCCTCACCGAGCAGCTGATCAGCTGGGGCGTCCTGGACGCCGACGCGCGCCGCGCGGTCTCCCACGAGGACGCCTGACCCGTACGGGGACTGAGAAGAAACGTGCCGCCGGGGTGGCCGGAACCAGACGGTTCCGGCCACCCCGGCGGCTTTCTGCGGGCCGCAGAGGACGTCTTGGGGGTACGGAACGCCGGAGGGCCCCAGCGCGATGCTGGGGCCCTCCGGCGTTCTTTCGTCAAGCCTCGTTCCGGAGCGCCCCACAGGGGCGCGGGGAACCGCACGACCAGCCCCATGCCACCCGCACGTCACATCGAACCGCGCGGAGCGCTGGGGCTGAGGCCCGGACTCAGGCGTCGTCGCGCCGAAGCGACGACTTGAGCTCCTTGAACCGGCCGAGCAACCCGTTCACGAAGGCCGGCGACTCGTCCGTGGAGAACTCCTTGGCGAGCTGCACGGCCTCGTCGAGCACCACGGCATCCGGGGTCTCGTCGACCCAGATCAGCTCATAGGCGCCCAGCCGCAGGATGTTGCGGTCGACGACCGGCATCCTGTCGAGCGTCCAGCTCACCGCGTACTGCGAGATCAGTTCGTCGATGCGCTTCGCGTACTTCGCGTAGCCCTCGACGAGCTGCATGGTGTACTCGCTCACCGGCGGCTGCCGGGTGTCGGTCCGGGAGTGCCGGATCCAGTCACCCAGGACCGTCTGGACGTCCACGCCGCGCTGGTCCCCCTCGAAGAGGATCTGGAAGGCGCGCTTGCGGGCCGTATTGCGGGCAGCCACGGTTAGCTGTTCACCCGGCCGAGGTAGTCGCTCGAACGGGTGTCGACCTTGATCTTCTCACCGGTGGTGATGAAGAGCGGGACCTGGATCTGGTAACCGGTCTCCAGGGTGGCGGGCTTGGTGCCGCCGGTGGAGCGGTCGCCCTGGACACCGGGCTCGGTCTCCTGGATGACCAGCTCGACGGCGGCCGGCAGCTCGACGAAGAGCACCTCGCCCTCGTGCTGGGCGACGGTGGCGGTGAAGCCCTCGATCAGGAAGTTGGCGGCGTCGCCGACGGCCTTGCGGTCGACCATCAGCTGGTCGTAGGTCTCCATGTCCATGAAGACGAAGTACTCGCCGTCCATGTACGAGAACTGCATGTCACGCTTGTCGACAGTGGCCGTCTCGACCTTGACGCCGGCGTTGAACGTCTTGTCGACGACCTTGCCGGAAAGCACGTTCTTCAGCTTGGTGCGCACGAAGGCCGGGCCCTTGCCGGGCTTGACGTGCTGGAACTCGACGACGGACCAGAGCTGGCCGCCTTCGAGCTTGAGCACCAGGCCGTTCTTGAGGTCGTTCGTGGAAGCCACGGTTGCGGAATCTCCTGGACTGACGTGGACGACCCCGGAACACGCGCACAGCGGGAAGCTAGAGCGCGAGCAGCTCCTTGGTCGTAATGGTGAGTAGCTCGGGTCCGCCGTCCGCCTCGGGGCGCACGACGAGCGTGTCATCGATCCGGACACCGCCCCGGCCCGGGATGTGGACCCCCGGTTCGACGGTGACCGGCACGCAAGCGTCCAGTTTACCCATGGCCGCGGGGGCCAGCTGCGGGTCCTCGTCGATTTCGAGCCCCACACCGTGTCCGGTCAGCGGAGGAAGGCCGTCCGTATACCCCGCGGAGTCCAGTACCTGGCGGGCCGCACGGTCCACATCACGGTAGGCGGCGCCGGGTACGAGGGCCTCGCGGCCGGCGCGCTGGGATGCGAAGACGAGGTCGTACAGCTCGATCTGCCAGTCGGCGGGCGAGGTCCCGATGACGAAGGTACGGCCGATCTCGCAGCGGTAGCCGCGGTAGGTCGCGCCGAGGCAGACGGAGAGGAAATCTCCTTCTTCGACCCGGCGGTCGGTGGGGCGGTGGCCGCGGTGCCCGGAGTTCGGGCCCGTGCCGACCGAGGTCGTGAAGGCCGGGCCGTCGGCGCCGTGGTCGACCAGGCGGCGTTCGAGTTCCAGGGCGAGATGACGTTCGGTGCGGCCGACCAGGATGGACTCCAGGAGCTCGCTCAGTGCCTGGTCGGCGATCTCCGCGCCGATGCGCAGGCAGGAGATCTCCTCCTCGTCCTTGATCACACGCAGCTGCTCGACGGCCGCGCCGAGGTCGCCGAGGCGCAGCCGGGGCGCCACCGAGCCGATCGCCCGGTGCCGGGTCACGGTCAGATGGTGTTCCTCGACGGCGAGGGAGTCGGCGCCCTGGGCCGCGGCGAGGTCCGCCGCGGCGACGGCGGGGTCGCCGCCGGGGCTCGCCAGCGTGTGCACCCGGAGAGCCTCGTCGGGCCTGCCCTCGTCGAGCGGGGTTTCGGGGGGACCGCCGTACACGAGCAGGTCCTCGGTCTTGCCCAGCAGCAGAACGGCGCCATGGGGTGCCATGCCCGCGAGGTAGCGGACGTTGGCGGGGCGGGAGATCAGCGCGGTTGCGCTGCCGCTTGCCGTGCAGCGCTCTCTCAGCCGGTCGCGGCGGGCCGCGTACGCCTCTGACATGACCCGAGCGTATGAGCTCCGCCGGTTTTGCGCCGGTTGGGGCGGCCGAGTGGGGGTGACCGTTGTGTGCCAGGTGCGGGTGGGTCGGTGCTG
>NZ_LIQZ01000144.1 GCF_001418655.1 Streptomyces phaeochromogenes | reverse complement strand
CCCCCCGCCCAACCGCCGGAGTCAATTCGCAACGAACGGTGACCGCGTGCGTGCGTAATGTGATGTGCTGGGACCGCTCATAGGCAAGGCAAAGGCAAGGGCCTGCAAAGGCCGACAGGGGCTGACGGGGGCACGAGGGAGGGAACGCGGTATGGGGTCGGAGCAGATTCGCCGGTGGGAGTCGGGAGCGCTGGCGCATGCCGTCACGGACCCCTTCGGACAGGGCCCCGTCCCCTGGCTGCGCGGCAGTGAGAACTACTTCGACGACACGGGCCACGTCGTCCCCTGGTACGTGGACCAGGCCCCACCCCCCGGCACGGCATCACCCCGCGACGGCGACGGTGACGGGAACCGCGACCGCAGCCGCAACCACCACGGAACCACCGGCCCACGCGTCCCCACCCCCCGCCAGACCGCCGGAGGCCCCCGCACGGCGGACGACGTCCACCGGCAGATCAAAGGCTTCGCCTCCACCGGCGCGGCAGCCCCCGGCGAGGCCATCGACTTCCACATCACGGTCGACCCGCCGCAGCAGTTCAGCGTGGACATCTACCGCATCGGCCACTACGGCGGCGACGGCGCCAGCAAGATCACCACCAGCCCCCGCCTCCCCGGCATCGTCCAGCCGCCCCCGCTCACCGCGGACCGCACGGTCTCCTGCCACCACTGGTGGCTCTCCTGGCGGCTGCAGATCCCGACGTACTGGAGCGTCGGCGCGTACGTGGCCGTGCTGACCACCGACGACGGCTACCGCTCCCACATCCCGTTCACGGTCCGCGACAACCACCCCGCCGACCTGCTGCTCCTCCTCCCGGACATCACCTGGCAGGCGTACAACCTCTATCCGGAGGACGGCCGCACGGGCGCGAGCCTCTACCACGCGTGGGACGAGCACGGCCGGCTGCTCGGCGAGGCCGAAGCCGCCACGACGGTGTCGTTCGACCGCCCGTACGCGGGCGCGGGCCTCCCCCTCCACGTCGGCCACGCCTACGACTTCATCCGCTGGGCCGAGCGCTACGGCTACGACCTCGCCTACGCCGACGCCCGCGACCTGCACGCCGGCCGCGTCGACCCCACCCGCTACCGGGGCCTGGTCTTCCCGGGCCACGACGAGTACTGGTCGACGACCATGCGCCGCACCGTGGAGGTGGCCCGCGAGCACGGCACGTCCCTCGTCTTCCTCTCCGCCAACACCATGTACTGGCAGGCGGAGCTGGGCCCGTCCCCGTCCGGCGTCCCCGACCGCCTGCTGACCTGCCTGAAACGCCGCGGCCCGGGCAAACCCGCACTGTGGCGTGAGGTCGACCGCCCCGAGCAGGAGCTCCTGGGCGTCCAGTACGCGGGCCGGGTCCCCGAGGCGCACCCCCTGGTCGTCCGCAACGCCGACCACTGGCTGTGGGAGGCGACCGGCGCCCACGAGGGCGACGAGTTGGAGGGCATGGTCGCGGGCGAGGCCGACCGCTACTTCCCGCGCATCACGCTCCCCGAGCACCAGGGCCGCATCCTCCTCTCCCACTCCCCGTACCGGGACACCGAGGGGGCCATCCGCCACCAGGAGACCTCCCTCTACCGTGCCCCCTCCGGCGCCCTCGTCTTCGCGGCCGGCACCTTCGCCTGGTCCCCGGCCCTGGACCGCCCGGGCCACATCGACACCCGAGTCCAGCGCGCCACGGCCAACCTCCTGGACCGCATCTGCAAACGCGACTGAGCCCGTTGACCCTGTCGACCCTGTGGAAAACCTTCAGAACTGAACCCGTGGAGAGCTCGCGGAAGCCCCTCACACCCGACCCCTGGCCGGCCCGGTTCTTCCCGTACGGGAGAATCGACCCAGTTGGCCAGAAAGACGGGGAGGAACCGTGTCCGGATTCGTAGAAAAGCCCGAGCCCGTCGAGGTGCCGGGTCTGGTGCATCTGCACACCGGCAAGGTGCGCGACCTGTACCAGAACGAGGCGGGCGACCTCGTGATGGTCGCCAGCGACCGCATCTCCGCGTTCGACTGGGTGCTGCCCACGGAGATCCCCGACAAGGGCAGCGTCCTGACGCAGCTCTCGCTGTGGTGGTTCGACCAGATCGGCGACCTGATGCCGAACCACGTCATCGGCACCGAACTCCCGCCCGGCGCCCCGGCCGACTGGGCGGGCCGCACCCTGGTCTGCAAGTCGCTGCGGATGGCCCCGGTCGAGTGCGTGGCCCGCGGCTACCTCACCGGCTCGGGTCTCGTCGAGTACAACCAGACCCGTACCGTCTGCGGTCTCGCCCTCCCCGAGGGCCTGAGCGACGGCTCGGAGCTGCCCGCCCCGATCTTCACCCCGGCCACCAAGGCCGCCGTCGGCGAACACGACGAGAACGTCTCGTACGAGGAGGTCGCCCGCCAGGTCGGCGCGGAGACCGCGGCCCAGCTGCGCCAGGCGACGCTCGCCGTCTACGGCCGCGGCCGGGACATCGCGCGCGAGCGCGGGATCCTCCTCGCGGACACGAAGTTCGAGTTCGGCTTCGACGGCGAGACGCTCGTCGTCGCCGACGAGGTGCTCACCCCGGACTCCTCCCGCTTCTGGCCCGCGGACCAGTGGGAGCCGGGCCGCGCGCAGCCCTCGTTCGACAAGCAGTTCGTCCGCGACTGGCTGACCTCCGCCGAGTCCGGGTGGGACCGCAAGAGCGAGCGCCCGCCGCCCGCTCTGCCCCAGCAGGTCGTGGACGCCACCCGCGCCAAGTACGTGGAGGCGTACGAGCGCCTCACGGGCACGGCCTGGAGCTGAGCGCAGAGACGAGAAAGGCCCCGGTCGCGATGACCGGGGCCTTTCCCTTTCCTGCTTACTGGAGCGGACGACCAGGTTCGAACTGGCGACCTCAACCTTGGCAAGGTTGCGCTCTACCAACTGAGCTACGTCCGCGTTGCGCCGTGGCGCGAGAGCAACTATACCCAACCTCGCTCCCGCGCGAGACGCACCGCCGAGTGCCGGTTCTCCACCCCGAGCTTGGAGACGGCCGACGACAGATAGTTCCGTACGGTCCCCTGCGACAGCGCGGCCCGCTCCGCGATCTCCACGACGGGCGCCCCGTCGGCGGCCAGTTCCAGCACCTCCGCCTCGCGCGCGGTCAGCGGCGAGTCCCCGGAGGAGATCGCGTCGGCGGCCAACTCCGGGTCGACGTAACGGTTTCCGGCATGGATGGTACGGATGATCTCCGCGAGCCGCTGCGCGCTGACGGTCTTCGGGACGAACCCGCGCACACCCACCGCAAGCGCCCGCTTCAGATGCCCCGGCCGCCCGTGACTGGTCACGATCAGCACCCGGCACGCGGGCAGTTCGGACCGCAGCGATGTGGCCACCCTCACACCGTCCGCCCCGGGCATCTGGAGATCCAGTACCGCCACGTCGGGTTCGTGGGCCCTGGCCATCGCGAGCGCCTCGGGCCCACTGGCCGCCTCCGCCACCACGAGCAGGTCCTCCTCAAGCCCGAGCAGCGCGGCGAGCGCCCCCCGGATGAGGTGCTCGTCGTCGGCGAGCAGCAGCCGGATGGGGCGTACGGGCGTCATGGGGCGACCTCTTCGTTCACAGTGCGCGGGGCGGGAGACGAGGAAGAGGACGGCGGTGGTGGTGAGGTGGACGGCGGCCCTGACGCGGACGACGAGGAGGTGGGCGCCGCCGGCAGCGGAACCTCGGCCACCACCCGGAACAGGTCACCGTCGACCGGCCCCGCCTCCAGCGTCCCGTCCACCGCCGACAGCCGCTCCCGCAGCCCGGCGAGGCCGGACCCCTTGCTGCTGGGCGTACTCGGCACGCTGTCCCTCTCCACCCCGTCGTTCTCCACGGTCAGGACCACGCGGGCCCCCTTCACCCGCAGTGACACCCAGCAGTGCCCCGCGTCCCCGTGCCGCAGCACGTTCGTGGTCGCCTCCCGTACGACCCAGCCGAGCGCCGACTGGACCGCCGTGGGCAGCTCCGACGCGGACCCGGTCACCGTGCACTCGACTCCGGCCGCGGTCAGCACGCCCTGCGCGCCCAGGAGTTCGACGCCGAGGTCGACCTCGCGGTAGCCGCGTACGACCTCGCGGACCTCTTTCTGCGACTCGCGGGCGATCCGCTGCACCTCGATCATCTGCTCCACGGCCTCGGGCCGTTCGCGCCGGGCGAGCTGGACGGCCAGCTCGCTCTTCAGGGCGATCACCGCGAGGTTGCGGCCCATCACGTCGTGCAGGTCCCGCCCGAAGCGCAGCCGCTCCTCGGCGACGGCGAGGCGGGTACGGGTCTCGCGGGCCGCGTCGAGTTCGAGCACGGCTTTCAGCAGCCACACCGAGAAGAGGGAGGCGAGGCAGATGAACCCGCCGATCAGCAGTACCCCGGCCATCGTGGCCAGTGCCCTGTAGGCGGGCATCCCGACCAGGAACGCCGCGGCCCCGGTACCCGCGGTGAAGCCGCCCAGAAGTGCCAGGACGTGCCGTCGGGACAGCCCGAGCGCCATGAGGCCGAGCCCGTAGGGCACCACCACGATGAAGAGCACACCCATGGTGCTGTCGATCCCGTCGCCACCCGGCCCGTGCTCGGTGAGTGCGAGTGCCCCGATCCCGAGCAGCGCGGTGAGGACACCGAGCGCCGTGATCAGCCGCACGGGCTGCTCACGGCGGCCGCACGTCCAGTCGAGCGCCCGTGACGAGGTCACCGACCCCAGCAGGGCGTGCAAGCACAGCGGCAGGAACACCCAGAGGGTGAGTGGCATCCCCACCTCTCCGAAGACCGGCAGCCCGACCACGCTCACCTCGACCAGCGCGAAGCTGTAGAAGGACCACCGGGTGTACGTCTCGACCTTCGCCGTCGTCGTCTTCCCGTGCCACCAGGCCCCCGGCCCGCGCATACCCGCTCCCGCCTCGTCGCCGTTCAGTGCCGTGGCTCCCACCGGAACCACCGCTGTACAGCAAACACCGAGAGTACGAGCCAGGCCACTGCGGTGGCGATGGCGCCCAGGGCCTCGTACCCGCCGAGGTCTCCGGTCCAGCCACCGCGTATGAGCGTGATCACCGGGGAGAGCGGCAGCAGTTCGCAGATGGTGGCGAGCCGATCGGGCATGAGCTCGAACGGTATGAAGGTGCCGGAACCCATCATCGACACGAGCAGCAACGGCATCGCCGCGACCTGGGCGCCCTCCAGGCTCCTGCTGAAGCTCGCGACGACGGCCGCGATGGCGGGCCACATGACGAGTCCCAACAGCAGGCCGAGGATGGCGAGGTGCGGTGCCTGGGGCGCTCCCACGTCCAGGAGTGCCGCGCACGCGATCGTCAGGACCACGCACTGCACGAGCCCGATCAGGACCGACGGCAGCGCGGCTCCGGCCAGGATCTCCACGTCCCGCAGCTCCCCGGTGCGCAGCCGCTTGAGCACCAGCTCCTCACGCCGGGCGGCGTAGACGCTCACCAGCGCGCTGTAGACGGCGAAGAGCAGGGAGAAGCCGACGGCGGAGGGCAGGATGACCGAGCCGACCGACAGTCCCGCCTCCTCGAGGTCCATGTCCTCGACCGTCGTGCGAAGGCTGAACGGCATGATCAGCGGCACGAACAGGGCCGCGAAGAACGTGGCCTTGCTGCGTCCGAGCAGCGTCAGTTCGGCCCGTGCGAGAGCCGTCATCCGCCGTGCGGCGGTCGCGGTCGTACCGGTCGGTGCGGCCTTGGTCACAGTCTCCGCGCTCATGCCACCTGCTCCTTCTCCGCTGTCATCTCCGACGTCTGCGACGCCTCACGGGCTATCCGCAGGAACGCCTCCTCCAGCGACCCCGACCGGATGTCGAGCCCCCGCAGCTCGACCCCTGCCCGCTGTGCCCACACGAGGAGCTCGGTGGCGGCCCGCTGCAGTTCGAGCGTATGCAGCCGGAGCATCCGGCCCTCCAGCTCGTGGCCGGTGATCCCGAGCGAGGCGAGCGGCGGCAGATCGCCGGGGAAGTAGCCGACGGGCAGCTCGAAGGAGATCCGGGACGGCTGGGAGGCGGTCACCTCGGCCGGGGTACCGGTGACGGCGATGCGCCCGGCGTGCAGGATCGCGAGCCGGTCGGCGAGCCCTTCCGCCTCCTCCAGGTAGTGCGTGGTCAGCACCACGGTGGTGCCGTTCTCGCGCAGTTCGCGCACCAACTCCCAGGTCTCCTGGCGCCCTTCGGCGTCGAGCCCCGTCGTCGGCTCGTCCAGGAACAGCACCTCGGGCCGCCCGAGGATCGCGCACGCCAGGTCCAGCCGCCGCTTCTCGCCCCCGGACAGCTGCTTCACGCGTACGTCGGCCCGCCGCGACAGACCGACCAGCGCCAGCGCCTCGCGCTCGGGCCGGGCCCCGCTCGTGCAGCCCGCCCACATCCGTACGGTCTCCCCGACCGTCAGCTCGGACGAGAAGCCGCCCTCCTGGAGCATGACGCCGATGTGCGGGCGCACCTTGGCGCGTTCGGTGTACGGATCGTGGCCGAGGACGCGCACCTGGCCGCCGGACGGCGGTGCGAGCCCTTCGAGCAGTTCGACGGTGGAGGTCTTGCCGGCGCCGTTGGTCCCGAGGAGCGCGAACAGCTCCCCGCGGCCGACGGAGAAGGACACCCCCCGGACCGCCTCGAACTCTCCCCCGTACACACGTCGTAGATCCGTGACCTCGATCACGTGCTCTTTCGTGTTCATGAGACCAGCCTCCCCGCCGCGGACGGCCGGGAGCAGTGCGCGCTGTCACCGCTGCACATGACAAATGTCAGACGGCCTCGGTCACGGGGAACACAAGCAGGCGCACGAGAAAGGCCCCGATCGTGATGACCGGGGCCTTACTTGCTGGAGCGGACGACCAGGTTCGAACTGGCGACCTCAACCTTGGCAAGGTTGCGCTCTACCAACTGAGCTACGTCCGCATTTGCCTCCGACCGGCTCTCACCGATCGGCGCAGGCACCAGCCTACCTGATCGAAAACGCTGACCAGACCGGCAGTGCAGAGCGGGTGACAGGAATTGCACACTGCGCCTTCCCCCTGGAAGGGGGATGTTCTACTACTGAACTACACCCGCGTGACTCCGGGACCGGGCCTTTCGGCCTTGCCCCTCGGCGTGCTCCAGACTCTAGCTGATCAGCAGGGGTACTACGCAAGTCGGCTGCTCCCAGGGCCGGATGACGGCCGGGGGCCGGGCCCCGTAAGGGGCGCGGGACTGTATCGACGTGCGGCTCCGCCGCGTGGGCGCGACCAGCCCCAGCGAACCCGCACCCACCCACCAACATGCGGAAGCCACGCCTCCCCCGGAGGTCACTGCGCAGCGCTGAACGCCTCATAGACCCGCTTGGGGATCCGCCCCCGAGCCGGCACCTCCATCTTGTGCGACTGGGCCCACGCCCGAACCGCCGCCGGATCGGGCGCGACGGCCGTCTGCCGGTACGCCTTGCCGGACCGGGACCGCTTGCGCCCGGCCTCCAGGTACGGCTCCAACGCCTTACGCAGTTTCTTGGCATTGGCTTGATTCAGGTCGATCTCGTACGACTTGCCGTCCAGACCGAACGCGATCGTTTCCGCCGCTTCCGAGCCGTCGATGTCGTCGAAGAGAGTGACTACGACACGCTGCGCCACGAATATCGGTCCCTTCGTGCGGCACCTCTCCAGCGACACGTGATGACGTGCGGAGATGCCGACTGTCCGGCTGTTTTTATGGGCGATTGGGCAAAGTATCGGCTATTGCCAATTCCTTTGTACAGTGCCCGGCAATCCAATGTGAAGCTCGACTAAATCTCTTGGCGTGTCTCAAGGCAATAGGAGACCGGGTCCTGATCCGGATCTTTCCCAGGATTTTTCGTGAAGGTAGCCCCTTCATCCCCGGTCGATAGCGTCTCGATGCGGAATCGTGATGGCCATCACGTAGATTCCTACGAATCTACCCGCGTAGAAATTTTGTACGGGTAGTCTGAACGAACCTGCTCAGCACCACACACCGGGAGTGCCAGTGGCACGCGTCGTAGTCGACGTCATGCTCAAGCCGGAGATCCTCGACCCCCAGGGCCAGGCGGTGCAGCGTGCACTGCCGCGTCTCGGTTTCGAAGGCATCGCCGACGTACGTCAGGGAAAGCGATTCGAACTGGAAGTGGACGGACCGGTGGACGAAGCCGCCCTCGCCCGCATCCATGAACTTGCGGAATCCTTCCTCGCCAACACCGTGATCGAGGACTTCACCGTCAAGGTCGAGGAAGTCGCGGAGGCAGGAAAGTGACCGCTCGTATTGGCGTCGTCACTTTCCCGGGAAGCCTCGACGACCGGGACACCCAGCGCGCGATCAAGCTCGCCGGTGCCGAACCCGTCGCTCTCTGGCACAAGGACAAGGACCTCAAGCAGGTCGACGCCGTGGTGCTGCCCGGCGGTTTCTCGTACGGCGACTATCTGCGCGCAGGAGCGATCTCGCGCTTCTCGCCGGTGATGGAGACCGTGATTGAGCAGGCGAAGTCGGGAATGCCGGTACTCGGCATCTGCAACGGCTTCCAGATCCTCACCGAGGCCCATCTCCTCCCGGGCGGGATGCTCGGCAACGACCACCTGCACTTCATCTGCCGTGACCAGAAGTTGCGGGTGGAGAACGCGGAGACGTCCTGGACCGCCGACTACGAGTCCGGCCAGGAGATCCACATCCCGCTGAAGAACATGGACGGGCGGTACGTCGCCGACGAGCACACGCTCGACATGCTGGAGGCGGAGGGCCGAGTCGCCTTCCGGTACGTGGACTTCAACCCCAACGGCTCGCTTCGGGACATCGCCGGCATCACGAACGAGGCCGGCAACGTCGTGGGCCTCATGCCGCACCCCGAGCACGCTGTCGAGCCCCTCATCGGGTCCGGCCGCACCGACGGCCTCCCCTTCTTCACCTCGATCCTCAAGAAGCTGGTCAACGCATGAGCCGGACGCCTCTGGACACGGTCGAGCACGCGGCCGAGACCCCCGACGTCGAGCTGCCCTGGGCCGAACTCGGCCTGAAGAAGGACGAGTACGAGCGGGTCGTCGAGATCCTCGGCCGCCGGCCCACCGGTGCCGAACTCGCCATGTACTCCGTCATGTGGTCCGAGCACTGCTCGTACAAGTCCTCCAAGGTGCACCTGCGCCAGTTCGGCGAGAAGGCCCCGCAGTCGGACGCCCTGCTCGTCGGCATCGGTGAGAACGCGGGCGTCGTCGACGTCGGCCAGGGCTACGCGGTCACCTTCAAGGTCGAGTCGCACAACCACCCGTCGTACGTCGAGCCCTACCAGGGCGCGGCCACCGGCGTCGGCGGCATCGTGCGCGACATCATCGCGATGGGCGCTCGCCCGGTCGCCGTCGTGGACCCCCTCCGTTTCGGTGCGGCGGACCACCCGGACACCAAGCGCGTACTCCCCGGTGTCGTCGCCGGCATCGGCGGCTACGGCAACTGCCTGGGCCTGCCGAACATCGGCGGCGAGGTCGTCTTCGACGCCTGCTACCAGGGCAACCCGCTGGTCAACGCCGGTGCCATCGGCGTCATGCGGCACGAGGACATCCACCTCGCGAAGGCGTCCGGTTCGGGCAACAAGGTCATCCTGTACGGGGCCCGCACGGGCGGTGACGGCATCGGTGGCGCGTCGATCCTCGCCTCCGAGACCTTCGACGACGCCAAGCCGTCGAAGCGTCCCGCCGTCCAGGTCGGCGACCCCTTCCAGGAGAAGCTCCTCATCGAGTGCACCCTGGAGGCCTTCGCCGAGAAGCTGGTCGTCGGCATCCAGGACCTCGGCGCGGCCGGACTGTCCTGCGCCACCAGCGAGTTGGCGTCCAACGGCTCCGGCGGCATGCGGGTCACCCTGGACGACGTACCGCTGCGCGACTCCACGCTCTCGCCCGAGGAAATCCTCATGAGCGAGTCGCAGGAGCGCATGTGCGCGGTCGTCGAGCCGGAGAAGGTCGACCGGTTCCTGGAGATCTGCGACAAGTGGGACGTCATCGCCACGGTGATCGGTGAGGTCACCGACGGCGACCGCCTGGAGATCTACTGGCACGGCGGCAAGATCGTCGACGTCGACCCGCGCACGGTCGCGCACGACGGCCCGGTCTACGAGCGCCCGTACGCCCGCCCGGAGTGGCAGGACGCCCTCCAGGCGGACGACGCCAACAAGCTCGCCAGGCCCGCCACTTCGGAGGAGCTGAAGGACCAGGTCCTCCAGCTGGTCTCCTCCCCGAACCAGGCCTCCAAGTCCTGGATCACCTCCCAGTACGACCATTTCGTGCAGGGCAACACCGTGCTGGCGCAGCCCGAGGACTCGGGCATGATCCGCATCGACGAGGAGTCCGGCCTCGGCGTCGCCATCGCCACGGACGGCAACGGCCGCTACACCAAGCTGGACCCGTACCACGGCGCCCAGTTGGCCCTGGCAGAGGCGTACCGGAACGTGGCGACGACCGGTGCCAAGCCGCTCGCCGTCTCCGACTGCCTGAACTTCGGTTCGCCCGAGGACCCGGCCGTCATGTGGCAGTTCGCGGAGGCCATCCGTGGACTGGCCGACGGCTGCCTGCAGTTGGGCACCCCGGTGACCGGCGGCAACGTCTCGCTCTACAACCAGACGGGCGAGGTGGCTATCCACCCGACGCCGGTCGTGGCCGTGCTCGGTGTCATCGACGATGTGGCCCGCCGCACGCCGGTCGCCTTCAAGGAGGAGGGGCAGCTGCTCTACCTCCTCGGCGACACCCGCGAGGAGTTCGGCGGTTCGGCCTGGTCGCAGGTCGTCCACGACCACCTCGGCGGTCTGCCCCCGCAGGTCGACCTGGAGCGTGAGCGGCTGCTCGCGGAGATCCTGATCTCCGCCTCCCGCGACGGCATGATCGACGCCGCGCACGACCTGTCCGACGGCGGTCTGATCCAGGCCGTGGTCGAGTCGGCGCTGCTCGGCGGCAAGGGCGCGCGTCTCGTCGTACCGGACGGGCTCGACGCGTTCACGTTCCTCTTCTCCGAGTCCGCGGGCCGCGCGATCGTCGCGATCCCGCGCTCCGAGGAGCTCCGCTTCAACGACATGTGCGGGGCGCGCGGTCTGCCCGTCACCCGCATCGGTGTCGTGGACGGCGACGAGGTCGAGGTCCAGGGCGAGTTCACCCTCCCCCTGACCGAACTGCGCACGGCCCACGAGGGAACGATCCCGGCGCTGCTCGCGTAGACGCTCCGCTGGGGGCGGGGGATTCGGCTGCGGGTCCGTCGTGGCTGGTCGCGCAGTTCCCCGCGCCCCTGTCGGGCGCTGTCGTTGACGTATGCCGAAGGCCTCGTCCGGATTCCGGGCGGGGCCTTCGGCATGCCCGCGGGCCAGCACTCCCCTCCCTTGACCGTTCCTACGTAATTACGTAATCTCGCATCATGGATCTGGAGCAGCGCGTCGCGGAGCTGGAGCGGCGTCTCGACGCCCTGGAGAGCAGTGAGCCCGCCGCGCGTGCGGGCGACGGCGACTTCTGGGCCCTCGAAGGCCTCAAGGCGCAGCTGGCCGATGTCGAGGGCGGCGGTGTGCTGTTCACGGGTTCGGTGCGGCTGCCGACCGAGGAGCGGTACGAGTGGCAGTACGGCATGGCCACCGACCAGCTGCTCGACGCCGACTGGAGCGAGATGGCCGAGGTGTTCGCCGCGCTCGGGCACCCCATGCGGCTGCGGCTGCTGCGCGAGATCGTCGGCGGCCGGCGCACGGCCACCGAGCTGGCCGGGCTCGACGACGTGGGGACGAGCGGCCAGATCTACCACCACCTGCGGCAGTTGACCGCCGCGGGCTGGCTGAGACAGGCGGGGCGTGGCCGCTACGAGATCCCGGGCAGCCGTGCCGTCCCGCTTCTCGTCGCGCTGACCACGGCTCAACCGGTCTGACGCCTCGACGACTTCCGGCTCCGGCCCACTGTCCGGCTCCGGTCCACTGGGGGAACCATGTCCATCCGCAAGACCGCGATGATTCTGTTCCGCATACTTCAACTGGCCTTCCTGGCCATGGTCCTGGCCGAACTCCTCGTCCCCGGCTACCCGATCGCCTGGGCGTGGGCGTTCCTGCCGCTGCTGCTGTCCCTCGTCATCGGGCTGACCGTGAGCCGCAGTGGGCCCGGGCAAGAGGCCGCGGGCCGCCCGCCCGTCGAGGTGGACCCGCCGGTCAGGGGCCGTTGGTCCGCGATGAACAGCCCGGCCACGAAGGTGCCGAGCCACGGCACGCACGGGTACGGGCAGACGTACGCGATCGACATCGTGGCCGAGCCGGCCGCATCCGAGAACAGCCGTCCCGCGTTCGCCAAGCTCTGGCCGGTCGTCCGCCGCAGCCGTGCCTTTCCCGCGTACGACGAGCCGCTGTTCGCCGTGGCCGACGCCACGGTCGTGCACGCGAGCGACTGGATGCGCGACCACCTCAGCCGCAACTCCCTGCCCGCGCTCGCCTACTTGATGCTGATCGAAGGCGCGGTCCGGGAGATCAGCGGGGCGCGCTGGATCGTCGGCAACCACGTCGTCCTCGACCTGGGCGACGGGGTGTACGCGATGTACGCCCACGTGAGGCGGGGCTCGCTCAAGATCAGGCCGGGCGACCGTGTACGCGCGGGCCAGCAGATCGCCCGCTGCGGCAACTCCGGCAACTCCACCGAACCGCATGTCCACTTCCAGCTGATGGACGGCCCGGACCTGGACGCGGCCCGCGGGATCCCCTTCACCTGGAGCGGAATCGGAGTCCCGGCCAACAAGGAGACGTTCACAGCAGCGCCCCAAAGGGGCGCGGGGAACGGCGCGCCCAGCCACGACCGACCCGCACACGAAGTACCCCCTCCCGGCGGAGCCCATGGCGCATAACGCATAGGCTCGCCGCCATGCCACCGGCCAAGAAGCGCACCCGTACCTACGACCCGGCGAAGACCCGCGCGGCGGTCCTCGCCCAGTTCGGGAACGTACGGGAGGCGGTGCGCGGTCTGACCCCCGAGCAGCTGGCCGGGCCGACGAGGCTCGGCGACTGGACCGTACGGGAGCTGGCCGCGCACGTCACGATGGCCGCGGAGACCGTCAGCCGGAACCTGGAGAGGGACGAACCGGCGAAGGCGGAACTGACCCTGCTGGAGTGGCCGTTCGCGACCGGCGCCAGGGCGGACGACATCGCCGAGGGCACCCGCGAGCTGGCTCGGGCGAACCCGGACCTCGACGCGCTCTATGCCCACACGGAGCAGCGCCTCGCCGAGCACCTGGCGGCGGCCCCCGGGGCTCGCCTGCTCGCCACCCGCACGGGCTCCATGACCCTCGCCGACTATCTCGTCACCCGCACGGTGGAGCTGGTCGTCCACACCGACGACCTCAACGCGGCCGTCCCGAGCCTCGACGTCCCGTACGACCGCCAGGCCCTCGCCGCCTGCACCCGCCTCCTCGCCGACGCGCTCGCCGCGAAGGCGCCCGGGGCCTCCACCGAGGTGCGCGTACCGCCGTACGCGGTCGTGCAGTGCGTGGAGGGCCCGCGCCACACCCGCGGCACCCCGCCGAACGTCGTCGAGACCGATCCGCTGACGTGGATCCGGCTCGCGACCGGGCGCATGGAGTGGAAGGCGGCCCTCGACGAAGCGAAGGCCAGCGCGAGCGGGGAACGCGCAGACCTGGGCGGACTGCTTCCCCTTATGCGCTGAACCGGGCGCCGACCCCGGCGCCGGCCCGACACCTGGGTCACGGGCCGGGTGTTGCGCGGCCGTTATCCGGTGAGGGAACCAAGCACCCCACCCGCCCCGTCAAAGCGGCATGCACACGCAGCGTCTCAACCTCAGCGCCCTCAGCCCGCGGGTCGGCCTCAGCGCCCTGGCCGTCACCGGACTCCTCGCCACCGCCGCCTGCGGAACGGAGAGCGGCAGCGACGATTCCGGTTCCGGTTCCGTCGGTACCCGCCAGGCCACGGAGATCACCGGCAAGCAGTGGAACGTCGAGAGTGTGACGGCCGACGGCAAGACGCGGGACGCCCCGGCCGGCGCCCACATCGAGTTCGGCAAGGACGGCAAGGTGGGCGGCAACTACGGCTGCAACTCCTTCGGGGCCACCGCGAAGATCAAGGGTGACACCATCACGATCGGCGACGACGCCATCAAGACCAAGAAGGCCTGCACGGCCGAGGGGGCGATGGACTTCGAGTCCCAGCTCGGCGGCGCGATCTCCGGCAGCACCGCCAAGGTCGTGGTCAACGACGACAAGCTGACGCTCACCACCGAAGACGGGTACACCGTGAACCTCACCGCCGACAAGCCGGCCGAGCTCTACGGCACCAAGTGGGACGTCACGGCGATGACGAAGGGTGCGGCGAAGGGCGAATCGGGCGTGGCCCTGGCCTCCGAGGCCGAGGGCAAGGTCCACCTCACCTTCGACAAGGACGGCACCGTCCGCGGTCAGCTCGGCTGCAACAAGGTGACCGCGAAGGCGACGGTCGGCGACGGCACTATCACTCTGGGCGCGCCGGGCACCACCCGGAAGATGTGCTCCGCCTCACTCATGGACACCGAGAAGACCCTCCTGAAGCTCTTCGGCGGCACCGTGAAATACCAGCTGAAGGGCAGCACGCTCACGCTGACCAGCGAAAACGGCCCGGGCGTCGAAGCGGTCGCCGCCAAGTGATCCATTAGGGCCCCTGGATCCCCAATTCGGACCAGTGGTCGATCTCGCCTACACTCGGTGGCGTGCCACGTGGTGACGGTCGACTCAGTCATGATCTGCTCCCCGGCGAGAAAGGACCCCAGGACGCTTGCGGCGTCTTCGGAGTCTGGGCTCCCGGTGAAGAGGTCGCCAAGCTCACTTACTTCGGGCTCTACGCCCTCCAGCATCGAGGCCAGGAATCCGCGGGAATCGCGGTCAGCAACGGCTCCCAGATCCTTGTCTTCAAGGACATGGGGCTCGTGTCCCAGGTCTTCGACGAGGCCTCCCTCGGTTCGCTCCTAGGTCATATCGCGGTCGGTCACGCCCGCTACTCGACCACCGGCGCGTCCACCTGGGAGAACGCCCAGCCCACCTTCCGTGCCACCGCGCACGGTTCCATCGCGCTCGGCCACAACGGCAACCTGGTCAACACGGCCGAGCTCGCCGAGATGGTCGCCGACCTGCCCAAGCAGGAGGGCCGCACCCCGCGTGTGGCGGCGACCAACGACACGGACCTGCTCACGGCCCTGCTGGCCGCCCAGGTCGACGAAGACGGCAAGCCGCTGACCATCGAAGAGGCCTCCGGCAAGGTCCTCCCGCAGGTCAAGGGCGCCTTCTCGCTCGTCTTCATGGACGAGCACACGCTGTACGCGGCCCGTGACCCGCAGGGCATCCGCCCGCTGGTCCTCGGCCGTCTGGAGCGCGGCTGGGTCGTCGCCTCCGAGTCCGCCGCCCTCGACATCTGCGGCGCCGCCTATGTCCGTGAGATCGAGCCGGGCGAGTTCGTCGCCATCGACGAGAACGGCCTGCGGACCTCCCGATTCGCGGAAGCGAAGCCCAAGGGCTGTGTCTTCGAGTACGTGTATCTGGCCCGTCCGGACACGGACATCGCCGGCCGGAACGTGTATCTCTCCCGTGTCGAGATGGGCCGCCGCCTCGCCAAGGAAGCCCCCGCGGAGGCCGATCTGGTCATAGCGACTCCGGAGTCGGGCACGCCCGCCGCGATCGGTTACGCGGAGGCGTCCGGCATCCCGTTCGGTGCCGGTCTGGTGAAGAACGCGTACGTGGGACGTACCTTCATCCAGCCTTCACAGACCATCCGCCAGCTGGGCATCCGGCTGAAGCTGAATCCGCTCAAGGAAGTCATCAAGGGCAAGCGCCTGGTCGTCGTGGACGACTCGATCGTGCGCGGCAACACACAGCGCGCGCTGGTCCGGATGCTCCGCGAGGCGGGCGCGGCGGAGGTCCACATCCGGATCTCCTCGCCGCCCGTGAAGTGGCCCTGCTTCTTCGGCATAGATTTCGCCACCCGCGCCGAGCTGATCGCCAACGGCATGACGATCGAGGAGATCGGCACCTCGCTGGGCGCCGACTCCCTCTCGTACATCTCCATCGACGGCATGATCGAAGCCACGACCATCGACAAGCCGAACCTCTGCCGTGCCTGCTTCGACGGCGAGTACCCGATGGCGCTCCCGGACCCCGAACTGCTCGGCAAGCAGCTCTTGGAGACCGAGCTGGCGGCCGGGCCCGCCGCCACGGCCGCGGCCGACGCGATCCGTCGCCCGTAGGCAGCCCGTAGACAGCCCGTAATACCTGCTCACCTGCAGTACGACACGAAAGTTCTCACCGTCATGTCTGAGACAACTGGTGCCAGCTACGCAGCTGCGGGCGTCGACATCGAAGCGGGCGACCGCGCCGTCGAACTCATGAAGGAGTGGGTGAAGAAGACGCAGCGCCCCGAGGTCCTCGGCGGCCTCGGCGGCTTCGCCGGCCTCTTCGACGCCTCCGCCCTGAAGCGGTACGAGCGCCCGCTGCTCGCCTCCGCCACGGACGGCGTCGGCACGAAGGTCGACCTTGCCCGGCAGCTCGGCGTGTACGACACCATCGGCCACGACCTGGTCGCGATGGTCATGGACGACATCGTGGTGTGCGGCGCCGAGCCGCTCTTCATGACCGACTACATCTGCGTCGGCAAGGTCCACCCGGAGCGCGTGGCGGCCATCGTGAAGGGCATCGCCGAGGGCTGTGTCCTGGCGGGCTGCGCCCTGGTGGGCGGCGAGACGGCCGAGCACCCCGGCCTCCTCGGCCCGGACGACTTCGACGTCGCGGGCGCCGGTACGGGCGTTGTGGAGGCCGACCGGCTGCTCGGCGCGGATCGCATCCGTACGGGTGACGCGGTGATCGCCATGGCGGCCTCAGGCCTTCACTCGAACGGGTACTCACTCGTCCGGCACGTCCTCTTCGACCGCGCGAAGCTGAAGCTCGACCAGCACGTCGCGGAGTTCGGCCGCACGCTCGGCGAGGAGCTCCTGGAGCCCACCAAGATCTACTCGCTGGACTGCCTGGCCCTGACCCGCACGACCGACGTGCACGCCTTCTCGCACATCACGGGCGGTGGCCTCGCGGCCAACCTGGCCCGGGTGATCCCGGACGGCCTCCACGCGATCGTGGACCGCGCCACCTGGACCCCGGCCCCCGTCTTCGACCTCGTGGGCACCACCGGCCAGGTGGACCGCCTGGAACTGGAGAAGACCCTCAACATGGGCGTCGGCATGATCGCGATCGTCCCCGAGGAGTCCACAGATGTGGCCCTCGCCACACTGGCCGACCGAGGCGTCGAAGCCTGGGTGGCAGGCGAGATCACCGACCGGGGCGACCACGAGACGGGCGCGGCGCTGGTCGGCGACTACGCGTGAAGCCGGGCCCGCTGAATCAAGCCCCTCCGGCGCTTGAGGAGCGGGGTTCGGGGCGGAGTCCCGTGACGGCAGCACGAAACCCGGTCCGGCGCTGATCGCCCCGGACCGGGTGAGGTGCGGCTGTTGCCCTACAGGAACCGCGGAATCTGCTCAGCGCGCTGCAAGCGTCAAGCGCCGCGGCGTTGAGACGTGGGACCGGACTCGTCGTCCTCGTCCTCGTCATCGTTGTAGAGATCCGCGTACTGGGCGTACGGGTCGTCTTCCTCGTCGTCGTCCTCGAACGGCTCGCCATTAGGCGGCTGTTGCGAAGTCGAAGCGCCCAGCTCATTGGCCAGACGCGAGAGGTCAGTCCCGCCGCTGCTGTACTTCAGCTGGCGGGCGACCTTCGTCTGCTTGGCCTTTGCCCGGCCGCGCCCCATGGCTCGACCCCCTCGGATACGGGGCTCGACGGCCCCAGAGTCTTGACACGCGTTCATGATCTGGAACGGGCTCTCCGTGGAGAGACCGGTCCGTAGGGCTTCCACGGTACCTGAGCCCACGCCCATACGGTACGTCGCCCGCAGGACGCGCCTGGACCCAGAACCCTCGGGGTGCCCTGTCCCCGCTGGTCAACCGCGATTTTAACCTCTTCTTGGCGAACGACCCGCCGACGAACGTGAGAGTTCTCTCCAACACCCGCCGACGGGTACCCGCCGGACGCCCCCGAGAGGCCCTTGGGGCCTCAGGGACGCCGTGCCTCCGCCATGCGGTGTTCGGCGATCCTGTCGGCCGCGGCGGCCGGCGGAATCCCGTCCTCCTTCGCACGTGCGAATATGGCCAGCGTGGTGTCGAAGATCTTCGCGGCCTTCGCCCTGCACCGCTCGAAGTCGAATCCGTGGAGCTCGTCGGCGACCTGGATGACACCGCCGGCGTTCACCACGTAGTCCGGCGCGTAGAGGATTCCGCGGTCGGCGAGGTCCTTCTCGACGCCGGCGTGCTCCAGCTGGTTGTTGGCCGCACCGCAGACGATCTTCGCGGTGAGCACCGGCACGGAGCCGTCGTTCAGGGCGCCGCCCAGCGCGCAGGGGGCGTAGATGTCCAGTCCCTCGACCCGGATCAGCGCGTCCGTGTCCGCGACGGCCGTCACGCCGGACGACGGGTGCCTGTCCAGAATTCGCCGTACGGACTCGGCCCTGACGTCCGTGATCACGACCTCGGCGCCGTCCTCCAGCAGATGCTCCACCAGGTGGTGCCCGACCTTGCCCACGCCCGCGATGCCGACCTTGCGCCCGCGCAGCGAGGGGTCGCCCCACAGGTGCTGGGCGGAGGCCCGCATGCCCTGGAAGACACCGAAGGCCGTCAGGACGGACGAGTCGCCCGCGCCGCCGTTCTCGGGGGAGCGCCCGGTCGTCCAGCGGCACTCGCGCGCCACGACGTCCATGTCGGCCACGTACGTACCGACGTCACACGCGGTGACGTACCGGCCGCCGAGCGAGGCGACGAAACGGCCGTACGCGAGGAGCAGCTCCTCGGTCTTGATCTGCTCGGGATCCCCGATGATCACGGCCTTGCCGCCGCCGTGGTCCAGCCCGGCCATGGCGTTCTTGTACGACATCCCGCGGGAGAGGTTCAGCGCGTCGGCGACGGCCTCCTCCTCGCTCGCGTACGGGTAGAAGCGCGTGCCGCCGAGGGCGGGGCCCAGGGCGGTCGAGTGGATGGCGATGACGGCCTTGAGGCCACTGGCCCGGTCCTGGCAGAGCACCACTTGCTCATGGCCGCCCTGATCCGAGTGGAACAGGGTGTGCAGTACATCAGCAGGGGCGCCGGTTACGTCGGTCACTGTGGTGACTCCCAGTTAAGAAGCGGCGGTTGGGACGGCCTCCGTACGGGTGGCGGAGGTCTGTGTGGCACGAGATTAGAGCCTGGACGCGACCGCCATCCGCGCAGTGGTCAGGATCACCCTCTCGCGGAGTACGGTCACGATGGGGCGTGGGACGATTTGCAGTGTTTTCCCGCACTCCTGTGAGCGGGTTTCGCGGGTTTTCCGTCGGGTCGGCGGGGGAGGGAGCAAGCGTGCCCAAGGTGTCCTCGCTGATCGTCCCGTACGCGTCCTATCTGCGCGTGTACGAACCGCTCGCGGCCTTCCCGGAACCGGAGCGCGGCCACTGGGCCCGCTACGCGCGCCGGCCGGACCGCCCCTCCTATCAGGACGAACTGCGCCGGTCGCTGGCCGACTTGCTGCCCACCCCGCCGATCCCGGTGCCGGTGCACGAGAGCGGTGACGCGTTCGTCGCGGACGTGGACGGCGTGCTGTGCGTGTGTCCCTGGCGGACCCGGCTGCGCGGCTGGCAGGCCCTGGGCGACCTGGCCGAGGAGCTGCCCGCACCGGTCCTGGAGGCGGTGCTCCCGGCGGTCGTACGCCATCAGGCGACCCAGGACTACGAGCGGTGGCTGAGCCGCAACCCCGACGCCCGGCCCTGGATCCGCACGTCGACCTGGCAGGTCCCGCTGAACTGGTTCGTGCTGGTGTCGGACGAGGAGCGCGAGTACGACAAGGGGACCGGCTCGACCGGCTCCGGGGACGGCCTCGGGGCGGCGGAGGGCCCGCCCGTCCTGCGCTACCGGACGCCCATGGTGCAGGCCCGGCGGCGGGTGGCGCGGGGCCTGCGGACGCTGCGGGATGCCCTCGACGAGGGGCCGCTCATCGACGGCCTGGTGGACGTGGGCCGCTGGCTGGAGGAGTTCCACCCGCGCTCGCTGGTGGAGCTCGACTACGGCGGCCTGGTGCACGTCCTGCCCGCCGGGGAGCTCGACGGCGACCATTCGGCGGCCGACGTCGCCGAGGGCATCGAGGCGCTGCGTACGGGCGACGGGGCGGGCGCCGGCGAGGCGTACGGCCGGCTCGTGGAGCGATGGCGCTCGGTACGGGACCGTCGCTCGGCGAACTGAGGCCGAGGACCGGAGGTTCGGATGGATCTCCGGGACCCCGAAGCCGGGACCCCTGAAGCCGGGACCCTGAACCGGAGAGTCCGCATACTGGAGGTCCGCATACCGGCGCCGGAGGTTCGCCCGCCGGGGCGGGAGTTGACCTGTGGGACTGATGGTCCCTGTGCGTCACGGGTGCTGACAGGACGTAAGTCCCTATCCGGGTCGTACGGGGTAAGCGTGACGGACGGCACTAACGCGGACCTTGCGCCTAACGCCCCTCCTCATGCCAAAATAGGACAAGGAGTCCGGGGAGGGCTCCTTCTGCCCATGTATGGGTGGAATCTCAGCATTGCACGCTATGGGGGGTCTGTTGACTCCTGATCGCCCTGTGACTGATCGTCACAGCGGCGTGACTGTCCGCTATGGCATGGTCCATTGGCTTCCGTCGCCGATGGACACCTGGGAGGGCAATTCCATCGGTTTGGCCGACGCGGTTGGACAGATGGTGTAGTTGTAGTGCCGAGGACAAGCCGTTCGTCCTATAACCGACTCGACCCGCATCCGCCATTTCGGGCAACGCGGGTCAAGGTGCAGAATTTAGAGGAATGAACCGAGAAGGTTCGGTTCTCCCGAGGAGGCCGCTCATGACCGCTCGCACCCCTGATGCCGAGCCGCTGCTGACCCCCGCTGAGGTTGCCACGATGTTCCGCGTGGACCCGAAGACGGTGACGCGGTGGGCGAAGGCCGGCAAGCTCACTTCGATCCGCACGCTCGGCGGCCATCGCCGTTACCGCGAGGCCGAGGTTCGTGCCCTGCTCGCGGGCATTCCGCAGCAGCGCAGCGAAGTCTGAACAACAACTCCATAGCAGGGCATTTCGGCAGGTCCCCTAACTTGTCGGACTGCCCGAACCCAAGCTCCAAGCGACGCGGATCCTGCCCCAACGGGGTCCACGCCCAAGCGAGAACCACAAGCAACAAGGGTGCGTCGTAGATCGCGCTGGACTCCGCCGGGTCCAGTGCGATCTTTTTTGTGTGCCGACGGTCCGCCGATGGTGCGTCGGCGGTGCGTCGGCGGTGTCCGGTCATGTGCTGGTCATGGCGTACGCACAGGCTGGGCGGCCGGTCTGTGAGCGGCCTTGTCGCAGTCTGGGGAGACCTGTCGGATCAGCTGTGCGAGGCCCCGGGGTGGGGTGCAATTGCACATATTAAATTGACCAGTTGTAGGTGGGGGGTAAGTTCCGCGGGTTTGAAAACTTATGCGGTGACACCCGTCACATGTCATGGTCCTTGATGTGGTTGGCGTTTCTGCGCTAGAGGGGGTCGTACGCATCTGGCGTCGCCCGAGGGGCAGTTGGGGCGAGGCCGGGGTGCGGGGCGCGTCGCGCGATCCGCTCACGCCGGGGAGGGTGCCTCGTCCTCGTAGGGGCTCTCGGGGCTCTCCTGGTCGTAGGGAGCGCTCTCGGAGGCCAGCCGGAGGAGTCTGTGGCAGATCGGGCAGTGCCTTGTCAGATGGCGGTAGCCGGAGGCGGCCGACAGGTGGGCGCGGAGGAGGGCTCGCGTCTCATGTCGAGCTGTCGCCGCCATGGTCACCTCCGGTGGGGTGTGCGGTGGGGTGTCTTCGGCCCTGTTTTTTAGGTACTGGCGGAATGTGACGGCGTCAAGCCCAGGTCGTGCGGGGTGCGCTGCGCGGGGCTGGTGGGGTTTGGGTGGCGGTCTGTTGCCG